>DAHXOZ010000023.1 GCA_027364635.1 bacterium | reverse complement strand
CGGAAATAAAAATGAACATTACGATTAATGGGCTTAAAAAAAGAAACTTTTTCATCTTCCAGCATTTAACTTTTAGATAAAAGTTTGCCAGGAAAGTTTAATGAGAATAATAAAATTTATGAATTTTAAAAATACGGGAGCAGTAAACGAACAAATTCCAAAGATTTTTCTTTTGTATCAAAGAAAAAGAAATAACAAATTCGTATTTGAAAAAGTGGAGGATATCGGACTCGAACCGATCACCTCAAACATGCCATGCTTGCGCTCTACCAGATGAGCTAATCCCCCTTTGTATTTAAAGAACCGCCGCAAAAAACTGTTTCTTGCGGCGGCAAATATAAAAAGTAAAAAATAGAAATAAAATTCTTTTCTTAATCGCCCCAGATTTCTTCTTTTCCTTCCAGCCAAAGCTTCACCAACCGGGTAGAAACTGACTTAGGTCTTTCAAGCGGATATCCCAAAGCCCTATCCCAGCAAAGGCTTGCTAAAACTCCTAATGACCTGGCCACACCAAACATCACTGTATAAAACTCGTATTCTACCATGCCATAGTGTACTAATAAAGCGCCGCTATGAGCATCAACATTTGGCCATGGATTTTTTATTTTACCAGTAGATTGCAAAATCGGGGGAACTGCTTCGTATATATTCCATACGGTTTGAACCAATTTATCATCCGGCATATGTTTTTTACCAAATTCCATTTGTGCTTCAAACCTTGGATCAGTTCTTCTTAAAACAGCATGGCCGTAACCCGGAACCACTTTCCCTTCTGAAAGAGTTTTTCTTACATAGTTTTCTATCTGCTCTTTTGTAGGAAGATCACTGCCGATCTCTTTCTGCATTTCAAAGATCCATTTAATTACTTCCTGGTTGGCAAGGCCATGTAAAGGGCCAGCCAAACCATTCATGCCTGCAGCAAAAGCAAGATAAGGATCGCTTAATGCAGAACCTACAAGATGGGTAGTATGAGCTGAAACATTACCACCTTCATGATCAGAATGGATCGTCATATAAAGACGCATTAGCTCATGAAAGCCTTCATCTTCATAGCCAAGCATGTGAGCAAAATTTCCTGCCCAATCCAATAATCCGTTCGGTTGTATGTGTTTTCCGTTTTTGTATTTACGGCGATAGATGTATGCTGCAATCCTCGGAAGACGTGCAATTAAATCCATTGCATCATCAAATACAGGCGCCCAGTATTCATTTTTACTCATTCCTTTCGCATATTTTTTTGCGAAATGGCTTTCTGTTTGAAGCGCCATAATTCCTACCACAAATTGCGTCATAGGATGTGCAGTCTCGGGTAACGATTCAATAGTATCTAAAACAAAATTAGGAACATGGCTTCTGCGTTGCCATACGTTGCTCATGTTTTGCACATCTCCTTCAGTTGGTAAATCTCCTACCAGCATTAAATAAAATATCCCTTCGGGCAGCGGCTCACTTCCTCCCTCCGCCTTAGGAAGCCTTTCCCTTAATTCAGGAATTGAATAACCGCGAAAACGAATACCATCATGTGAATCAAGAAGAGAAGTCTCCGTGACCAAACCTGTAATTCCACGCATTCCCTGGTAGATCTGTGATAATTTTACCTCTCCAATAGTCCTGTCACCATAATTTTTTACAATGTCTTTTACTTCTGCAGAAACGATGTCTGCCTTTGCTCTGAATTTGTCTTGAATTACTCCCATAACATAAAATGATTGATATTTTGATTCATCTTTAAAAAAAACTAACAGCGATAAAGTTAACGCGGCAACAGGTTTTTAACAAAAGAAATATTACCTGCGGCAATATGATTCTTATCATTTTATCTTGCAGCCCGCTTATACAGGTACCATGCAAGGGCTCCAAAAACCACATTGGGCAACCATGCTGCAATCACCGGGTTGAAGTTTCCCTTTAAAGCAAAAACAGAAGAAAACCTGCCTACCAGTATATAAAGCACGCAGATTAAAAAGCCTATTGCCAGGTGAAAGCCGCTCCCCCCCCGAATTTTTCGGGAAGCAATACAAGCACCGATTATGGTTAATATAAAAACAGAAACCGGAATCGCATTGCGGGTGTTTTTTTCCAGCAACAAAGAATTTACGTCACCTGAACCACGAATTTTTTCAAGCCTGATGAACTGGTTTAATTCAGGTGTGGTCATTTTATCTTTCATATACTCATCCCGCTGAAGATCACGCGGTTTAAAATTAAAATTCATGTGCATCACTGAAGTATCCCTTACCTTTTGATGCAACCCATTTATCGTTCGTATCACCACATTATTCAACATCCATTTTTTGGTAGACGTATCCCATTTAATTGTGAGTGCCCTTAAATTATAAACAAGATTGGTGTTATTAAATCGCTGAATAAAAAAGTTACTCCCGGTTTTACTTGCCGTGTCATAATAACGGATACCCGCATACGAAAATGAATCAAGCTTAAAATATTTATTGGTGAGAGTGGAAGTATTTACATAACCTCCATAATTATAATCAATATATTTTGCATTAAAATTGGCCCATTTTTCATTAGCTGGAGGAAGCACATATTGATTACACCACCAAAGAAAAGCCGTAAATAAGAAACCTCCAATTATATAAGGACGAAGGAATCGTGCGAAACTAATACCCGTACTAAGTGTGGCAATAATTTCTGAGCGATTGGCCATGCCCGAAGTAAAAAATATTACAGAAATAAAAATAAAAAGCGGGAAAAGCATCGCTTCAATATGCGGAACAAACCCGAAATAATATTGTGTGATAATCTGTTTGGCAGAAAGACCTGTTTTTGCAAAATCATCTGTCTTTTCACTAAGATCTACTATTACAACAATTACCGTAAGCGCGATAATGCAAAAGAAAAAAGTAATAAAAAATTTCTTTATAATATACCAGTCTAAAATTTTCATGCTGCGCTAAAAGAGTAATTAAATTTTGTTGCCAAAAGTAAATCAAAAAAACAGAGGAATACTTTTATCGCGCTTGCAGAAAAGGTTTTGTGATATTTTTAAAAATGCAGTAAACGAACTTTTTTTACAAATTTTTATTTTTTCATCTTTTCTTACTGCTGCTTTTAGGAGCAACAATTTGATATGAATCTTTTATAAATTCTTTTAATTCTTCGCATGGAACGGAACCATCTACAATAACCGTGTTCCAGTGCTTTTTATTCATATGATATCCGGGAATTACAGAAGTATATTTTTCGCGAAGCTCCAAGGCTTTTTCTGGATTGCATTTTACGTTAAACTGAAGAGGAACAGCAGATAAGGAGACCAGCAAAAAAATCTTACCATTTGTTTTAGATACCAGCGTGTCTTCTCCAAAAGGGAAACTTTCATCCACCTCATTTAAAGTTAAAGCGTAGTCTCTTAATTCTTCAATGTTCATTTTTAATTATTGATAAACAAACAATTTTACTAATTTTTTTCCGGTCTCAAAATTCCCGTAACAACATTCTTTGTCGTTAATAACAATTTTGCTGCATCCTGTATGTCCTTTGGCGTAAGTGCATTTACATATTTATCATAATTGATAAAATAATCAGGATTATCTCCGGGGAAATAAAAATCTTCTAATTCAGAAAGCCAAACATTATTTTCCTTAATGTTTACTTTGTACTGCTCGGTCCATTGCTTTTTCACTTTCTCAAGATCTTCTTTTGAAGGCCCGTTTTTGACAATACTTTCAAACTCGGATTTTGAGGCTTTTAATAAAGTATCCACTTTTTCCGGGCCTGTAGGCAATGTCAGGAAAAGCTCATAATGATTGTAAGGAATCTTCTGAAATTGAAATTGGGTTCCTCCGCCATAAATCGCTTTTATTTTTTCACGCAAATCTTCGTCAATCCTGATGTTCAACACTTCGCTTATCGCTTCTCCTTTTAAATTCAATGCATCGGAATAAGGTAACTCGCCACTCAGTATTTGAAGAATCATTGCCTTTGGTTCTTTTCCCTTATAGACATCTACATCTACTTTTCCTTTGGCCAAACGAACCTTGTTATCAACATAATTGAATTTCTTTTTAGTGGCAGGTAGACTCGCAATATATTTTTCAAGTAAAGGTTTTATCGAATCTTCGGAGATGCTTCCCACAAAAGTAAAATGCATTTGGTTTTCGTTGCCAAAATTTTCCTTGTACATCTGCATGATTCTGTCAAGATTTAATGCATCAAAATATTCAACCTTTGGAACGGCAATAGGCGCCAACGGATTGTCGTGATACATAGCCTTAAACAAAGTATCAATAAAAACCACCTGGGGATTTGCACCCAGAAATGCAAGTTGTGATTTATTTTTTTGAATAAAAGACTTGAACAAAGTCGTATCAATCCGCGGTGAAGTTGCATACAAATAAACCAATTGCATCATCGATTTCGCATCTTTTACAGAACTACTTCCGCTAAAGCCAGACGAAACCTGTGAAAAAGTAGGACGAACATTTACTGTTTTTCCGCTAAGCGCTTTTTTTAAATCGACAGGTGAAAAATTTCCAACGCCCATGCTGTTGATAACAGATATCATATACTCTGCATTATATTTATCAGCTAAACCGTAATTATTTTTTCCGCCCGGCCTGATGGCACTCATTAAAAGCTGGTCATTTTTAAAATCAGTATGTTTAAAAGTTACCGTTACACCATTGCTTAAGGTAAATTCAGTGGTTCCCAAAATTGAATTCTTTTTGGTACTTACAATTTTTCCGGCCTTTGGCATTTGGATTAATAAAGAAGTTTGAATCTTCTTTTCTTCATAAGGTTTGATGTCCATTTTTTGCACTTCTCCATTCACTGCAAGAATTTGTTCATCTGTCGGCAAACTACTGCTGTCCTTTGTTTCAGGGCCTGAAAGTGCTATAAACACATTTGAATTTTTACTGAAAATGCCGGCTACTTCATTTACATCCTCAATCGTTATTTGAGGCAGTAATTCTTTATAATATTTGAGTTCGTTGGCAATTCCCGGTATTGGTTCTTTTGTCAAAAAATTGCGAATGTATTCTTCCACATAACTGGCCGATTCGGTTTTATTCCTTTCATTGTAGGCTCTTTCTATATAATTAAGCATATCCGCTTTTGATCTTTCCAGTTCTGATTTCGTAAACCCAAATTTTTTGACTCTTTCTAATTCTTCTTCAAATGCTTTTAAACCGGTAAGACTATCACTGTTGCCTGTGCCGATATAAGCTTCAAAAGATTCATAGCCACGCGCTTCAGAACTAAACCCGGAAGCGGCATATACAAAAGGTGGATTTTCTTTTTGCGTCAATTCACGAAGCCGCTCATTGAGCAGATCTGAAAAAATATCTTTTGTCAAATCCATTTTAAAATCAGCGAGAGTAACCACTGGTTTCACTTTTTGCGGCGAATAATAAACATGATACACATAACTGGTAGCTTCTTTATCGGTTATTACTTTGGCAACACTTTTTTTATACGGAGGCAATTCGGGATGAATCCTGGGCCTTTCATTCACAGGATTTTTGTTAGGGCCAAAATATTTTTTAATTAATTCTTCTGCTTTTGCAGGATTAATATCACCAACTACAATTACCGCCATAAGATCAGGCCTGTACCAATCGTGATAAAAACTTCTGAGTGTATCATACGGTGCATTTTTTACAATACTGTCAATCCCTATCGGAAGGCGGTTTGCATACAATGAGCCGGCATAAAGCAAAGGATAAATTTTCCTGTTAATTCTGTCCTGCGCCCCTTTTCCTAAACGACTTTCTTCCAATACGATTGGCCTTTCGTTATCAATATCTTCATCTTTATCAGTAACATTATGTGCCCAATCTTCTAAAATCTGAAAGCCTTTGTCAATATTCGATGGCTTGTCTGTAGGGATTGGAAGTATATAAACGGTTTCGTCAAAGCCGGTATACGCGTTCAGATCGTTTCCAAAACCAACACCAATGGATTGCAGAAATGAGATAATGTCGTTCTTTTTAAAATGAGTTGTTCCGTTAAAGGCCATGTGTTCACTTAGATGCGCCAAACCCTGCTGGCTATCATTCTCAAGAATAGAACCGGCGTTTACAACCAAGCGAAGTTCTACTTTTTGGTCGGGTTTTTTATTTTGACGGATGTAATAAGTAAGACCGTTACTGAGTTTGCCTATTTTCACATTCGAGTCTACAGGTAAGGTATCTTTTAAATTTTGCTGCGCAAAAATTGATGAGGAAAGCAGTAAAAGTATTAGCGTAAAGAGTTTGCTCATTTTCATAAAAAATAAATAAAGGTGACGAAGAACAAATATAAGTAAGAAAAGATGCAAGAGAATTATAAAAAAGTTAACCGGTTTTATTCAAAATAAGAATCTGTATTTTTTGTTTATCTACTGTCCATCATCCGGATAAAAGCAAAGAATTATCTTTGCAATATGAGTAAAGTAAGAGTAAGATTTGCACCAAGCCCAACAGGTGGCCTGCATCTTGGCGGCGTTCGTACCGCATTGTATAATTATTTATTCGCAAAAAAAAATAATGGCGATTTTGTTTTGAGAATTGAAGACACCGACCAAACAAGATATGTGGAAGGTGCAGAACAATATATCCTTGATTGCCTCAACTGGTGTGGCATTCAGCCAGATGAAGGGCCGCATACAGGCGGCGAATACGGTCCTTACAGACAAAGTGAAAGAAAAAATATTTACCGTGAATATGCGGAGCAACTTGTAAAGTCAGGACATGCGTATTATGCTTTTGATACACCTGAAGAAATTGAAAGCCTTCGTGAAACTTTAAAAGCACAAGGAAAATATAATGTGCAGTACGATTTTCAAAACAGGCTTAACATGCGCAACTCTCTTTCTTTGCCGCCGGAAGAAACTGAAGAATTGCTTAAAATAAATTTTCCGCATGTGATAAGAATTAAAATGCCGCGCAACGAATATGTTCATTTTCAGGATATGATTCGCGGCAAAATTGAAATGCCAACAGACGGAGTGGATGATAAAGTGCTCTTGAAAGCCGACGGAATGCCAACCTATCATTTGGCAGTAGTTGTAGACGATTATTTAATGAAAATTACTCATGCATTTCGCGGAGAAGAATGGTTGCCAAGCGCACCGGTTCATGTATTGCTTTGGAAATATTTTGGCTGGGAAAAGCACATGCCTCATTGGGCGCATCTTCCTTTGATCTTAAAACCGGATGGCAATGGAAAACTAAGCAAAAGGGATGGTGAAAGGTTAGGTTTTCCTGTTTTTGCCATGGAATGGAACGACCCAAAGAATGGGGTGGTAAAGGGTTTTAAAGAATTAGGGTTTATGCCCGAAGCATTTATTAATATGCTTGCATTGCTCGGCTGGAACGATGGAACAGAACAGGAAATATTTTCTTTAGAAGAAATGATTGAAAAATTTTCGATGGACCGGGTTCATTCTCACGGGGCGAAATTTGATTTTGAAAAAGCAAAATGGTTCAATCACGAATGGATAAAAAAATCTGATGTAGAAAGATTAAGGCCAGATGTAAAAAAAATACTTGAAGGAAATGGCGTATCAATTGATGATGAACCCAAATTGGATAAAATTATTGAACTGGTAAAAGAAAGGTGCACTTTGCTCAATGATTTTTGGCCGCAAGCAAGTTTCTTTTTTATCACACCAACAGAAATTGACACTGCATCAATTCTTCCAAAATGGAATGAAAATAAAACCCAGTTTTTTGTAGAGTTAATCCGCACTTATTCTTTAATGAATTCATGGAATATAAATGATATTGAACATTCGTTTAAAGAACTTGCAGCAGCAAGCCGGTTAAAATCAGGAGAATTAATGCTCCCGTTTCGCGTAATGTTGGTTGGAGGAAAATTTGGCCCCGGCGTTTTTGATATTTCCGCCTTGCTCGGAAAAGAAGAAACTTTAAAAAGAATAGAACACACTTTATCTATAATGAAATAATGGATGCCTGAAAAAAAACCTTCCGGAAAACAAAGGCCGATTCGCGTACTGGTTGCTAAAGTGGGGCTTGATGGTCATGACCGCGGGGCGAAAGTAATTGCGACTTCTCTGCGCGATGCAGGGATGGAAGTGATTTATACCGGCCTTCGCCAAACGCCTGAAATGGTGGTGAATGCTGCGTTACAGGAAGATGTAGATGCCATTGGAATCAGTATTTTAACCGGCGCACACAACACGATTTTCCCAAAAATATTATCGTTAATGAAAGAAAAAGAAATGGATGATGTGCTGGTAACCGGTGGTGGAATTATTCCTCCGGACGATATGAAAAAGTTAAATGAAATGGGAGTAGGAAAATTATTTCCTCCCGGAACTTCCACTTCTGTAATTGTAGATTACATAAAAAATTGGGTGAAAGAAAACAGGAATTTTTAATTTTTCAAGAATGGAAAAAAGAATTCACATATTTAAGTCTTTTGAAGAACAGGAAATGTTTTTTTTAGAACATTTCGTCGGTCTTACGCCTTCTGAAAGATTAGAGGCTTTAGCGCGAATACAGAAGAAAAATAATAAAGATCAACAGGAACCAGTTAAAAAAATCACCATTCGAAAGCATTTTCATTATGGACATTGAGAATAAAGAATTTTTACTTTTTTTAAAATGTGCTCAAGAAAATAATCTTCGTTATTTATGTATTGGAGGATTTGCAGTAAATTATTATGGCTTTCACAGATTTACGGAGGACATGGATATTTGGATTGCTCCAACCAGTGAAAATAAAGCCTGTTTTCTTAATACTTTAAAATGTATGGAATTTCCTGAAGATGAGATTGCACGAATAAGTAAAGAAGATTTTTCAACTTATTTTATGTGTACACTGGGCATTCCTCCTAATGTAATTGATATACTTACTATCATTCATAAAAATGTTGAATTCGATAAAGCAGAGGAAGAGGTTGTAATGCATCAAATGGAGAATGGGATCATCTTGAAATTTATTCCCTATACTTTCCTGAAACAAGTAAAGCTTCTTTCGAGGAGAGACAAAGACTTGTGGGATATTGCCAGGCTGGATGAATTAAATTTAAAAAATAAAAAGAAATAATAATGGACTTTTCTACCATAAAAACAGAGTTAGATAATAACATTTTCACCATCACCATCAATCGGCCGGATAAATTAAATGCATTGAACAAAACAGTTTTGGAAGAATTAAATATTGCAATGGAATCTGTTTACAATGATGAGAAAATTAAAGCCGTTATCATAACAGGCGCAGGGGAAAAAGCATTTGTTGCCGGTGCTGATATTGCTGAATTTACGCAGGTAAAAGATGACGAAGGATCGTTGCTGTCAAAAAAAGGACAGGATGTTTTTTTTAAAATTGAAAATTGTCCAAAGCCTGTAATTGCAGCTGTTAATGGTTTTGCGCTGGGCGGCGGTTGCGAATTAGCAATGGCATGTCATTTCAGATTGGCGAGCCCAAATGCAAAATTCGGACAACCAGAAGTAAATCTTGGTTTAATTCCGGGTTATGGAGGTACGCAGCGTTTAACCAGGCTTGTTGGAAAAGGGAAAGCCATGGAACTGATGATGACAGGAAATATGATCGGCGCTGATGAGGCAAAAAACCTAGGCCTTGTAAACTATGTGGAAGAACAGGAAAACCTCATTCCTATAACAAAAGATATTATCAATTTAATTCTTACAAAATCCCCTTTTGCAATTTCTAAAATTATTGAAGCGGTTAATTTTCCTTTAAATAAAGAGGGGTTCAGGGAAGAAGCCAGGCTTTTTGGTGAAGCATTTGCAAGCGATGATAAAAAGGAAGGCACGGCTGCTTTTTTGGAAAAAAGGAAACCGGCTTTTAAATAAGGTTAGAATGCCGGTATCCTATTTAAGCAAACATTATATATTTTAAAAATTGCTTTTCACCTCTCTCCCCACATTGAATTAAATTTGCAGTATACTTTTAAAATCTAATTAGAAAACATCATGGACTACAGAACAGAAAAGGACACAATGGGAGAAGTAAAAGTTCCTTCAGATGCCTACTACGGCGCACAAACACAAAGAAGTGTTGAGAATTTTAAAATTGCACAAGACATAAATAAAATGCCAAAAGAGATCATCCAGGCATTTGCGTATTTAAAAAAAGCAGCGGCAATAACGAATTTTGATGCGGGAGTTTTATCAAAAGAAAAATTAGACATTATCACCAAAGTTTGTGATGAAATACTTGCAGGAAAACTATCTGATCAATTTCCTTTGGTGGTATGGCAAACGGGAAGCGGCACGCAAAGTAACATGAATGTAAACGAAGTGATTGCTTATCGCGGCCATGTTTTAAATGGAGGAAAATTATCGGATAAAGAAAAATTTTTGCACCCAAATGATGACGTAAATAAATCTCAATCCAGCAATGATACTTTTCCTACCGCAATGCACATTGCTGCCTATAAAATTTTACATGACCTGACTTTACCTGCTCTTGAAAATTTGCAAAAAACCTTTGATAAAAAATCAAAAGATTTTATGCATATAGTAAAAATAGGACGTACCCATTTTATGGATGCAACACCACTCACACTCGGACAAGAGTTTAGCGGATACGCATCACAGTTAGATCATGGAATAAAAGCCATAAAAAATACTTTGCCTCATTTAAGTGAGCTGGCTCTTGGCGGTACTGCTGTAGGAACAGGAATTAATACGCCAAAGGGTTATGCAAAAAATGTAGCAGAAACCATTGCTGAATTGACCGGCCTTCCTTTTGTTACTGCCAAAAATAAGTTTGAATCGCTGGCAGCCCATGATGCGATTGTAGAAACACATGGCGCTTTAAAAACAGTTGCGGTAAGTTTAATGAAAATCGCCAATGATATAAGGATGTTGTCTTCCGGCCCGCGTAGCGGAATAGGAGAAATAAGCATTCCTGAAAACGAACCAGGCTCTTCTATCATGCCGGGAAAAGTAAATCCGACCCAATGCGAAGCATTGACCATGATTTCGGCACAGGTAATGGGTAATGATGTTGCTATAACTGTTGGTGGCGCTACAGGCCATTTTGAACTCAATGTATTTAAACCGCTGATGATCTATAACTTTTTGCACAGCGCAAGATTAATTGGCGATGGCTGCAATAGTTTTAATGATAATTGTGCAAAGGGTATTGAACCCATCAAAGAAAATATTAAGAAACACGTTGACAATTCGTTGATGCTCGTAACGGCACTCAATACAAAAATCGGGTATTATAAGTCTGCCGAAATTGCGCAAAAAGCACATAAAGAAAATACCACTTTAAAAGAAATGGCTGTTAAATTAGGATATGTAACTCCTGAGGAATTTGATGAATGGGTGAACCCGGCAAATATGGTAGGCGAGTTACCTAAGAACTAAAATTTCGTTGCGGCTTAAAACAAATCGAATACACTTTTGTGAAACAGAAATAAAGTGAATTTCTTGTTTTACTGTAAATCCAACTTTAAAAAGCTATCTTATTTTACAATAATTTTTGTAGAACAAATATTTATATAGTAGGCATTATAAAGTTTAAAAACATAGATGCCTGGATTAAGCGATTGTATGTTAATCCCGAAATTATTAATGTTACTATTCCCCTTCTGCACTACCTTTCCGTTGATATCAAAAATTGAATAATGCAGTGGGCTTGTTTGATTTTTTATGCTTTTTACAAACAACATATTTTTCGCCGGGTTAGGATAAACTTCAATTCTTGTATTAAGGTCAGGCGTATTTACCGGATCAGGAATGATAGACAAAACTGACTGTGGTCCTGTGTACTTATATTCCAATATCTTGCCCTTGTAAGAAGAGTTTTGAGATGACATATCGCAGGAAACATAAATTTTTAAACCATCGGGAGAAACACAAAGATCACGCAGACGCGCTTTATTATATAAATTCATTGCAGCGACGGATGTCATACCCATAACTGATTTTCCATCTTCAGAAAGCTTTAACCTAAACACCTGGCCCGCTTTTAAAGAAGGTATCAGTAAAGAACGATTCCAGGTTGGGATAACATAATTTTCATAAACTTCAAGGCTGGAGCAGGCTACCGTAGGCCAGGTTGAATTACTGGTTCCATATAAAGGGCCTGGATTAGCTGTGGTATATAAAGTATAAATTGGAGCCCTGAGATTATAATCAATCGAATCTTGTTCTTCACTTATAACCGGCATATTCGCTAAGGTATAGCCATCATAATTTCCATCACTATAGCCTGAAACCAACGGCCATCCATAATCACGACTTTCTTCAATAATATTTACTTCATCATCACTCATATCCTGCTGTTCACTGCTGTACAAGATACCATTGCTCCCAAAAGCCAGGCCTTGTGCATTTCTGTGACCATAACTCCACACTGCGGTTGAATTGCCATTTGCATCTACAAAAGGATTATCATTCGGAATCCAGTTTTGGGGATTACTTGCAGACCCTATCGCGTCAAGGTTAAACCTTAAAACTTTTCCTTCCAAAGTATCACGTAACTGAGCACGGTTGGTGCGATTAAGATTTTTAAACTGGCCGGTTCCCATGTCTCCTATTGTATAAAACAAGTAGTAAGTACCACCTACATCTCCAATACTTAATCTTCCTGAATTATGATCAGTGCTTCCATTTAAATTCTGTATGATCGTGACTGGGCTTGAGAGAGAATGCGTTGAACGATCATAAGTATATCTCACAATTTTTGTTTTAAAAAAACAGCCGCTATCCTGGCCGTTTTTTGCAGTAAAACAACCAACATTATGATACACATAAGCCAGGTAAACCCAGGGTTTGCCGGGGTTTGGCCATTCGCTATACATAGTAGGATGCAAAGCCAATCCCATTAAACCGCCTTGCGGCCAGGTAGAAAGTGAAGTGCTAAAATCTCTTTTACTGCTCAAATCAATCAACAAAGTCTTTCCCCCGGTTTGAGGATCTATCCTATCGACCAGGTAGGAACTATTTTCTGTAACCCATAATGAATCATCGGGACCGTAAGTGAGCTCCCAGGCAGAGTTTAGTTGGTAGCCAGTATTTACTGTTCTTACAGAAAATGGTTCATTTTGCCCGATAACTTTTCCTGCAAAAAAAAGAAAAAAGCAAAGTATTATGTTTTGTTTTTTAATCAAAAGGAAAAGGGATTATAATTTTCAACAGGTAAAACGTTTGGGATTAAAATTTATTTTAATCACTTTATGAAAAAAGTATATAAAAAGGTGTGTTTTAAATAATAAATAGAGGATTGCTACGTTTATAATTATTACTTATCGGAAATAAATTTGAACGAAATCTTCTTTATGAAAAATATTTACAAAGATGGTACAAATACTATTTTTTGTGTTCCGCAGCAAAGCAAAATATATTTTGGCAAAAGGAGTTTCTTTTCATTTATAATCACTTTTCTATTCAGCTCAGTCTTTTTTTTTCCATATTCTTCCAAAGCCCAAAAACTAACTTTTAGTTACAGCTATCAAAATGTTACCCGCAATTCTACTGGAGGAACACTTGAAAACGGTGATATAATTGAAGTACATGCATTGTTAAGAGTTAATAAAACAACAAATAGTATTTATTATATTGATTCAATTCCTACCGGAACTCAATATGTCTCTAATTCGCTTAAAATAGTCACAAACGAAGGACTTACTTTTCGTGGGCCTTATACAGATGCCTCAGGTGACGATCTGGGTTTATATGTAAGTGGAGCTACCCCAAGAATCCGTGTAAATATCGGCACGGGTGCTTCCAATCCCACATCAGGCAGTTTTGGTACTACAAGTGGAGGGGGTACCGTAAACCCCGGAGATAAACCTAAGTTCTATTCAACTACTTTATTTATGGTTGCCTACCGGTTACAAATAACGGCAAGTTTTGGAGACACCATCCATCTTACAGGAAATTATTATTTTGATACATCAGGTACAAAAATATCATACCGCTTTGATTATGCAGGAATAAAAATCATCAAAAACTCAGGATTGTGCAGCAATTTTTCAAGCGCTAGTTTCACGGCTGATAGTTCATTTGGTACAGGAACTGTTCAAAACAGGGTGCTTGGAGTAGCAGGAGGAAATGATTATACTAAAATCAACATAGGAGCTAATGCCCCAGGCGATGGTTATTATTCTATAGTTAATAATACCAGTGCCGATGGAACGACAGACAATAGCGGACCCTACAAACCAACCACGAATAATCACCGCGTTTTTGGCGGTTTTTGGGATATAATAGGAGATCATACGGGAGCCACCAATACGGCTGCAGGTAACGCTCCAGTAGCGCCGGGGACTAACGGGGGATATATGTTAGTAGTGAATGCGGCTTTTCCCACCGGGGAAGCATTCCATCAAACAATAAGTAACGTTTGCCCCAATACCAATTATGAGTTTTCTGCCTGGATAAGAAACCTATGTGGTTATTGTGGTATCGATTCTAACAGCAGTGCAACTTATACTCCTGGTGTTTTACCTAATCTTTCTTTTGCAGTTAACGGTGTTGACTACTACACAACAGGTGATATTCAACATGATAATAATTGGCAGAAAAGGGGATTCATGTACACAACCGGTCCAACAGAAACAAGTTTTAGTATTTCAATAAAAAATAATGCTGCGGGCGGCGGTGGAGACGATTGGGTGATGGATGATATTAAATTAGCAACCTGTTATCCAAATTTGGTGATGAATCCAAGTGATACTGCTACAGCCTGCGCAGGATGGCCCATCACCTTAAGCGATACAGTAAAGAGCTATTTCAACAATTATGTAAATTATCGCTGGGAAACAAGTACGGATGGTATTACCTGGAATGCTGTAAATGCAGGAAGTTCAAAGGTTCCAGTAGTCGAAAACGGGTTATATGTTTATCATGTTGACACTGTTCTTGTGCCGGTTAAAGCGGATAGCGCCACCTATTATCGTGTAAAAGTTGGAACAACTACTGATAATTTAGATAATCCTGATTGCTCAGTTTATAACAGTCAGAAAATCTTTTTAAAAGTTTATAGTACCACATGCCCTCTTTTGGATGTTTCGCTATTAAATTTTAACGGGGCACTGATAAATGATAAAGCAGTTTTAAGATGGACATCAGAAAATGAAAATAATCTTTTGGCTTACGAAGTTGAAAAAAGTTTAGATGGAATCCACTTTACAAAGGTTGGAAAAGTGCCGGTATTAAATGATCGGGGCAGTTCAGCATATACATTTAACGATCCGCAAAACCTTGTAAACACTACTTTCTACAGGCTAAAACTCTTGAATAAAAACACAAGTGAATATAAATATTCAAAAATTGCGTCTGTTTATAATACAGGAGGCTCTTTTGCCATAACCACAGTAAATCCATTCAAAAACAGCATCAAAATGAACGTATTCGTTCCTTCTGAAGGGATTATAGAATTTAATTTGTGTGACATATTTGGTAATGTGGTGAAAAAGAAAACACTGGAACTTTATAAAGGAAATTCACAACAAACACTTGACGACCTTTATAATTTACCCACCGGTATTTACATTTTAAGAGCACAGTTTAATGGAAATGTTGTTCAAAATAAATTGATCAAAACTTATTAATTTCAAAATTCCATTGTTCAGTAAACTAACAAAATAGCCGTTTTTTTATTTTGATAGTTTACTTAGTAGGTCGTAAATTTTCCGTTAGTAATCTGGATGAGATTATTGGAACTGTCGCGTGCGCTTCCTGAAAAGGTTCCCTGAATTTTTGCAGAATCGAGTAAAGTTAAATTCACAACAAATTCTCCAATCAGTGCATTAGCGCTATAAAGAGTTTTGGCAGGAAGGCTATACAAAAAAGAAGTTTGATATTGTGATGCATAATAAGTGCCCGGAGAGAAAGAATTTCCATACAATTTTAATTGAAAATATTGGCTGCCATCATCAGTTTTACCAAGAATATAAAGCACGTTAGAACCTACTCCTATCGTTTGATAAACTGTATCTAAATAGCCTGCGTAATTTAATCCACCATTTGTAAATTCCCAACTTCCGGTTGCAGGCCTCAACTGTTCAGAACTATATTCCTTTCCGCATGAAATAAAGATCATTGCAATTATAAATGCAAAAAAAGAAAGTTTGAAGAGTTTCATGGTCTAAATTTAAAGTGAAATAAGCAGATTAAGAAACCTGAACTTCATCATTTACTATTTTTTCTGATTCCAGGTCAAGTTTTGAAACAGGTCTGCTAAAAAACTTCTTTTGAAATACAAAAATGGAAATAATACCAATTGAAATTGACGCATCGGCAATGTTAAATATGGGACTAAAAAATTCAAAAGGCTGCCCACCCCAAATAGGAATCCATAAAGGAAGACGGGTGTGTATAATCGGGAAATAAAGCATATCCACTACTTTACCGTGTAAAAATCCTGCATAACCATGAGAAGGAAATACCCTGGCAACATTATAAGAAAAAGGGGCGCTGTTTTCGAAAATTAAACCATAAAACATACTATCAATAAGGTTGCCTAATGCACCTGCAAATATGAATGCCACACAGACAATAAAAGCAGGATTATACTTTCTTTCAATAATTTTTTTAATATAAAAAACACCAAAAATAACTGCAGCAAGGCGAAACAAAGTGAGTGCCATTTTACCAAATTCCCCACCAAACTTCCAGCCATAAGCCATTCCTTCATTTTCTATAAAGTATAGCTGAAACCAGTGGCCAAAAATCAAATGAGATTCACCGAAATGATAATGAGTTTTAACGTATACTTTCAGGGCCTGGTCAGCAAGAACAATAAGGAGGATTAGTAAGAAAACACTTCTCTTTTTCACGTAAGGATTTTAGTATGCAAAGATAATAAAATTGAGCAATGGCCTAAATTCAATACGTTAATTATTATCAAATTGATTGATATTTATTGTATCACTATTTTTTGAAATAGCTTTAAAAAAAAGCCTTCTAAAAAGAAGAATACCTATAACTCCGATAGAAACTGAAGCATCAGCAATATTAAAAATATAATTAAAAAATGAAAATTCTTTTCCTCCAAAAAAAGGAATCCAATCAGGAAGTTTCCTGATATGAAACAAGGGCAAATAGAGCATGTCGACTACATTACCATGCAAAAACGAAGCATACCCATGAGCCGGAAAAATTGTCGCTACTCCATCTGAATCAAAACTGCTTCGGTCAAAGATTAATCCATAAAATAAACTATCAAGTAAATTACCCAAAGCACCGGCAAATACAAGCGATACACAAATAATATAACCCCGGGAATATTTCTTTTCTATAATTTTTTGTAAATAAAAAACACCAAAAATAACAGCGGCAAGCCTAAACAACGTAAGTGCTATTTTACCAAATCCTCCACCAAATTTCCATCCGTAAGCCATTCCGGCGTTTTCAATAAAATATAATTGAAACCAGTTTCCTAAAACCGGGTGAGATTCGTTCGGGTGAAAATGCGTTTTTACATAAATCTTTAAGGCCTGGTCTGCTATAACTATAAGCCCAATAATCAAAAAAACATGTTTCTTTTTCAACTAAAAATTTTTATTTAATAAATCGTAATACTGCTCTTTATTTTATTCCTCAAAATAGATCCTTTTTACTCTCTGCGAAATACTGGTCATTATTTCATAAGGAATTGTCCCTGCCCAACGGGCAACGGATTGCAAAGAAAGCGATTCTCCAAAAACTATTATTTCATCTCCTTCCTTTATATCTTTTATTCCGGTTACGTTCAGCATCGTCATATCCATGCAAATATTTCCGATAACAGGAACCAAAGTGTTTTTCAAAAGCATTTTGCCCTTGCCATTACCCAATCTTCTTGAATATCCATCCGCATATCCTATTCTTACCACAGCAATAACGCTTTCTTTTTCAACTTTGGCTTTTCTACCATAACCCACGGTTTCGCCGGCTTTTATTTTTTTGATCTGCGAAATAGTAGTGGTTAATGTAGAAACATTTTTGAGTTTTTTCTGCATTTCTTTATTGCTATCAATACCATAAAGGCCAATTCCCAGGCGAACCATGTTCAATTGCATTTCAGGATGCCGGCTTATCCCCGATGTGTTGTCAATATGTTTGTCGAAAGTATAATTCAAGGTTTTTTCAATCTTTGTACAACAACTTTTGAAAGTATCAAACTGTGAAAGTGTAAAAGCGTCTTCTGCCGGATCTTCACTGGCAGCAAGATGAGAGAAAACACTTTTGATTTTAATAAATTTATTGAAAGATATTTTTTTGCACAGAGAAGAAATTTCATTTTCCATAAAACCTAGCCGATGCATTCCTGTATCAATTTTTAAATGAACGGGATAATTTTCGATTTCTGATTTTCTCAAAAACCCTGTAAAGTCATTTAATAAATTAAAAGAAAAAATTTCAGGTTCAAGGTTATAATTTACTACTGAATCGAAGGTGCTGCTATCAGTATTCATTACCATAATCGGCAAAGTAATTCCGGCATTTCGTAATTCAATTCCTTCATCAGCATAGGCTACGGCCAGATAATCAACCTTGTTATATTCCAATACCGAAGCAATTTCGTAACTGCCGCTTCCATAGCCAAACGCTTTTACCATAGCCATAATTTTGGTTGACGGCTTCAGTTTTTCTTTATATTGTTTTAGGTTATGAACGATAGAATTTAGATTGATAGATAGAACAGTTTGGTGAACTTTTTGTTCCAGAATATGGCTGATCTTTTCAAATTCAAATTGACGTGCGCCTTTAATTAGAATAGTTTCATCATGAAAACCGGAAATAAAAATATTCTTTAAAAAGTCATCTGTGCTTTTAAAAAACGAAGTACTTTTCAAACCTTCAAATACTTTTTGCTGAGAAAAAATATCAGTCCCTACACCATAAAATTTATCAATATTTTTTTGTTGCAACAATGATGCAATATCCCTGTACAATTTTTCAGGTTCTACTCCAGATTGTACTATATCCGATAAAATAAGTGTATGAAATTTGTGGTGTTTTTGTTGATTTAAAAAATCAAGAGCAATTCCTAAAGAATAAAAATCGTTACTATAACTATCATTTATTATATCGCAATGGTTAATGCCGGATTTCAATTCCAGTCGCATTTCTATCGGATAAAGTGAAGTAAAATGCCTTCTTATTGTCTCTGTATTTTTATGCACAATAAATAAGGCACACCAGCAATGAATAGCGTTTTGAACAGAAGCTTCATCGGTAAACGGAATTTGGATCCGGAATTTTTTTCTTTGATAAATTGCCTCTACCAATGATAATGAATTCTCTTTTTTTATTTCCTTTATCCATAAAGTATTGCTGCTCTTTCTTCCCCAGGAAAAAACTTTTAGTTGACTGTACTTTTTCTTAAATGATCGTATTTCACTTGCAAGCCTTTCATCATCTGAACAAAAAATCAAATGATTGGAATTCATAAAAAGCTGAAGTTTTTCACGAATTTTCTGTTTTGTATTTTTAAATCCTTCATCATGTGCATTGCCAATATTGGTAAAAATTCCAATCTGCGGCTGAATAATTTTCTCCAGGTTTTTCATTTCTCCCGGTTGGGAAATACCGGCTTCGAAAATTGCAAGATTATTGGAAGAAGTAATATTTAAAACACTAAGTGGAACGCCAATTTGGGAGTTAAAACTTTTAGGGCTTCTTACAATGGAAAATTCTTTTTCAAGAAGTTGGTTGAGCCATTCTTTTACAATCGTTTTTCCGTTGCTTCCTGTAATTCCAATAACAGTTAATTGCTCTTTCAAAAACCGATTCCGATGAAATATGGCCAGTTTTTGAAACGCAGCAACAGTATTTTTTACCATTACAATATTAGCTTCCTTAAATTGAGTGAAATCAATACTTTGATCGTCTGTTACAAAATTGCGAACTCCTTTTTGATAAAGGCTTTCCAAAAACAAATTGGCATTTCGAAGGTTATTTTTTATTGCAAAGAATACCGTTTCAGAAGGATAGGAAATTTTACGCGTATCCAGGGAAAGATAAGATAACTGAGAAAAAGAAGTATTTCTGTTTCTCCATTTTCCCTTGCAGATTTTTGCAATTTCTTCAATGGTATAGTGGATACCTACGTTCAATTTTGTTGTTTATTTTTAAAAATAGAAAATAAAATAGCGCTTCCGAGACAAAGAACAATTGCCAAAAGTGAAAATACAATGTGTAAATGAACTCCAAAAAATTCGATCAGCATTTTTATACCAATAAAAATAAGAATGATGGCAATGCCTTCTTTTAAATATTTGAATTTTTCAATAGAATTTTTTAGCAGAAAAAATAAGGATCGCAACCCTAAAACTGCAAAAATATTGGAAGTATAAATTACCATTTTATTTTGAGTAATGGCAAATACAGCAGGTATAGAATCAAATGCAAAAAGTATATCGGTAGCTGCAAGCATGATCATTACTACAAAAAGCAGCGTGTAGTATTTTTTTCCATCAATTCTTTGTGTAAAACTTCCGCTGGTATGATCATGGGAAATGGGCAGCACTCTTTTGAGAATTTTATATACGGCATTTTCCTTCGGATCAAAATCTTCTTCAGTATCAACAAAAAACATTTTAATTCCTGTGTAAACCAATATCCCACCAAAAATATATAAGATCCAGTAAAACTCATTTACTAAAGCAATGCCCACTGTAATAAAAATAACCCGCAGTACAATTGCCAGCAAAATTCCTAAAAGCAAAACACGATTAACATGTATCGCCGGAATATTGAAGTAGGAAAAAATGAGTATGAAAACAAAAATATTGTCAATGCTCAATCCCCACTCCATCAGGTAGGCGCTCATGTATTCAAGTCCTGTAACCTGCCCGTCTTCAATCCATACAAAAATAAAAAAGGCAAAAGCTAAAGTCACCCAAAATAAAGTCTGATAAAAAGCTTGTTTTATAGAAATAGATTTTGCTTTTTTACTTAACAAGCCAAGATCAAAAATGAGCGAAAGAACCAAAACAATTAAAAAAATAAGATACGTCCATTCTGTTGCTGTCATCATTCGTTATTATTTCCTCTCAAAAATAAAAATGTAAAGTACGCAAATATGCATTTAAGAATTTACAGATAGTTGCAGGAATCAATTTTCCAGTTGGTTGCGAATGAAAATTTCCACTGATACTTTATTTCATGCGATCCGATGATTCATTGTGGATTTTTAACAGAATTAAAACATAGTACCATTTTCAGCGTTTATTTTTAAATATTTTCAAAAAGATTCTGATGTAATTTCGTAGCAGATGGAAACCACGCTCGATATCCCAAAATATACGATGAACGAAGAAGAAGAAAAAAAGGAAATTCTTCGTAAGTATCGTGCTTTGCTTCGTGCCCTCAAAACCAAATTAAAACCCGGCAACAAAGAGCAGATAAGGGTTGCATTTGAAATGGCCGCTGAAGCGCACAAAACCATGCGCCGTAAAAGCGGTGAGCCTTATATCCTGCACCCGTTGGCCGTTGCCATGATCTGCGTGGAGGAAATTGGCCTTGGGGTTCGAAGTACTATTTGCGCTTTGCTTCATGATACGGTTGAAGATTCTGATATTACACTTGATATGGTTTCCCGGGAGTTTGGCCCTGAAATAGCCAAAATTGTAGATGGGCTTACCAAGATATCCAATGTGCTTGACGCCAACTCTTCGCAGCAGGCAGAGAATTTTAAAAAGATCCTCCTTACGCTCACCGATGATCCAAGAGTTATTTTAATAAAGCTGGCCGACAGGCTTCATAATATGCGCACACTCGGAAGTATGAAGCGCGAAAAGCAATTGAAAATTGCTTCTGAAACGGTTTATGTATATGCGCCGCTGGCCCATAGGATGGGACTTTACAACATCAAAACGGAAATGGAAGACCTGGCGATGAAATATATGGAGCCGGACAGTTATCGTTACATCGCTGAAAAACTCGCCGATACTAAAAGAGAACGTACCCGCTACATCAACGATTTCATTCGACCGATAAAAGAAAAGCTGAAACAAGGCAAATTCGATTTTGAAATTTACGGTCGTCCAAAAAGCATTCATTCCATCTGGAACAAAATGAAAAAGAAAGCCGTTTCATTTGATGAAGTATATGATCTTTTTGCAATAAGAATCATTTTAAATTCCCCGCCGGAAAGAGAAAAAGAAGATTGCTGGAAAGTGTACAGCCTGGTAACTGACGAATACAATCCATCTACCCAGCGGTTGCGCGATTGGCTGAGTAACCCGAAAAGCAACGGTTATGAAGCGCTGCATACCACAGTGATGGGCCCTCATGGAAAATGGGTGGAAGTGCAGATACGCACTAAAAGGATGAATGATATTGCCGAAAAAGGATTAGCGGCTCACTGGAAATATAAAGAAGGAACTACTGAGGAAAACCGGTTTGATAATTGGTTTCAGCAGATAAGAGATATGCTGGCTGCACCAGACACTAATTCTGTGGATTTTTTGCAGGATTTTAAGACGTCTTTTTTAGCCGAGGAAATTTATGTGTATTCACCCAAAGGAGATATAAAAATGCTGCCAAGTGGTGCTTCAGCGTTGGATTTTGCTTTTGCAGTTCACACCGCAGTAGGAGAAAAATGTATTGGCGCTAAAGTTAATCATAAACTGGTGCCCATCGCCCATAAATTGCGTAGTGGCGACCAGGTGGAAATCATCACTTCTTCCAAGCAAAAACCCAAAAACGAATGGCTTAAAATGGTGGTAACCAGCAAGGCCAGATCCAAAATAAAAGACTCTTTAAAAGAAGAAAAGAGAACCGTTGCTGAAGAAGGGAAAGTGATTTTACAAAAGAAAATGGAAGCAATGGGCGTTCCGATGAGCCAGGGAAATCTTGATGAGATCACCGAGTTTTATAAAGTAAGTTCGCACCTTGACCTGCTTTATGATATTGCCGTAAAAAAGATCGACCTGGCTGACTTAAAGGACTTCCAGGTTTTTGGTGATAAACTTTCGCTGCCTAAAATTACCAAGCAGCCGGAAGAAAAGCATGAAGGCGCTTCCAAAAAAGATAAAAAAGATAACGAACTGATCATATTTGGCGAGAGCAGCGATAGAATAATGTATACGCTTGCTAATTGCTGCAAACCCATCCCGGGTGATGATGTTTTCGGATTTATTACACAGGGGGAAGGTTTAAAAATTCACAGAACCAATTGCCCAAATGCTACGCGCCTTTTATCCAACTATGGCCATCGCGTGGTGAAAACCAAGTGGGTGAAAAACAAAGAAATATCCTTCCTTACCGGTATAAAGATCGTTGGGTTGGATGATGTGGGTGTGATCAATAAAATTACCAATCTTATAAGCGGTACTTTAAAAATAAATATCAATGCGCTAACCATCGAAGCCAAAGAAGGATTGTTTGAAGGCAACGTAAGGGTGTATGTTCATGATAAAGACGAACTGGATGATTTGGTAACTGCTTTAAAAGCACTGCCCGGTATAGAAAGTGTAGAGCGATACGATACTGAATAATAAACAGTAAACCAATAAATAATCGGGATTTTTATTTCCTGATTTTTTCTCTCAAAAATTTTCTTATTTCATGCAGGTCATCCTTTGGAAAAGCACTTTTTGGAATTAAGAAAAAAGCACGGCTGTTGAAGTATAAATGAAAAAAACTGGTGCTTTCTACAAAGCTAGAAAAATCTTTCCATGGCCAGCTACGGCTTCCCCGGTCGTTTTCCAAAAACATGTGTTGTTCTTCAAAGCTTACCTTGAACCGGTCTTTGAAGGTTGCGGCTTTGCGGTAAATAATAATTGGAAGTACAAACCAAAAAGCCAGCATTAATGAAAACCAAAGCGTGGAACTTAATAAAAAAGCCAATGGAGCTACCTTGCCGGTAAAATATAAGACTGCAGAGGTAATGGCAAAAATATTTACAATGATGATCATGATCTTGATTTCATTTCTGCTGAAGAAATGAAACCTCAATGCCTGTAAAACTTTTGGGCGGCTGTAAGAAAAGTAGGAAGAAGTCATTTAAAACAAATGTACAATTTGAAGTGAAAGATGCCAGTAATTTCTTAAAGAGAAAAATAAAGATGGCTCTTAATAAATAATTTTTACAGATCTTCTTCTCTTTCCAGCATAAGGATAGCGCTTTGGGGCACAATAAAATATTTATCGCCTTCGTACATTACTTCGGTAGCAGCGCTTACCAGGAAAATAGCCAGATCGCCTTCTTTTGCCTGAAGCGGCACATATTTTATTTTTTCTTCTTCCCCTTTCCACGGCTCATCTTCAACCGGCATTGGTATGGCATAGCCCGGCCCTGCTTTGATAACAAATCCTTGCTGTACTTTTTCCTTTTCCTGCACTCCGGGCGGCAGGTAAAGGCCACTTGCAGTCCGTTCATCCGGGCGGGTGGGTTTTATCAATAACCTGTCGCCAATCACAATCAATTTCTTCAACTTGTTATCCGGTGTTATGTGCATTGTTCTTTTTTGCCTGCAAAATTACAGCATGTGTAGAATTGAAAAAGATTCCTCATCGTATTATTAAAATCTTTATTTTTAATAAACCTGGAAATACACTTCGCTCAAACATTTAGATGCTCCATTTTATGGTGAGCGGTTATTTTACATTTTAAAACTAAAATTATGAACAGAAGTAAATTTTTATCGCTTGCCGGCTTAGGTTTTTTGGGAGTTATTTTTTTCCAAAAAGCAGAAAAGAAAAATATGCTTAACGAATGTAACGATCCGGTTACGCCGCCCGTGCCCGAAGGCCCTTATTACAAAGATGAACAACTCAACAGGGTAGATATCACCGAACATAAAAAAGGGACTCCCATCACTTATATTTTTATGGTAGAAGATGAAGATTGCAAGCCGGTTGAGGGTGCTATTGTCGATATCTGGCAATGCGATGCAGATGGCCATTATTCTGATTTTAAAGCAGAGAATACCATTAATGAAACCTGGCTGCGGGGTTATCAAAAAACAGGCGCCGACGGAACCTGTAAGTTCACTTCTATATTTCCCGGTTGGTACGATGGCCGCATTACTCACCTGCATGGAAAAGTTCATTTAAACGGGAAAACTTTATTAACTACTAATTTCTTTTTTCCGAAAGAGATAGAAAATCACATTTATGCATCACCGCTATACCCAAAAGGACCCAACCCAATACCGGTATTGCAGGACATCGAATTAAGGGTTGATAAAGACACTACAAGGCATGATACATTGGTGATGGATGTTTCAAAAGATGGAAAAGGAAATCTTGTGGCCTTCTATAAGATAGCGCTGGTATAAGAAATGAAAAGGAACTACTTTTTCTAAAATAAAAATCGACTGAATTAGTTGGTTTACTATATTTTTTTTACAAGTTCATTAGTTATTTCCTTACTGTTTCAATTTTCTGTAATCACATAAACTTCCCTGCCTTTTTCAAATAACTTTTACATAAAGGAAGTTGCCTCGCAAGAGGCAACTTCTAAAAAACTGAATTAAAAAATGTGGTGATATACGGTTGTAAAACTTAAGGTAACCGTGAATAACCGTGACGGGTTTTCCATAGAAAATATTTTTCAAAAAGGACTTTACCGAAATCATAAAAAAGATTAGGAATCATTAATGCAAATGAACGGGGTTTAAACAGGTGATTTGAAATAATGATCACTTCTTTTTTGCCGGCATCCATAATACAAAGCGCCGCAATTTTACCCCATGATTTATGAACCAGTTTGGTTTTTCCTTTTGCAACACGGATAATATTCTCTGCTACAATTTTTCCTGTTACATCACTTGGGTAACCGGTTTTGGGAGCTGAAAAGGGAACTTTACCCGGTTTCCATGGAAGGCTGAAATTTACAGCCAACCCTGCAGACCAGATATTGGGAAATTCTCCGTGCCGGTAATCATCGCCTACCGGCATATAACCGGTGGCTGTTGCGTGCAAATCCTTACTTTTTGTAACAAAATCAACGCCTGTAAAAGGAGGCATCAACATGCTGAATTTGTAAGGCAAAACGCTTCCGTCACTGAGGTAAACATTATCTGCATCCATTTTATCAACGCCAACCTGGGTGTGCACATGCATCTTAAACATCTTAAAGAAAGTTTTAAACATTGATTTTGCGCCTGTCATGCCGTCAATACCAAAATGGCCTAAGAATGTTTCTGGAGTAATCCAGTGAATATCTACCTTCTCACGTATATTATTTTCGCGGCACCATTTTTCAAAATTGAAAAGAAATTCAGAGCCGGCTCCCATACAGCCTGCATTTTGGGTTGCACCAATTACAACCGGGCCGGGGTTTTTCTTGAATTCGTCAAGTGCTTTCCTGATTTTCATGGCGCCATTGGGAGTGCCTACATAATGCGCATATTCTGCCACTCCCGGAGCAATATCGTATTTTACTTTTGGCCCTGTGGCAATTACCAGGTTATCGTAATGATAATCTCCTTTTGTAGTGGTCACTACCTGTGTATGTGGATTTACTTCAAGCGCTTCAGCTACAATAAAATCAACGCCCTGTTTTTCAAAAATATCTGCTTTTGAAAAACTGATATCTTTTATTTCTCTCCTTTTGAACGGAACCCAGATAAGGGATGGCATAAACATGAAAACAGGGCTTTTATCAATTACAATAACTTTATGGTCTTCTTTGCCTTTTCTTTTTATCTCCAATGCAGCGGTCATTCCTGCGAAGTTGCCGCCTACTATTACTGTTGTTGTCATAACGATTAATTTTATACCCCAAAATTAGACTGTACTTTACCCAGTTTTGATGCTTTGCATTTGGTATAAGTATGATTTGAATCAACAAAAAATATTTCAATTAATGATGCCGGTCATAGTAGATTAAAGATTTATATCTTATACATAATTGTTGTATAAATGGGGCACTTCCCCTGCTATCGTATTAATTTACCCGGAATTGAAAAAAGCGCTGCTGGTCTTAAGTGTAGATGGCTGCTATTTCCGGTGATAGGTGAGGATTGAGTAATTTGGTTCACCAGCAAAGCATTCTATAATTATTGATTGAAGTTACCAACTAAACTGCAATAGAAAAGTTGAAGTTTATAAATTTTGCATCGCAAACTTCTATGTGACACGAACGGCCAGGAAAGCGAATAAATAAATTCTAATAAGCTCTTCCCCTCTCATCCTCCGCACCTGTTGATCTGTCTCTCTTCCCTTTTACTTTATCACTTCCAAAACTATGGTTAAATGAAAGACTGTAATTGGTGTACCCATAAATAGACCTGTTTTTTGCAATCAGGTTTTGCTCCGGTATCTCGGCATAGGAATTGGAAGCAAGTGTTTTTACCAAACTTCTTATGTTGAATGATAAGGTAGATTTTTTTGCAACAAATTTCTTTTGTACACCAAGGTCAATTGAACCCATAGGATCAAAATAATATAGTCCCCAGCTACCTCCTGCATAATAATAACCAGATAATTGCAAAGAGAACTCTTTTGGTAAGGTAAATGTTTGTGTAGAGTTGACATAATAACTTGTGTTCTCCGTTTTTACGGTTGCTTTATAAAACGTTTTAGACTGGCTCCAGTAACCGGATATATTGTTTTGTGTGTTCCACCATTTAGCTATTGTGAAAGGCACCGTTTCCAAACTAAATAATGACATACAGGTTTCCACTTTACTTCAAAGCGACTGGATAAAAGATCCTTC
>DAHXOZ010000239.1 GCA_027364635.1 bacterium | reverse complement strand
GTAATTTTTTTCATCTAAGCCAGTACCTGTTGCATAACTAAATTTGTAAAGAGAGTCATCCTCCTTTAGCATCATGTTCGAAACCATCTCCTGTGCATATTTTTGAAATGGAAGCTGGTCAAAATATAACTTGCTCATCAGGCCCAATTGTTCATCAGGCGAAATTTTCAGTTCATTATTCAGCCAAAAAGAATCTACCGGACCGTTTATTTTTTTGTTGCCATAGCCGAGCGAATCGAGCCAGGATTTCATAGTGTCTTTTCCTATTTCTTGGGCCAGCGATTGAAAATAAGGGATAGATGAATTGTCGAATGCTTGTTTCAATGTAAGCTTATTTTTACCCGAACTATCATTACCTAAAGTTGAGTTTTCATTGATGATTTTTCCAGTCTGGATACCAATTAAAGTTTCAGGGATTTTAAAAGAAGTGCCGGCCGGAAGCCTTTGTGTATCCAACTTCATATTGTACACGGTAATGTTGCCCATTTGATTATTTAATAAAGCAAAACATCCTTCCACATTCGAAGAGTCAAAATATTTTTTCAGGTCGTTATCGATCTTCGCATGGTTTAATGAGCACGAACTAAATGCAAAAAGAAAAAAAGAAAGTAGTAAAAAGTGAAATTTATTCATAAGAAGTAATTGGATATTTTTTATTGACAATTATTTTGAAGTTTCCAAATGAGAGGCAGTTGCAGCAAGTGCTTCATAAAAATCTTTTCCAAATCAATATTAAAAGGATTAGGATTTTTCAAAGGAGAAAAGTGATGTGCATCAAATTGTTAAATCGTTCAATCGTACCCGGTAGATAAACAACAATTTAACAGTAAACCGACAAATCAATCGCTTTTTCATTTTTAATTTAGCAGCCAAAGATGCTCCACTTCCAATACATAGAATATTTTATTGCATTAGCTGCCGTACCGTTGATGATTATTTTTTATTTACAATTAATAAAATGGAAGAAAAAAACGGGTAAGAAAATCGGCGATCCTTCATTGGTTAAAGAACTGACAGCAGGCTATTCTTCAAAAAAATTTTTAACCAAATTCATTTTAATTATTGCTGCCTTTACCCTTTGTGTATTTGCGGTTGCAGGCCTTGTAACTCCCAACGGTAATCAAAAAATAAACCGGAAAGGGATAGATCTGATTATCGCTCTTGATGTAAGTAAATCTATGCTGGCGCAGGATATAAAACCAAGCAGGCTTGAGCGAGCCAAACAATTGATCTCTACTATTATTGATAAATCACCTGATGACAGAATTGGTTTGGTAATTTTTGCTGGCCGCGGTTATTTGCAAATGCCTTTAACTGTTGATCATGAAGCAGCAAAAATGTATTTGGCTTCGGCTTCGCCGGATGATGTGCCTACGCAGGGAACGGTTATCAGCGATGCATTACAAATGTGCGATGCAGCGTTTAATCCTAATGATAAAACTTTCAAATCTGTGCTTTTAATAAGCGATGGAGAAGACCACGATGATGATGCGATTAAAGAAGCTAAAGAACTGGGTAAAGGAGGAATTATGATCAACACGGTTGGTATCGGGTCTCCTCAAGGCGCGCCAATAATGGATCCATCCACAGGCCAGTATAAAAAAGATGATAAAGGAGAAACGGTAATTTCCAAATTAAATGAAAAAGAATTGAGTGATATTGCTAAAGCCGGAAATGGAATTTACCAGTTATATACTAACACAGATGCAGTAGCTTCCAAAATTAAACGCCAACTTGCCAATATCGGGAAAGAAACCAGCACAAGCGATAGTTTATACATTTCGTTTAAGCAATATTTTCAATACTTTTTAGGAGCCGCGCTTCTTTTATTATTGATTGAATTTTTCATGTCAGAGAAAAAAAGATCTAAAATTAAAAGTGCTGTTGCTGTATTTTTTTTCTTGGGATTTAGTCTTTCTTCTTTTTCACAATCTCCAAAAAATGATATTATAACAGGCAACAAAGCTTATAAAGAAAATAATTATAACGCCGCTGAAAATGCTTACCAGCAAGCCTTAAAAAATTCTGATACTAATGTTACCGCCAGTTACAACCTGGGCAATGTATGGTATAGAAAAAATAATACAGAAGAAGCAGTAAAGTCTTATGATAATGCCATTGCCAATACCAAAGACGATTCAGTAAAGCAAAAAGCTTTTTACAACAAAGGCGTGGCATTACAGGCAGCAAAAAAATTGCCTCAATCCATAACTGCTTACGAAAATGCTTTGATATTAAATCCCAAAGATGAAGATGCAAGACAGAATTTGCAACGTGTTTTAAAAGAACAAAAAAAACAGCAGCAACAAAATAAAAATCAGAACAAGAATAAAAATCAACAGAAACAGCAACCCAAAAACCAGCCTCAAAATAAAGAGCAAAAAAACAATCAACCACAACCCTCTCCTTCAAAATTATCGAAACAGGATGCTGAAGAAAAATTAAAATCGTTGCTGGAAAATGAAAAACAACTTCAGGATAAAATGCATAAAATAAAAGGTGCTGCGGCTCCTAACAGCCCAGAGAAAGATTGGTAATTTATCGGCTAATTGGCTAATTAGCTAATTCGTATTTTTGCAACTCAATCATTAAAGGAATTATGGAACTTTTTGCCGAATCATTAACCGAATATAAAAGGCTGAAAACGCTGGAAGTTAAAGTAGGCGATCTTCTCATAGGAAATTATAATCCTATCAGGATCCAGACGATGACAACGACCGACACCATGGATACAGAAGCTACCGTAGCACAAAGTATCAGGTGCATAGAAGCAGGGGCCGAATTAGTACGTATTACGGCACCATCAAAAAAAGAAGCCGAAAATTTATTAAATATCAAAAATGAATTACGAAAACGCGGATACACCACACCATTAGTTGCAGACATTCATTTTACACCCAATGCTGCTGAAATTGCGGCACGTATTGTTGAAAAGGTTCGTGTAAATCCCGGTAATTACGTTGACAAGAAAAAGTTTGAACTCATTGAATATTCCGATGCCGATTACGTCGAAGAAATTGAAAGAATAAGGGACCGGTTTACGCCACTTATAAAAATCTGCAAAGAATATGGGACGGCTATGCGAATAGGTACCAACCACGGCTCTCTCAGCGACAGGATTATGAGCCGTTATGGCGATACACCCATCGGAATGGTTGAAAGCGCGATGGAATTTTTACGAATTGCCGAAAGTGAAAATTATTACAACATTGTGTTGAGTATGAAAAGCAGCAATCCAAAAGTAATGGTGCAGGCTTACCGGCTTCTGATCGAAAATATGCAAACCGAGTTGGGACATTGCTACCCATTACATTTAGGCGTAACAGAAGCTGGCGATGGCGAAGACGGAAGAATAAAATCAGCGATTGGCATTGGCACTTTACTGGAAGATGGCATTGGAGATACGATTCGTGTTTCGCTTACTGAAGATTCTGAATTTGAAATACCGGTTTGCAAAAACATTGTAAAAAGATACAGTAGCCGGAATGATGAAAAAAGCTCACGGGTTCCGGCAATTAAAAACATTTCCGCTTTATTTCCTGATATAACAGGAATGCATGTACGCGATTCTTTTCCGGTTCAAAATATAGGGGGTAAAAACATTCCTGTAGTTGTTGCTGATTTTCATAAAAAAGAGGGAATTACAACAAATGATTTGAAAGACATCGGCTACCAATACAATGCCGTTTCCGACAAATGGAATATTGGTGATATGGCGGCTGATTATATTTTTTGTGGAGATAATCAAATTGATTTTGCTTTACCCGGAACTTTAAAACTCCTTTACTCTTATGATTCGTGGAAACAAATTTCAGATAAATCAAAATGTTTCCCGCTATTGGATGAACAACAATTTTTAAATGAATCGGTTGAAAAATCTTCTTATATAAATTTTGTAATGCTGGATTGTTATTCGGAAGGATCCACTGATTCTGATAAAGATAATTTCTTTGAAAAAATTAAAAATGATCAAACAGCAGTTTTATGTTTAAGCAGCGAAAATAGAAATGCAGTACAAAGTATTCGCAGGATGTTTGGTGAATTAAATGAAAGAAATATCAAAAATCCGGTAATCATTATTTGCGACAGCAATAAAGATACAATGGATGAAAGTCTTATCCATTATGCCATTGAGACCGGCGCTTTATTAATTGACGGCTCTACCCACGCATTATTTTCTTTCAATAAATTAACCAGTTCTTCTACCGCGATAGATTCAGGTACATTTCTTT
>DAHXOZ010000238.1 GCA_027364635.1 bacterium | reverse complement strand
AAAAATAAATTATGAAAACCAGTTTTTATCAGAAATTTAAATGGTATTGCTTATTCGCACTGATTTCGGTATTTATTACCGGTACAGCAGAAGCCCAATCACTTCCATTGCCCGTGTCCTGGAAATTTAAATTAGGTGATAATATGGAATGGGCAACCCAATCTTTTAATGATGCCGCGTGGAGCACTAAGCAAATCGGTTCAAGTTGGGCTGCAACAGGCATGAAAGATAATGTATACGCGTGGTATAGAATTAAAGTAGTAATTCCTTCAAGCATGAAAAGTGCAGAAAACGGAAAAGGTTTAAAGCTAAATCTTGGAAAGATTGATGATGTGGATCAAACTTTTTTTAATGGTAAAATGATTGGTCAAACAGGTTCTTTGCCACCTCATTATGAAACCAAATGGGATGCTGAACGGGTATATACTATTTCTGAAAAGGATATTCTATGGGATAAGGAAAATGTAATTGCCGTCAGGGTTTTTAGTTTGGATGTTGGTGGAGTAGGGATGTACCAGGGGCCTTATAATATCGGCCGAATTCAGTTTTCAGATTTTATTTCAATCCAGCATACTATTACTGAAACGGCTGATCATGGATTTATAACAAAAATTGATTTTACCAACAAGGGCAATTATGCATTTAATGGGACAGTAAAATATTGGATTGAAGATAAAAACGCTAAAGAAGTTTATACAGAAACAAAGCCGGTACAGGTGAAGCCTGAACAGGGTTCGGAAACTGAAGTTGCCTTCACTGATTACCATCCGGTAAATGCCCGTCCGACCGATTTATCCGGGCAGGAAAAGATATTTAAAGTAGGTTACCAGGTTATCCAAAATAATAGTACTGCTACTGTAAAAAATGAACAGGTTTATTTAGCTGATAAACAAATTGATATTAAAGTTGCCGCCGAACCAAAGCCGGTTGTAGCTTATAAAATTAAGGATGTCTTCACTCCTGTTCCGCTTCAAAATCAAATATTGGAAGGTTATATGGGGAAACGCTTTACACAAAACCTGGACGAGCGTCTTTTGAAAATTGATGAGAACGGAATAATGTGTGGGTATCTGCAAAGGCCGGGAAATCATCCATGGATCGGGGAGCATGTAGGTAAATATTTGGAATCAGCTTGTAATGTTTGGAAAGTGACACACGATGTCAGGCTAAAAGAACAGATGGATCGGATGATGTATGAACTGATTAATTCTCAATTAAAAGATGGTTATTTAGGAACCTATACGCCGGATAATTATTGGACTAGTTGGGATGTATGGTCGCACGTTTATAATCTTGAAGGCCTGTTGGCTTATTATACAACCACTGGCTACCAGCCTTCACTTGAGACCTGTAAAAGAATGGGCGATTTGTTGTGTACTACATTTGGAAATAAACCAGGTCAACGCGATATAGTTTTAGCCGGGGAGCATGTAGGTATGGCTGCTACAAGTGTCCTTGATCCGATGGTAGAACTTTACAGGTATACCGGTGAAAAGAAGTATCTCGATTTTTGTTTTTATATTCTTGATTCATGGGAGCAAAAAGATGGCCCCAAAATTATTAGCACGTTATTATCAACCGGTAAGGTAAATAAAGTGGCCGATGGCAAAGCTTATGAGATGCTTGCAAATTTGGTTGGATTAGTGAAACTATATCGTATTACAGGAGATGCAAAATTTTTAAAGCCTGTTTTAATTGCCTGGCAGGATATAGTAGCCAACAGATTGTACATTACCGGAACTACCAGTTCTTTTGAAGTATTTAAAGGCGATGACATATTACCCGCAGAAGAAAAGGATCATATAGGTGAAGGTTGTGTAACCGTTACGTGGATTCAATTAAATCAAAATCTTTTAGACATTACCGGCCAGTTAAAGTATGTTGAACAAATTGAAAAATCAATTTATAACCAGTTGTTCGGAGCAGAAAATCCTGAATCAGGATGTGTAAGTTACTATACACCTTTGATGGGCGTAAAACCTTTTTCCTGTAGCATTACTTGTTGCACCTCCAGTGTTCCGCGCGGCATTGCATTGATACCTTACTTTACATTTGGAAATGTAAGAAACGTTCCGACGCTAATGTTATACGGGCCTGCAACTTACAAGGAAAATTATACAACTGCTGATAAAAAAAATATCGACTTATCGCTACAAATTGAAAGCAATTTTCCTGATGATGGTAATTCCGTCATAACATTAAAAACTTCAAAGACTGCATTTTTCCCACTCGCCTTTAGAGTCCCGTCGTGGTGCAGTTCTTTCATTGCAGAAGTTGATGGTAAAGAATATAAAGGAACCGACCTGCAATATTTAGTTATTAAACGCCTTTGGAAATCCGGTGAGAAAATAAAAGTTTCTTTTAAAATTCCTATTCAAATTTTAAAAGGAGGTAAAAGTTACCCGGGTCAAATTGCATTTCAAAGAGGGCCGCAGGTTTTGGCATTTGATAATTCGTTAAACGTTGATTTAATAAAAAAATATCAGTTTGGATCAGACCAAAAACTGTTGGTAGAAAAACCCGGAAATAAAAGTGACGCCGCATTATTACCTGAACAATGGATTGGGAAACAAGCTTATAAAGTAAATATTATTGACAAGGAAGCGAACGCAACCAATCATCAATTAATAATGGTTCCTTTTGCAGATGCAAGTCAAACGGGTGGCGATATAAAAGTATGGATGCCATTAAATGTATCAAACAATAGATAATTTTTTTGCTAAAAAACTAATGAGAAAAATAATCGTAATAGGCAGTGCCAATACAGATATGGTGGTAAAAGCGGCAAAACTTCCAAAGCCCGGTGAAACTTTATTGGGAGGTACTTTTTTTATGAATGCCGGCGGTAAAGGTGCCAACCAGGCTGTTGCCGCAGCCCGGTTGGGTGGTGATGTTACGCTGGTTACAAAAGTGGGGAATGATATTTTTGGAAAACAAACCATAGAAGGTTTACGAAAAGAAAATATTAATACTGATTATGTTTTTTTAGATGAAACAGCACCATCAGGCACCGCTTTAATTATGGTAAATGAGGAAGGTGAGAATTGCATAGTTGTTGCATCCGGAGCTAATGCTAATCTTTTGCCGGCAGATATTAAAGCCGTAAAAAATATTGCAGATGCTGAAATAATTTTAATGCAATTGGAAATACCAATGAAAACAATAGCAATTGTAATAAAAAATGCCAAGTTAAATCACCAAAAAGTAATACTCAATCCTGCACCCGCACAAAAGTTGGATGATGAGTTATTGGATGGTTTATTTCTTTTAACACCTAATGAAACAGAAGCCTCTTTACTTACTGGTATAACTGTATATGATGAAACAACTGCTTCTATGGCAGCCGACTTTTTATTAAAAAAAGGAGTACAGAATGTGTTGATCACATTGGGCAGCAAAGGTGCTTACTTTAAAAATAAGAACTTGTCATTGATGATAGATGCACCCTTGGTACAAGCAATGGATACAACTGCAGCCGGCGATACTTTCTGTGGTGCATTAGCGGTGGCCATTACTGAAAATATGGATTGGGAGAAAGCAATACAATTTGCGGTGAAAGCAGCTTCCATTTCAGTAACCAGGTTAGGAGCACAGGTATCCGTTCCTTATAGAAGTGAAATTGAAATTTAATTATATCAAACAAAAGATAGCTTATGTTTATTGTAGAAAATTACTCACTGGCAATTATGCTTTGTGTTATCACCATGTTTTGCTGGGGATCGTGGGCCAACACAACTAAACTTACCACCAAAACCTGGCGGTTTGAACTCTTTTATTGGGATTATGGTTTTGGGATACTACTAACAACATTGTTGCTGGCGTTTACCTTGGGAAGCCACGGGAGTGAAGGAAGGGCTTTTCTTGAAGATATTAAGCAAGCTGACTTGGGTAACCTATTCTCTTCACTTGCTGGAGGTGTTATTTTTAATTTAGCAAATATATTATTAGTAGCTGCAATAGCCATCGCAGGCATGTCCGTTGCATTTCCGGTTGGTATTGGCATTGCATTGGTATTGGGTGTAATTGTAAATTATATTTCAAATCCACAGGGAAATCCTGTGTTAATATTTGGAGGGGTTGCTTTAATTGCATTGGCAATTATACTTAATGCAAGAGCTTACCAAAAATTACAAACCAATGATTCCCGGCAAGTTTCAAAAAAGGGATTAATACTATCGGTGGTAAGTGGATGTTTAATGGGTTTGTTTTACAAATATGTTGCCGGTTCCATGGTAAGAAATTTCAACATTCCGGAAGCAGGAAAACTAACTCCTTA
>DAHXOZ010000237.1 GCA_027364635.1 bacterium | reverse complement strand
AAGGTTGTAATGTTTTGCTGTCATGTACATTCTTTTCTATGTTGATGGCGCCAATAATCACTCCGCTATTTTTGGTACTGATGACCGAAACCTTGGAGCCAAACTCATATTTTTTATGTTCTTTCCCTTTGCTGATACACGCAACGTGGGGTTCATGCAATGAATAAATTTTTCCTGTATCAGATTTTTTTTGTGCCAATACTTTTTTAAACAAAACAAGAGTGTTCTGATAAAGGCTGGGTGGTAATTTGCGCTCTAACTCCCGAACCAATCTTCCTGCAATGGTTTTTACTTTTTTGTCTGCTTTTCTTGCTTTCCCTTTATTTTTGGGATGGTTTCTAAATCGCTGATCCATTAATAATTTCTTTAAAACCCGCTTATAGCTTTGCCTTAGTACTATGTCTTCTTCGTCTGCAATTGCTATACATTTTTTAATAATTTTACGATGCAGCTTGTTGTCTGTCGGATAGGTGATATTTTTTTCCTGAACCGTGGTATCGGTGGTAGCTTCCTGCTCCCGGGCATCTTTGCCATTGATGCGGATGCTTTCTTTAAAAATCAATTCTATTCCTTCGGTTCCAATGCGATGCCTGAAATGAACCAACTCGGATGCTTCACAAGGTTCACCAGCCGCAAACATTTTTTCACCACTGAAATATTGGTAATAAGCATTCTCAGCCCATTGTTCTACTACGCTTTCATCGCTTATGTTACGAATGTGTTTGAGTATGATCAATGATACCATCAACCGGATAGGTTTTCCAGGTCGCCCTTCTTCTGAATATAGTTTTGCAAACGCTTCTTCAAAAATATTCCAATTGATTTGATTGGCTAAAATATAAAGAGGATGGCTTCTATTAAGTTGTTCTTCGAATGTACTGTAAAAGCCAAGCTGTGAGAGGGGTTTTGGTTTTGAAATCATAAAAATAATTTGCAAGGTTTTGAATACAAAATTCATTTTTCCTGCAAATTTTAGCTTCACTTTTTATCCCCAAATCCCTGCTGATTGTGCATTACGCTCATTATTAAGGGTTGACTAAATAATTGATGTAGGGGCTATGATTTTCAAATCGTGCCCGTATAATGAATATTATAAGTCACATAAAAATAAAACGTGGATTAATTTTAAAGGCCGACTGCAGTTTTTAAATTGTCTCTGTCCATAATTTGCATCCTTTGAATAGCATTTGGACGAAGTTTTCCATTTGCATCAAATACTACAAAGGTCGGAAATCCTGCACCGGCATTATCAAAGCTACTCTTTAACGCTTCTACCATTTTTTCATCCATAAAAATATGTGTACCGGGTACTTTTAAACCTACAACCTTGTTTTCCCAAAGCTTAATATTTGAAGAAATATTTGTGCAGATATAAATATAGGCTATTGGCAAATCTTTGTTCGCTTCGTGGATTTGTTTACTATATGGCAAATCTGCAATGCATGGTATACACCAGGTTGCCCAGAAATCAATGATCAATGCCTTGTTTTTAAATTTAGATTTAAGATTGATAATAAAATCGTTCACATTAGCGAAACTGTCTAAACTGTATAAATTAGCGCCAAAGGGCAATTCTTTTAAAGGAGTTCCAATAAAATTATTTTTGCTGTTAAATTGCTTGGCTGAAGCAAGGAGGCTGTCTATTTTTTTTTGTTTAAAATTTAATTCAGCAAGTTCGGTTACTGCAAGTTGCTTGCACCATCCGGTTTTCATACTGTTTGTGATTTCAGGATAAGTTTGCGCAAATGCATCTTTACCTGTATTAAGAAGAAAAGTCTTTAAAATATCTGACTTGGGCTTTTTATATATACTGTCAATTAAATGGATAGAATTTACAACTTTGAATATTCCCATTTCCTGGGCAAAAAGATTTCTTTTTCTCTTTTCTGCCTCTCTTATTGCAGAAGCTTTTTCTTTTCGTTGGTACCCGTTTAATTGTTTATAATCTTTTAATGAATCCAGCAGCTTTTGTCTTTTTGCATCATATTGATTGTAATTTTTAAAAAGCAGGTTGTCATCAAAAGGAGGTAATGAATTATTTTTCCTGGTTATGATATAATTATATAAATAGTTATAAAACAATACTCCATCGTTACTTGTAAAGAAAGGTTTGTGCTCATTAATTTCAGAAAATAAGTTTTCAGGCATGGTGTCAAACCAATATGAGGAGCAAAGATTCCCATAAAACATGGATGCTGTTTCATTGCTTATAGCCCATCTGTACTTAGGAAACCGATTAATAAATAATTCGTCAATTTGATTAAGAGCCTGATGTATAGAGTCTATTCTTTCTAAGAAAATTGAGACAGGTAATTTAGTTCTTTCAAAGCATACCGAACGCAAATCATTTTGTAATTTATTTTTTAACTCCTGTTTAAAAATCACATGTTTATTCATCACTGTATTAAATTCACCGTCAACGCCAGAATAGGTTATTCCATCGCCAATCATATAAACACCATCTTTATTAATTTTACTGGCATTTATTGTAATCGTTAAGCCTGAATTCACATAAATTGATGTATATAAATAATCACCTACACTTAGAAATATTTGTTGGAAAGGTAAATTTTGATTTAACACTATTCTTGCAAAGCCTTTGGAATCTGTTTGTGTAAATTTCTGTATCTGAAAATTTGCACCAAAAGTTACAAGTGTATATTTAATGCTTATTTTTTTTATGCTGTCTGGTATATTGTTTACCTGGATGGCAACGGTGGGCAATTTGTGATTTTGTAAATAGTTATCCATTCTTACGTCTTCAATTGCAAGTGGAAAATTTGAGCTAGCATTTTGCGCATGAACCGAAAAGGAAAGAAGCAGGAACGAGACAAATATTAATTGTTTCATTTTTCAGTTTTATTTTTTAATTGTTGTTAATGCCTTTAGTACATTTTCTTTCTTGCTTCTTGATATAGGTATTTGGGTGCTATCTTCCAGAATCAGATGGCCACCGTCTTCTTTGATCAGGCTTTTAATAAATTTTTTATTCACCAAATGTGATTGATGACAACGGATAAAATCATAATCGGTTAGCAATTCTTCGTATTCAAAAATCGGCTTGGATACCATGATACATTTGCCGTCAGTCAAATAAAATTTGGTGTATGCGTTGGAAGATTCACAGTGTATAATATCATTGGTATTTACAAAACGGATTTCTTTAGTTGTTGCAAGAGCAAGCTTATGTTCATTTTTGGAATCCTTGTTTTTGATGAGTTCCAGCAGATTTTCTAGTTGAAGATTTCCTTTCTTTTTATTCATCTTGTCTTCAACCTTTGCAATGGATATTTTCAATTCTTCCGGATTTATGGGTTTTAGCAAATAATCAATTGCTGCAAACTTTACAGCCTGTATTCCGTACTGGTCATAAGCCGTGACAAAAATCACTTCAAACGGATGTTGTGGCAGTGCCCTCAAAACATCAAATCCATTTTTGCCGGGCATTTGAATATCGAGGAAAAGCAAATCAGGATTGGTATTAATAATTAGTTCTACAGCATCATCTGCATTCGTTGCAATACCTGTAACATCCACATCAAGTGAATATTTTTTCAAAAGACCAATTAGATTATCAATATTGTTTTTTTCATCATCAATAACTACTGCTCTTATCATATTAACCAGTTTTTAAAATGAAGCATTACTTGTGTTTTATCATTTATCCTTGTTAAGGACAAGGATATTTGCTGTTGATTAAATGTCTCATTCAGCAGCTTTATTCTTTCTTTTGTCAGTTGAAGCCCGAACCCTTTCGTTTCGTCCTTTTCCTCGAAACCTTTGCCATTGTCCTTTACATATACCAACATATCATTCCCAGATTTTTCAAATGGTATCATCAAATTTCCTTTGTCCTGTAAAGCAGATATACCATGCTTTACGGCATTTTCCACTAATGGTTGCAAAAGCATACCTGGGATTTCAACAGCATTGGTATCTATGTTTTTGTCCACCTCAATTTGATAATAGAAACCGAAACGCAGCTTTTCCAGGTTCAGATAATTTTCCAACATTTTTATTTCTTTCACAATACTTACAAATTCGTTGTTGCCCGCTTTAAGTGTTTCGCGCATAAGTTCACTGAATTCGATTAAATATTTTGACGCGTTTTCCGGATCGTTCTTTGTCATGAGTCCCTGAATAGAATTCAAAGCATTGAACACGAAATGCGGATTGAATTGCGAACGAATAGATCTTAATTCGGTTTGAACCATCTGTTTTTGTATCTCCTGCAATCTTATTTTACGTGATTGGCTTCGCGAACGTAAAAGGAGTAAGACAAAACTTATCACTAAAACGCCAAGAACAATCAATACTATCTT
>DAHXOZ010000236.1 GCA_027364635.1 bacterium | reverse complement strand
AACCAAGCGCGGCATTTGTAATGGCGAATTTTCTAAAATTTCATGGTCACAGGTGGAAACCGGTTCAGCAATTACCTGGAAATATCCTAGTGTTATTTTGAAAGGTGATAACTCCATCGGAGAATTTTATTCAGTTGCTTTAACTAATCATTTTCAGCAAGCTGATACCGGAACAAAAATGATTCATATCGGGAAGAATACAAGAAGCAGAATTGTATCAAAAGGTATTTCTGCCGGCAAAAGCCAGAACAGTTATCGTGGTTTGGTTCGTGCCGGAAAGAATGCGTTGAATGCAAGAAATTATTCACAGTGTGATTCCCTTTTACTTGGTGATAAATGTGGCGCACATACCTTTCCTTACATCGAATCTAAAAATAATACGGCTGTAATTGAACACGAGGCAACGACTTCAAAAATCGGGGAAGATCAGTTGTTTTATTGCAGACAACGTGGTATTGATACAGAGGCTGCGGTAGCATTGATCGTTACCGGTTTTGCAAAAGAAGTAATGAACCAGTTGCCGATGGAATTTGCCGTGGAAGCGCAAAAATTATTGGCGATTAGTTTGGAAGGAAGCGTCGGTTAGAATTAAGAATTACGAATTAAAAATTACGAATTAAATACTCAATAAACAAATATGTTATCAATCAAAAATTTGCATGCATCTGTAGAAGGAACGGAAATTTTAAAAGGAATTAATCTTGACATAAAAGCAGGTGAAGTTCATGCGATCATGGGCCCGAATGGTTCAGGCAAAAGCACGCTTGCTTCTGTTTTGGCGGGAAGAGAAGAATATGAAGTAACTGAAGGTTCAGTAGAATTTCTCGGAAAAGATATTTTGGAATTATCTCCGGAAGACCGCGCACGTGAAGGTTTATTTCTTGCCTTTCAGTACCCTGTAGAAATTCCGGGAGTAAGCACAGTGAATTTCATCAAGACCGCATTGAATGAGAAAAGGAAATACCATGGAGAAGAACCATTGGACGCGGTATCATTTATGAAACTGATGAAAGAGAAAATGAACCTTGTTGAGATTGATAAATCATTATTAACGCGTTCCATCAACGAAGGATTTTCAGGCGGTGAAAAAAAGAAGAATGAAATTTTTCAGATGGCGATGCTTGAGCCTAAACTTACCATTTTGGATGAAACTGATTCCGGGCTTGATATTGATGCTCTTCGAATCGTGGCCAGCGGGGTAAATAAATTGCGTGATGAAAACCGCGCTATTATTGTCATCACTCACTATCAGCGCTTGCTGGATTATTTACAGCCTGATTTTGTGCATGTATTGCTCAATGGTAAAATCGTTAGAAACGGCACAAAAGAATTGGCACTGGAACTGGAAGAAAAAGGATACGATTTTATTAAAGAAGAACTGAGTTTGAAAGAGGAGGTTTAGAAAGTTTAGAGGTTTATGGTTTAGATGGTTTAGAAAGTTTAGAGGTTTAGATGGTTTAGGGATTTACATAAATAACTCAATATTCGAAGAGCACAAAAAACAATTTGTGTTATTCGTGGCAAGAATAAAAAAATGGAACAAATTAAATTAGAATATTTCGGCGAAAAGTTTAACCAACTCCAGTCTTTGGACCCTGATGCTTTTTTAACGCAGGTAAGAAAAGAAGGTTTTGACACTTTCAATAATAAGGGGCTTCCAACTCATAAAAATGAAGAATGGAAATACAGTGGTGCACCTGTAAGCAATTTATTTAAGAAAGAATACCAGCTTACTGAAGATAAAAAGCAATCGCAGGTTACAAAAAACGATATAGATGAAATGCGCCTGCCGGGATTTGAAAATGCGAATGAACTGGTATTTGTAAATGGGAAATTTGTTGAAGAACTTTCTACCATTCGCAGTTCTAACGAGCAATTGGTTGTTATGCCTTTGGAAGAAGCCGAAAACAGTAATTTCAGTGAGATCGTAAAAGAACATCTTGGGAAAAGCAATCTCTTTATCAACGACGGAATTCATGCGCTCAATACTTCTTTTATTTATGGTGGCGTTTTTATTTATGTAGTAAAGAAACAAATAATTGAAAATCCTGTTTACCTGTATCACATTTCGGACGCAAGAGACAATCACATATTAGCGCAGCCGCGCAGTCTTATGTACGTGGACCAACGTTCAAAAGTGCAGATCGTGGAAAGTTATAAAACTATTGGTTCGATGGATAGTTTTACGAATGAGGTAATGGAAATAGTCGTTAACACCGATGCTATTTTAGAATATTACAAAATTCAGAATGATAAAATATCCGCCAGCCAGGTAGCTACTACACACATCAGGCAAATTGGAAAATGTTTTGTGCATACACTTGTTCTTTCGTTGAACGGTGGAACGATCAGGAACAATACCAACATCATCATGGAGGCACAAGGCAACGAAGCACACATGTACGGATTGTACTTGTTGAAAGGAAAAACGCATGTAGATAATCACACATTGGTTGATAATAAAATGCCGAATTGTTTCAGCAATGAATTGTACAAAGGTGTTATCGATGATAGTGCAACAGGCGTATTTAGTGGTAAAATTTTTGTAAGGCCTGACGCACAAAAAACGAACGCCTATCAAAGTAATAACAATATTTTATTGAGCGATAATGCCAACGTAAACAGCAAGCCGCAACTCGAAATTTATGCAGACGATGTAAAATGTTCTCATGGTTGCACTGTCGGAAGATTGGATGAAGAAGCTTTGTTTTATTTACGGGCAAGAGGCATTTCAAAAGAACATGCGCAGGCAATGTTATTGCAGGCGTTTGCCTCCAACATTCTTGATGAAATTAAAATAGAACCATTGCGCGAATTTGCGGAGGAGCTAATCAGTGCAAGGCTTTCAGAAGTAAATATGGAGGAGTAAATCATGGAAACAACTACAACGATAAAACCCACATTTGATGTAAGCGAGATCAGAAAATCTTTTCCTATTCTTGAGCGCGAAGTGAACAACCAGTTAATGGTTTATTTGGATAACGCTGCCACTTCTCAAAAGCCGCAGGCCGTTATTGATGCATTAAATTATTACTATTCAAATTATAACGCTAACATCCACCGGGTTCACACATTGGCAGAAGAAGCAACTGCTGCGTATGAAGCAACAAGGACAACGGTGAAAGATTTCATCAATGCAAAATCAACAGATGAAATTATTTTTACAAGAGGTACCACAGAAGGCGTGAATTTGGTGGCTTATACGTGGGGAAGAAAAAATATTACAGAAGGAGATGAGATCATAATTTCCGGGATGGAGCATCATTCCAACATAGTTCCCTGGCAAATTCTTTGTAACGAAAAGAAAGCAGTTTTAAAAATTATTCCGGTAAGTGATGAAGGCGAACTTTTGATGGATAAATATAAAAAATTACTTTCTTCAAAAGCAAAATTAGTTTCCATTGTTCATGTTTCCAATGCTTTGGGAACGGTGAACCCGGTGAAGGAAATTATTGATGAAGCGCATAAAGCAGGTGCTTTGGTTTTTGTGGATGGCGCACAATCAACCGTTCATTTGGACATAGATGTGCAGGAAATGGATTGTGATTTTTTTGCTTTTTCCGGGCATAAAGTTTACGGACCAACGGGAGTTGGCGTGTTGTACGGTAAAAAGAAAATTCTTGAGGAAATGCCGGTGTTCATGGGTGGTGGTGAAATGATTAAAGAAGTTACTTTCGAAAAGACAACTTTTAGTGATCTTCCTTATAAATATGAAGCGGGAACGCCAAATATCGCCGATACCATTGCTTTAAAAGTGGCATTGGATTTTGTAACGGAAAACAAAAAAGATATTATCAGGAATCATGAAAATGATTTACTGAAATATGCAACTGAACAATTGAGTGTTATTGAAGGTTTGCAGATCATAGGCACCGCCAAAAATAAAGTAAGCCTTATTTCTTTTGTAATAAAAAATGCACATCCGCAGGATATTGGTGTATTGCTGGACAACCAGGGAATCGCTGTAAGGACTGGCCACCATTGCACTCAACCATTGATGAAGCGTTTTGGAGTTCCGGGAACCGTTCGTGCATCATTTGCTATGTACAATACAAAAGAAGAAGTGGACAGGTTGGTGTCAGCAGTAAAGAAGGCGATAAAAATGCTAACGTAATGAACGAAAACAAAACCATAAAAGAAAGGGAAGAAGAGATTGTAGAAGAATTTTCTTTGTTTGATACATGGGAAGAAAAATATGAATACATCATCGACCTTGGAAAAAAATTAGAACCGCTGGATGATAAATTTAAAGTGGAAGAAAATATTATCAAAGGTTGTCAATCCACGGTTTGGTTGACTTCCAGGTTTAAAGATGGGAAGGTTTATTATAAGGCAGACAGTGATGCGGT
>DAHXOZ010000235.1 GCA_027364635.1 bacterium | reverse complement strand
ACGATGCTTCATTGCCGCTGACGCAGGAATTTTGTGTGGTGGAAAATGTTGAAGAAGAAAGAAAATAAAAAGCAGGATATTTGTTGCTTTACTGTGAAGCCTGCAGATGAAACAACAAATGATCGTATGCTTATTCTTTTTTTATGGCCGGTGGTCAGTAGAACAGACTGCGGCTTAAATCATACACCTACGGCGGCTAAAAGCCACTCCACTATGGCAATATCAATGTTGGCAGTAGACCATTAAAAGTTTAACTTTTTTTTGGTCACTTTTTTTCTTTTGGCTAGACTATTTTTTTTCGGCGTATTCACTTTTTGCTGAAACAAGTTATTAACATCAATGGAAGGAAGGATATATTTTCCAAAAGGCGCATTAGCAGTTAATGATGAAATGAAGCCCCGAAGACTATTTATCGCAATTGAAACAGCTGAATATTGTAATAACGATTTTTTATCACCTTCCGAAAGCGAAGATGTAGAAATAAGTTCAAAAATTGCAACTCCTTCTTTTGTTTGTCCAGATTTAAAATCGACGAAGTTTCTTTGTTTACTATCTCATTCAATAAATTTTCTTTCCCTTTAAAAAGATCAATCGCTTTTAAATTTAATTTCTGCAATAATCTTTCATATTTTTCTTCCACGATAAGGAAAGAATTGCGTAGGATCAAAACAGGAAACGGAACTTCGTAATTTTTAAAAAGTTCCTTCAGTTGAAGCCAGTAAGCAAGTTCGCCACCGCCGCCAATCCACGCAACATCGGGCAAAATAATTTCCTGAAATAATCCACGCAAAATTACATTCGGACTAAAACGTTCAGGATGCTGCTGCAGTTCTGTTTTCATTTCTTCTTTTGAAAAAATAATTTCAGTATCATGAACCACAAAAAATTATCCGCGCTTGAAAAGAAAATTCTTCATGCCGAAAAAAGAAAATTTTCAGATCAGAAAAATCAATTGACTAAAATTTTTTCAGGCTTATTTCCTAATGACGGCCTACAGGAACGAACAGAGAACTTTATGCTTTTTTATTCCCGCCTGGGAGATGATTTTTTTAAAATGCTTTACGATGCTTCATTGCCGCTGACGCAGGAATTTTGTGTGGTGGAAAATGTTGAAGAAGAAAGGAAATAAAAAGCAGGATATTTGTTGCTTTACTGTGAAACTTGTGGAGGAAGGTTATATTTGTTGATTAAGTTTTACTATAAAATTTAATTGGCAGCTAAAAAATCTAATTCTCTTTTTTAATCGTCTTTGAATATTGCCTTGGATTATTATTCTTGTCAGTAAATTGGGTGCTGTGGGGTTATTATATGTCGTCAAACACTGCAATTTCTCCCGATCCCATTCCAATATAAATCTTTTTGTCTACGGAGAAGTTGTAAGTTTCATAGCCTGTCGAGGAAATAAATATTTCTAATTCAAAATTGTCTGTTAAAGTCAAAAGTAGGTCGGCGGTGTTCTGCTTCACTTTTATTTCGAGTAAAGTCTTCCCAGTTAAAGAGTCAGTAAGCAGTTGGGTGAGGTCGACAGGTTTAGGTAACCCAAATTGATGTCCGTGGTCAATGGATACAAGATGAATTTGTTTGTCATTTAAAAGTCTCCAGAAAGCAGAAACATTAAAAGCTATTTTGCCAGTGAACACAAAATACCAACTATCTGCGTCTTTGTCGAAAGTCACAGATTGAAATTGGGAATTTGTATTAAAAGTTAATTCGTTTGTCATTGTTGTCTTGCCATTGCACCTAACTCAAAAATAGTAGAAAGGTTTTACCCTTCAAATCTATTTCTTAAATAAATATATTCCCTGATTATCATTCACTTAAATCACTTTTGCGAAGTACCTATTAAAGAGAAACAGATTTCGTAAAGCCAACTTTTAACTTTATACAAAATAAAAATCTTCAATATTTATTCGTTTACTATAATCGTTTTACGAACCTCCTTTTGCTTCAACTGCTTTTGCTTTTTTCTCTACTTCTTCCTTCATTTGCTTTTTATATGCAACTAACTTTTTGGATACATTTTTATCTGAAATTCCCAGGATTTCTGCAGCTAATATTCCCGCGTTTTTTGCTGCATTTAGGGCTACCGTAGCTACAGGCACGCCATTGGGCATTTGTAGAATTGAAAGCAAGGAATCCCAGCCGTCAATAGAATTGGAAGATTTTATAGGAACGCCGATAACAGGAAGAGTGGTTAAGGAAGCGATCATGCCGGGAAGATGTGCGGCGCCTCCGGCACCGGCAATAATTATTTTTAATCCACGCCCGGTGGCAGATGAAGCATAGTCAACCATGCGCATCGGCGTGCGGTGTGCCGAAACAATTGTTATTTCGTAAGGAACCTCAAAATCTTTTAAAATATCCGCAGCAGCCTGCATAATTTTTAAATCGCTGTCGCTGCCCATGATGATACCGACAACCGGTTGTTTCGCTTTTGCCATTGGTAATTTGTTTACGATAAAGATAATGCAAGGTTACAGATTGGCAATATCTCCTGATAATAAGGCCACAGTTGTCTCGGCTATTTTTGCCTGGTACAGGTCATTGTACAAACGGTTCCTGGCATCGTTATAACTAATCTGGATTTGCCTGAGTTCAACAGAAGTGATATTTAATCTTTTATATCGCTCCATGGCGATCATGATATTCTCTTTGGCCAGTACAAGATTATTTTTTTCAAGCTCAATAGCTTTCAGCGCATTGTTATAATTGATGTAAGCGTTTTTAAGCTGCGTTTCTAAATTGTTTCTTGTCTGGTCAATAGCAATTTGCTGATCCTTTACCTGGATATCGCTGATCTGCAATTGTTTTTTTATAACAATTCCACTGAATATCGGAACAGAAATTCCTACTGATCCTGAAGGGCCATAGGTTTGGTTAAGCAGGTTGAAACCGGCGCCACTACTGTTTCTTGCAAAATTATAATACCCGTTCAATTCAACAGTTGGAAATCTTGCAGCATTAATTTCTTTCTTTTCCTGGTTTAAAATATACAACTGGCTGTTGGCCAAAAGCACATCGGGGTTTTGTTGATTGATCTTATTTTGCACATCAGGATATGAAGGCAAAGGCAACACCAGGATGGTGTCTGCCACTTCAAAAGTGGTGTCCGGAGCTTGTCCTAAAAGATTCTGCAAAGAAGATTTTGCAACGGCTATCGAATTTTGCAGTGAAAGTAAATTAGATCTTTGCTCATTCAAATCAACCTCCGCCTGAAGCACTTCATATTTTGCGCCTGTTCCGATTTCCAGTCGCCTCTCAGCAAGATTATAACGGTCAGTGTATAAATTGATCTGCTCAAGCGTCGCTTTCTTTTGTTCATTAAGGGTAACAATATTGTAGTAAGAACTGATGACATTGTAAACCGTTTCATTCAGATTTTTTCTGAATGCATATTCGCCGCTTCTTTCTAATTCTTCTAATCTTTTTTTGGTAGCAAACATTTTCAACCCGTCAAAAATCCGCCAGTTAACTGCGATGCCTGCATTAAGATTTTGTGTTTTATTTCCGTTTTTTGTGATTACAGTGCCATTACTTAATTTCTGATTAAGATTATTGACACCTATTTGCTTGGTGGCTGTAGCGCTTATAAGTGGTATGGCATCTGTATTTGCCCAACTGTTATTAATTGAGCCAATCTCAATTTCATTTTTGCTGATGATAACGCCGTAATTATTTTCAATCGCCGTTTTCACAGCTTCCTGTGCGGTAAGCAATGTATCCTGTGCATGCAATGAAAATTGGAACAAAAAAACGAAACAAAAAATAAAAAAGATTTTATAAAAGCGATTCATGCAACGGTTGTTTTTTACGTGAGAGAAAAGCATACATCGCCGGCACAACATACAAAGTAAGGATCAGTGAAAACATAATGCCACCAACAATTACGATTCCCAACGGAATACGGCTTGTGGAAGCGTCTCCAATAGAAAGTGCCAGCGGTAAAGCTCCAAGAGACATGGCAAGACTCGTCATCAAAATCGGCCTTAAACGTAAATAAGCAGATTCAACGACTGCGTCTATTTTTTTCATTCCCTGGTCTCTTTTTTGATTGGCAAATTCAACAATAAGAATACCATTTTTGGTTACCAAACCGATCAACATAATCATTCCAATTTGAGAGAAAATATTGAACGTTTGTCCAAAGATCCATAAAGAAAGCAAGGCGCCTGCAAGAGCCAACGGTACGGTGATCATGATAATAAACGGATCGATAAAGCTTTCAAACTGTGCGGCAAGCACCAGGTAAATAAGAATCAACGCAAGGAAAAAAGCAAAAGCTGTATTGCCTGAACTTTCTGAGAAATCGCGCGAAGTACCACTGAGTGCAGTGGTGAAAGAGTCGTCCAATAATTTTTTGGATATGCGTTTCATTTCCGCAATTCCTTC
>DAHXOZ010000234.1 GCA_027364635.1 bacterium | reverse complement strand
GAACAAATCGGTAAGGTGGTTACTATTTTAAAAAATAATCGCCGGATACTCGAAAAAGCCCTGAACAAAAAGGAGGTGGTATCACTGAAGGAACAAGCCTTACTGGATGAAGGATTTTTATTCCGGTATCATACACACAACCGGATTAACCAGGGGGACGGGAAAGAATATGTGTTTTGTTTCGAATACGGGTACCTCAGGAAAGACAATGGCTGGTGTACCATTGTCAAAGGGAAAAAATGAACATGTTTCCGCGATAAAAATTTAGATAATCACCTATTCCTCGTGCAAAAAAGTTTTCCAACAGGGATTATAAAATATGCAATCCGGAGTATTTGAAATTTAAACTATCTTTTTTGTTAAACCTGTATTTGATTCCCGTCCCGCTGTAGAAATATATTCAGCAATGGTGGAAGAGTGGGAGGGGATTGAAATACCAAATACTTTATCCGGCGCAGTTGTCACGACTTATTTTGCCGGAGGCTGGATTTAAAAATAAGGCGGGAGTACTGTGCCGGGGCACCGTCATTAAAGTTGATATTTCGTTTTTACGGATAAAAAAATGATCATAGTTTCATTTCCAAAGGGGTCTGCCATTGTCGGATTGTTTGCATTGCATAATCTACATGGAATCGATTCGAAAAAATTGATCGATGGATTTGAAAAGTTGGGAGTAACCTTTAAAATGCTCACAAGCTATAAATTTGTTGATTTACTGTTAATTTGAAGTCTGTACGCCAACTTTGCATGAATATAATATGTTAACAAATAGTTCCGCTAACGTGGCTTTTTGTGTTGAAAAATGGTTTAATATTGAATATGGAAACGAAATGGACCACCCTGTCTGCCATCTATTCGATCGTTAAAGATTACCCGAACCCCACTACTACGCTGCTACATATCAATGAACTCATTCTTAACCAAAGCTTGCCTTGGGACCAGGTGGTTGACCACCTCAAAGAACTGCAAAAAGAAGAGTTTGTTACCATGAAGCAACTTTCTGTAGCTGTTATATCCCTTACGGAGAAGGGAATGCAATACCTCTCAGGTTTACCCAAAGCCAATATCGCCTGAAGGGAAAATAGCTTATTTTCTTTTGGTCTCAATGCTGTTCACATGAGATTAGCAAACCGCATAGTTACCTAAGACGGTCCTGCTGAGAGAGAAATTTGTTAACCAGACTCCTGAAAATAATTACGAATTTTATTTTTTTTAGCATGATTCATGCATGAATGGTTAAAAAAAGTATGCGGTATCATGTATTGGCAACCGATTACGATGGAACTATTGCATTTCATGGAAAAGTAGGCCATGAAACCATCGAAGCCTTAAAACGATGCAAGGCATCCTCCAGGAAAGTCATTCTTGTTACCGGACGTGAACTGGATGACTTAAAAACCGTTTTCCCGGAATATGAACTCTTTGATCTTATCGTTGCAGAAAATGGTGCCCTGTTATTTGATCCTGCAAGCAGAAATGAAATATTGTTGGCAGAAAGGCCGCCTGAAAATTTCATTCATGAATTAAGGCAAAAAAAAGTGTCCCCGCTATCCATAGGGAAGGTAATTGTTGCGACATGGGAACCGAATGAGGGTGTAGTGTTGCAAGCCATACATAATGCACATATTGAATACCAGGTTATTTTTAATAAAGGTGCTGTAATGGTTTTGCCCCCTGGTATTAATAAAGCTTCCGGCTTAGTAGCCGCATTAGATCATTTGAAAATATCGGTGCACAATGCCGCGGCAGTTGGGGATGCCGAAAATGACCAGGCAATGTTCAGGATTGCAGAATGCGGTGTAGCTGTTGCCAACGCACTCGATTCTATTAAAAAGGAAGCAACGATTGTTACCCAAAAAGATCATGGGGAAGGGGTGGTGGAGCTCATTGCCTCTTTAATAAAAGATGATCTTGCCTTTGCCGATGAACGTATCACTAAAAGCAGACTAGTGATCGGAAAAAAGGACGGTGAGGATTTTAGTCTAAGTGCTTACAGAAAGGGAATCGTTCTGCTTGGAAGTTCAGGTGGTGGTAAATCAACATTAACCACAACCTTCATGGAAGCACTGGTAGCAACCAAACACCAGTTTTGCATTCTTGATCCTGAAGGTGATTATACGGATTTTCCTAATGCCGTTGTGATCGGAGATAGCGCTCACGCTCCTGTTGCAGATGAGGTAACAGCAATTCTTGACCATCCGGGACAGAATGCCATTGTTTGTTTACTGGGTATCCAGATAGAAAAAAGACCCTTTTTCTTTAATGAATTTATTACAAGAGTTAGTGACCTGAAAAATAAAAAGGGTCACCCGCATTGGTTAATCATTGATGAAAGCAACCATGTTTTGCCCGTAGAAATGGATGAAAGTATTTTCAGTCTGCCTGATAACCTAAAGAACACACTGTTTATTTCTACGGTGGCAAACAATATCAACCGAAGTGTTTTTAAATATATTGATACCGTGATTGCAATGGGGGACGAACCTGCACAGGTCTTATCGGACTTCGCAAAAATAAAAGAGATAAGCAATGATTTTAGTTCAGTACATGCATTGCCAAAAGGAAAGGTATGGGTTTGGGAAATTAGCCAATCTGCTCCTTTTGTTATTGAAACAAAAAAACCGGAACACTTAATTAAACGCCATATAGGAAAATATGCCACGGGAGATATGGACTATAATGCCTTTCTATTTAAAGGACCGGAAAATAAACTCAACCTGAAAGCCAACAATGTATTGCTATTTGTTCAAATGGCGGAAGGTGTGGACGATGAAACCTGGAATTTTCACCTGAAACGGCATGATTACTCCAAATGGTTCGCAGATTCACTTCATGATGAGGAATTGGCCAGGTTGTCGAAAGAAGTTGAAAACAGTCAATCGGATGCAGCTACTTCCAAGGACAAGATACTTGCTCATATAAAAGCAACCTATACTGCGTAAAAGATAAATCGTGATCTTTCCTGGTTTTAAAAAATCTTTTTCAATTTAAGGCGGTAAGATCTTAGCAAATATTTCATTTGACTGTTTGCAAAATCTTCTTCTACGACAAGCCCTTTAATGGTAAATTGCAGGAGATAGCGCAAAAGAAAGAAGAGAACAAAGCCATCCAGTCGGAATATAACAAGGCACTGAAAGACCTTAATTCCAGTGATCTTTCCGCAAAAGAAATGGCGATGAAATCTATCCGGAATCTCAAATCCGCTTATGAAAAATCGCTAAATAACCTTCGAATTATTCCCGAGAATTTTACCGCCCTGAACAACAAGATTGCTTTTTTAAAATCGAAAATTCACATCGTGAAAACCCAATCCATTAACGGTTATCTTAAATACATTCAAATCAATTAATCATGAAAAAGTTACTCATCATTTTATTTTGCATTACCGGCTTTTCTGCATTTTCACAGCAGCAGTTTTTTCTTAAAAAATTTCCTTTGAATAACAGCACACGTTACATTACCAATTCTCCAACCGTAAAAGGCATTGTGTTTTTTTATCAAACTCCTGCCGACACAAACAATTTCGTTTTATACGTTCCCAATTTTAAGAGGTCAGACATCCAATTCTTTACGGATAAGATTAAGGTGTATAATTCAAAAATTTGCTTTCCTGATTATGTAAGCCAGCCCGGCGATTTTGTTTATTCTTTCCCATCAGAAGGCGGAATCATTTATTTCTACCACCCACGTCCGGGCGAACAGCCCGACGAAATTTATAACCGATGAAAAAAATATTTGTAATAATGCTGCTTATTTGCAGCTGCACAAAAGCGCGGAATAAACTTTCAGATGAAGTGCGCGTAAGCGTTTTAAACCAATGCACCGCCACCATTTCTTTTTATGATACCAACAGCGATCAATATTCAAAAGACATTTTCGATTGCGAATATGTTTCTGTTTTAAGAATAAAAGTTGCACCGGGAACCTACACAGTAAAAGCCGAAACTTACCTGGGGAAAAGCGTTACCAAAACATTTACAAAAAGCGTGTACGCGCAAACGTTAGATATTGAATTTTGAGAATAAGAATCTTTGCAATTTATTGGTTTACTGCTTTCATCAAAAACTGGCCAACCTAAAGTTGGCTTCTTTGTTTGTTTGCTGACAATGTTAAAATTCGTATTGGCGCAACAACAATACAAAAAACGCAATAGAAAAGTGTTGATAATCAATACTTGTAAATTCATTGGATTTCGCTTAATATTGTGTAAGCGGAAATCCACAAAAACCTTTCATGAAAAAAGAGATATTTCTTTTAAGCTTTTTATTTATATGCATAGTAGGTTATTCACAGAACACTGACACAACAAACAAGAAAAATCAAAAAATAGAACAATCTCAAAATTCAGACATTCAAATTTATTGTGACAATGAAATTGAAGCTTATTTTCCAGGAGGTTTGAGAAATTGGGTGAAAGCGGTAACCAGAAATTTTAATAAGAAAGTTCTAATAAATAA
>DAHXOZ010000233.1 GCA_027364635.1 bacterium | reverse complement strand
GACCGGTCTTTTAGCATAAGATTGAACCTTCCCCCCCAACCTAAAATTGTATCTTTGCCAATTATTTTTTCAACATGAGCAAAAAAGGCAAAGTATTGATGGCGATGAGCGGCGGAATTGACAGTACCGTCGCTGCCCTAATGCTTCATAATGAAGGTTATGAAGTAGTGGGAATTACTATGAAAACATGGGATTATGCAACCAGTGGAGGAAAAAGCAATAAAGAAACCGGCTGCTGCAATATCGATAGTTTTAACGATGCGCGCATGGCAGCCGTTCAACATGGTTTTGCATTCTTTGCTGCCTGAAAGCTTTCATTTTTGCCTGTTGATCAGGGGTGAGGATTGCATTTACTTTACCCATTTGATCTTTATGCAACTCCTTCATTTTTTCTTTCTTTTGATCAGTTGTAAGGTTGGCATCATTTTGAATGGCATTTCTTTGCTGTAGCGTAGTTTCATGTAAGGCTTTCATCTGATTTTTTTGATCTGTTGTAAGATCAAGTTGTTGCATCATCTGGCCACGCTTTTTTTGCATGTTTTGATGTTGCCACCCTTGCTTTCTGAATGCTTTCATTTTTGCCTGCTGGTCCGGAGTGAGAATGGCGTTCATCTTTTGCATCTGTGATTGACGCAATGCTTTCATTTTTTCCTTCTTCTGATCAGCAGTAAGACTTGCATCGTTTTGAATGGCGCTGTGTTGCTGTTTCATTTCTTCCCGCATGGATTTAAGCTGCGTTTTCTGATCTTCAGTCAGGTTAAGATCCTGCATCATTTGTCCTTTTTGAAAATGATGTGACGAATCGGATTTTATTCGCTGATGCTGAGGCATTTTTCTTTGGATTTGCGCATTGCTATTTGCTACAAAAAAGAGGCCTGCAACTGCAATGAGGAGTAACTTTTTCATGTGTGTAATTTTATGTTTTATTTCAAGGATAGATAAAACAAACAGGCCGAAGTTTAACTCCGGCCTGTTAAAAAAAGTACAACACTTTGATATAATACTAGCGTAAGAAAAGTAACTCTCTGTATTTAGGCAATTCCCAATATTCATCATCTACCAACAGTTCCAGTTTATCTACATGATAACGTATTTCATCAAAATACTTTTTAACGTCATCACAATACTTAATTGCTTTTTCTCTTGAATCTGATTCTTTATTTGCCTCTTTTCTGGCTTCAATCATTTCTTTCACTTTTGCACCGATTACGCCAATGTGCTCGGATATTTTCTGTGCAATCTGCATCTGGGAAGCATATGCACTTTCATCAAAGCCGAGATCCTTTAAACCTTTTATGTTTTCAATTAAAACATTTTGATATTTAATGGCAGGAGGAAGGATGTAGGTGCTGGCAAGATCGCCGATCACTCTTGCTTCAATCTGAAGTTTTTTGATATAGTTCTCCAGTTGAATTTCATGACGTGCCTCTAATTCTTTTTTAGTATAGATGTTGAAATTTTCAAACAGTTTTTTGGCACCGTCTGTAACAAAAGCATCTAATGCCAGAGGGGTAGTTTTTACATTGGGTAATCCTCTTTTTTCAGCTTCTTTTGCCCAGGCTTCGCTATAACCGTCACCTTCAAACAAGATCTTTTTGCTTTCAACAATATACTTTTGAATGATCTGCATTAAGGCAATTTCTTTTTTTTCTCCCTTATCGATCAAGGCATCAACGTCAGTTTTAAACTGAGTAAGTGCATCACACATGATGGTATTCAAAACTGTCATTGGTGCAGCACAGTTTGCCGAAGAACCCACTGCCCTGAATTCAAATTTGTTTCCGGTAAATGCAAACGGAGAAGTTCTGTTTCTATCTGTATTATCGAGCATCAATTCAGGAATACTTTTATGAATATCCAGTTTCAACATTGCTTCATCCTGCTCATCAAAATTATCACCCACACGCTTTTCTACTTCATTCAATACATCGGTTAAATATTTACCGATAAATATAGAAATAATAGCAGGTGGTGCTTCGTTGGCTCCAAGCCTGTGATCATTTCCTGCACTTGCTATTGACGCCCTGAGCAGGTCTGCATGATCGTGAACGGCTTTTATAGTATTCACAAAAAACGCCAGGAACATCAGGTTGGTTTTCGGAGTTTTTCCTGGTCCGAGGAGATTAACACCTGTGTTAGTAGCCATACTCCAGTTATTGTGTTTACCGCTTCCGTTAATTTGTGCGAACGGCTTTTCATGTAAAAGCACAATAAGGTTATGTCTTTTTGCAACCCTTGTCATTACGTCCATCATTAAAATATTATGATCAACGGCAAGGTTTACTTCTTCAAAAATTGGAGCACATTCAAATTGAGATGGCGCTACTTCATTATGCCTTGTTTTTAAGGGGACGCCTAATTTATAGGATTCATCTTCAAAATCGCGCATAAAAGCATACACTCTTTCAGGTATTGCGCCAAAATAATGATCTTCTAATTGCTGGCCTTTTGCAGGAGCATGACCGAAAACAGTTCGTCCGGTCATGATCAAATCGGGGCGGGCGCTTGCTAAAGTTGCATCAACTACAAAATATTCCTGTTCCCAACCTAAAGTTGGTTTTACGGAAGTGATATTTTTGTCAAAATACTGGCAAACATCAACAGCCGCTTTTTCAAGAGCAACAGCAGATTTTAATAATGGAGTTTTTGCATCCAGTGATTCGCCGGTATAAGAAACAAATATAGTAGGGATACACAATGTTCTGCCATTACCGATTTCTACAATAAATGGCGGAGATGAAGGATCCCAGGCAGTATAACCACGTGCTTCGAAAGTTGCCCGGATACCACCACTTGGAAATGAAGATGCATCAGGCTCCTGTTGAATCAGCGCAGCGCCGTCAAATTCTTCCAAAGCAGTTCCGTCACCTTTAAGGGTAAAAAAGGAATCATGCTTTTCTGCGGTAGCGCCTGTTAATGGCTGAAACCAGTGAGTATAATGGGTAACATTTTTTGTTTCTGCCCAGCTTTTTAAAGCAGAAGCGATCTGGTCGCCCATTTTGCGGTCTATCTTAGTTTGATTTTTAATAGACGAAACAAGGCTTTTGTAAGCTTCATCGCTTAGAAATTCTCGGGCTTTTTTTAAATCAAAAACATTTTCTCCAAAAAATCCTGTGATTTTTCGTGAAGGGTCTACTTCGGTACTTCTTGGCGAAGCAAGAAGCTCATGAAGTGCATTTAGTCGTAATGATTGCATTTTTATAATTTTGAGGCACAAAAAAACGATTTTATTTTCATAAAATCCAAAAATTTTTCGCTTTAGTCAACTTTTTTGCCATTTTGTTGACAAAAAGTAAACATATTATTTTAAATAATGTATATTTTCTAATACTTTTTTGAAAAATCGGGGCTCTTTACAGTAAATAAACAAATATGATGATTTTATGTTTTTTGTAATTTTTTTTACTTTTTACTGTTATTACCAAATATTTTATGAATTTTTTCCCACTCAATGTATGAAACAACGGGGATTAATAATAAAATAAAATAAATACTTCTATATCTAACCAAGGCTCCAATAATCGGAACTGTGTAACCAATAACCATTAACATGCTGAAGCTAAAAAAAAGGCAGAAATAAATCACCGGATCTACTTTCACTTTTTTCTTGTGAAAAAAGATGAAAAGTATTAGCAGAATTTCAATTAGCAATATCTCAAAGGCAAACGGTGCGTATTGTAAACTTCCGATCCTGGAGAGATAAGGGCGCATCAACACAAGATTAAAAGCCTGCGGTGCATTGATAAGAAAACTTTTTATAGTTGGTTTAAGTTCAGCAACGGAAACCGTAGAATTTCCAAGTTTACCTATTTCTATAAAACTTTGCTGACGGCTGCTTACATAATAAGGTAAATTGGTTTTCGGCGAAATTAAGCCGGAACTAAAAAATAAGATAGCGCCAAAAAAATATACTAATATAAAGGTTAGAAGTTTATGCTTTGGGTACTTGCTGGCAATAATCCAACATATTAGAGCAGGAAGAAGAGCTACCAGGACAAAATTCCTTAAAAGAAAAATCAGGATGAGAAACCCGGCAATTATTAAGATCCTTTTTATCGTTGGTTGATGCAATCTTATCAAAAAAAACAAGTGATATATAATCATTGAAACCGAAAGAAAAATCAGTCCGTCCCGGTGGATCATTGAAGAATAAAATAGCGCTGACGGTAAAAGGAAAATGCAAAAAATGAGTTGGTAAAAGGCTTTTGGAAAAAGGTTTATGAAAACCTTGTAAAGCGCCACGCAGCCAAAAAATACAATAAAATTGAAAAACAGCGTGTTGATCCAAAAATTTTTGAAGCTGAATAAATCAAATAGGGAAAGCATTTTAGCGATAAGATTGGTACGAAAGTTATTCCAGAAAGAATGTGAATCTTCAAAAACCCTTGAATAACCGTGAGCATACGGATTGTGAAAGATATTTACAAGGTATTCATGGGGATTAGTAAACAATAAGTTGAATTCTTCAATT
>DAHXOZ010000232.1 GCA_027364635.1 bacterium | reverse complement strand
ACCCCAACGGATAAACAATGAAAGTTATAATCCCTATTTTTACAAATAGTAATCAAATACAATAGGATCTCTTTCTTTTGCCTGGTAATTTTTCAAATCTTCTTCGGTAATCAGGCCATTGTCTTTTTTCATTTGCTCAGCAATTAACCGTCCTGTTTCTCCTTCATAAAATCCCTTGGCACCATAATCCCTGATTCTTTTTAAAGTGTTGGCAAGGTCTTTCTGAATTAAAGTATCACCGGTTTTCCACGGCGAATCCTTCACATATACAGGCGCCACAGCATTCATTTTCAGCAAGTACTCTTTAATATCATTGAGGCTTTCGGCTTCTCCCGGTGCAAGAGCAAACCCGTTTTCTGCAAGATAAATGGCAGGCTGAATCAGCTTTTTAAAGGGAAGTTTTGCATATTTCATACTGGCAAATATGCCGGCAACCGAGCCGGGAACACCAACCGCGAGCGGACTATTTTGGGAAAGATTCATTTGTGCATTTCCGTTAGAATCCAGGTACATATCCCGCGAAGCCTTGCCCGGCGCCTTTTCACGAAAATCAATCGATATATTTTGTCCGTTTTTTAAATGTATGATACTAAAACCGCCACCACCAATATTTCCCGCGCTTGGATGAACGACAGCTAAAGCCAGTTGAGTGGCAATTGCCGCATCTACCGCATTGCCCCCCTGTTTCAAAATGCTAACACCTACTTTACTCGCTATCGGGCTGGCAGAAACTACAGCGCCACGCCTTACCTCAATTTCTTTTTTGGTTGCGAAATGATAAGCATTAATTTTTTGCTGGTTGCCACACGAAGAAATAAAAGCATACATCAAAAACAGTAAAAACAACGTTTTTAATTGGTTCATAATAGCTAATAAATATTAAAATAAATATATTCTGTTGATATTCAATTACTATTTGTAAAAATAGGGATTATAACTTTCATTGTTTATCCGTTGGGGTTCAAAATAAAAATTGCAATTATTTATGGGTTCACTGTAATTTTCTTCAAACCACTATTTATTTATTTGTTCCTTTACTGATTTAGTTGTTTTTTTACGTTTCAATTCTGCAATTGAAAAAAAGAAAAAATACCTTACCAGCCCATTTAAATTTTGTATCGCTAATTTCTATAATTTTAAGTCATAATGAGAAATAAACCTAAGGGTGTGTTTTGTTTGGAAGGATTTTGGTATGGCGATCACAGGGATTTGATTTCTGTTACTCCGGTACTTGAATTGGTTGGTAAGCACAGCAACATGCCTTTTGTTCACCACAGGTGCAACACCAAAGCTGAATTTGAATATTCGATCAACCGTTGGAAAACAAAATCTTTTTGCAATAAGTATCCCATTCTTTATCTCGGTTTTCATGGTGAACCCGGTTTTATTAAAGTGGGAAAAGAAAAGATCACATTGATCGATCTCGGAGATTTAATCGGCAGCACCTGCTCGCGCTCTATCATCCATTTTGGAAGCTGTTCTACTTTAAACCTGAGTAAAAGAAGAGTTCAAAATTTTATGGACAAGACAGAAGTGCTTGCGGTAATGGGCTACAAGCGTGATGTAGACTGGCTTCCATCAGCATCCTTTGAAATTTTATTACTTGATCTGCTTCAAAATAATCCTTTTGATTCGCGCGGTATTAAAGCCTTTCAAAGAGTAGTCCAGGCAGAATGTAAAAGACAGGTTACAGAACTGGACTTCAGGCTGCTGATCAATGAAAACAAACACTTTGTCCGATCAAGACAAAAAACTCCGGTATACGCGAGGTAATACTTTTTAAGATAGTTTACCGAATCATTTTCTTTATTTTTTTAAAACCTCAAACGTAATATTTATTGCGGCACCAACTCTGTTGCATCCCTGAAGAGGAAGCTAAAAACAAACATTTAACTTTGAAAGAAAAGAACCCATAACCGAAAAAAATGGAGAAATTAATTAAAGCAAAAGAATCATTGGTTTTAAGAGGCATTGTAAAAGCCGATATTGGAATTGTATTGGGAACCGGGCTTAACAAGATCATTGATTTTGTAGATGTAAAAGAAACAATTCCTTATTCAGAGATCCCGGGTTTTCCGGTATCTACCGTAGAATTTCATAAAGGTAACCTGGTATATGGCACTATCGGCGACAAAAAAGTTTTACTAATGCAAGGCCGCTTTCATGCGTACGAAGGCTATTCACCCGACCAGATTGTTTTTCCACTTCGCGTAATGAAGTTGCTTGGTGTTCAAAAATTATTTTTATCCAACGCGGCCGGGGGTATTAATCTCAATTTTAAAAAAGGTGATTTGGTAATGATCGAAGATCACATCAATTTGTTGTATGGCAACCCTTTAACCGGCAAAAATTTTGAGGAACTCGGCCCTCGTTTTCCTGACATGAGCGAACCTTATGATCCTGCATTGGTAAGCCTTTTGCAGAAAAAAGCAGGCGAACTAAATATTGAATTGAAGAAAGGAGTTTATGTAGCAGTGCATGGGCCCAATCTTGAAACCAAAGCTGAATATCGCTACCTGAAAATTATCGGTGCCGATATGGTGGGCATGTCAACTGTACCCGAGGTGATTGCGGCTAATCATATGCAAATGCCTTGTGTAGCGGTTTCTGTAATTACAGATGAATGCGATCCGGAAAATCTAAAACCGGTTGCGCTTGAAGAGATCATTGCCGTAGCCCAAAAAGCGGATGAAAAACTTTCGCGGCTTTTTTTAGAAACCATAAAAAGTTTATAATGAAAGAAGCACTGCTGATCTTTGCAAAAAATATAGAATACGGCAAAGTTAAGACAAGGCTTGCTGCAACTATCGGTAATGAACAAGCGCTTATTGTTTACCAAAAACTTATAGAGCATACGATTGCCATTACAAAAAAAATCAGTGTTGATAAAATCGTTTATTATTCTGATTCAATCGTTGAAAAAGATACGTGGGAAAATAATATTTATCAGAAAAAATTACAGTCAGGAAACGATCTTGGAGAAAGAATGAAAAATGCTTTTAAAAGTTCGTTTACTGCCGGTTATGATAAAGTAATCATCATTGGAACTGATTGTTTTGAATTGAATGAAGGGTTAATCAGTATTGCCTTCGAAAAAATGAACGACGATGATCTGGTTCTAGGGCCGGCAAAGGACGGAGGTTATTACTTGTTAGGAATGAAGAATTTTCACCCTTCACTTTTTGAGAATATTGAGTGGAGTTCTGTAAAAGTTTTAAAACAAACACTCACTACTGCCATGCGATTAAATCTTTCCGTTTTTCTTCTTCCCCAATTATCAGACATTGACCGGGAAGCGGACCTGAAAGATTATTCGGCCTTGTTTACAAAAAAAGAAAAATAATCAGCGTAATTATCCCTACCTACAATGAAGAAACCAGCATCAAAGAAACGATTTAATGGGTAAGGGAATATGATGAAATGAATTTGATAAAAGAAATTATTATCGCCGACGAAGGAAGCACAGACAACAATTCTGCCGGGCTGACCACGCTTCTTACTCTAACTTCCTTTACCCAAATTCCTCCTTGGAACAAATAATCGTTTGTTTAGGTTATAAGAGTTCAATAATTTGCAGGGTCAACAAAAAATTTTAAAATCTTTCGGGATGTAGCGCAGCCCGGTAGCGCGCTTCGTTCGGGACGAAGAGGCCGCTGGTTCGAATCCAGTCATCCCGACAAAAAAGATAAAGTCATTGTCCTTTTGAGCAATCAACTCAATTCAACAGTGAATACACTATTACCTGATTTATCAGGTACCTCAATAACTATAATTGAGTAACCAGATGATGGGGTAAATCTTCTACCCTCTCGCAACAAATTTGTTGCATTACCTGTTGCAACTGGGTTTTTAAAATAGCAATCGTATGATTACCCCCTCCTTTCCAAGTGCCGCTACTCCATACATGAACGATCTTCCCAGGAAAGTAAATTGTGCGCCGGAAGCAAGCGCTCTTGCTATATCCGGGCCGGAGCGTAGGCCACTGTCCATCATAATTTTTATTTTATTGCTATATTCTTTTACTATCCTGTTTAACGAATGGATAGATGATTCCCCTGCATCCAATTGTCTTCCGCCATGATTGGAAACAATAATTCCATCAACCCCAAGCTTAACCGCTTTTTCGGTATCGGCTTCATTAACGATACCTTTTAAAACCAGCTTCCCTTTCCACAAATCACGTATGGCGGCCACTTTTTCTTCATTCAACCTGCCATCGAAAGTTTGATTCATAAACAATCCCAGGTGATGCATATTCATTCCTTTCGGAATGTAAGGCTTTAAAACCTGGAACGAAGGCTGTCCATGGATAAGCGTTTTGAGGGCCCAGTTGGGCTTTCCCATTATTTGAAGCACATTATTGAGCGTCATCCTCGGCGGCATTGCCAAACCATTTTTTATTTCTTTAGAACGATAACCGAAAGAAGGTACATCACAAAAGATTACCAGGGTAAAATAAAGATCATGTTAGACAGTGGGCTACGCTCCGGCCCGGATATAGCAAGAGCGCTTGCTTCCGGCGCACAATTTACTTT
>DAHXOZ010000231.1 GCA_027364635.1 bacterium | reverse complement strand
TAATGGGGTAATATTGTAATTTTCAAAACTAAACTTAAACAGTAAATGAATGAATAAAGAGGTTTTTAAATTTGATTTTAAGGTCTATGATTCAATAGACGAATTAGGCGACGAAGATGCTTATTTGTTAGCAGAAGCAAGGAAAGTTACAGAGTTTGCTTATGCGCCATACTCTAATTTTAGGGTAGGAGCTTTTGCTAAATTAATAAATGGAAAAAATGTAAGCGGCACCAACCAGGAAAACGCAGCTTATCCGGCCGGTATTTGTGCTGAACGGACGTTAATGTCTACGGCGTCAAGTTTGTTTCCAGGCGTAGGTATTGATACAATTGCAATTTCTTATAAAAATGGCAACGGCAAAAGCGATCGACCGGTAAGTCCGTGTGGAATTTGTCGTCAATCTTTTGCAGAATTCCAGGAAAGAACCAAAAACCCAATTCGCATTATTTTGAGTGGAATGGAAGGGAAGGTATATGTAATAGAGAACGCTGAAAATCTATTGCCCTTGTTATTTGGAGCGGATGACATGAAATGATAGTAATATTGGCTAATCTAGCACTTTAAGGCTTTTTTCAATGATGCCGATACATTCCAAAATCTGGTCCTTTGTAATAACAAGTGGTGGAGCGAATCTTATTTTATCACCATGAGTGGGCTTTGCCAATAATCCGTTGTTCTTTAGTTCAACACAAAGTTTCCAACCAGCATTTTCTGATTTGTCTTTTATAATAATTGCATTTAGCAGTCCTTTCCCCCTAATCTTTTCAATGTGCGGAGAATTTAATTTTTCCAATTCTTCGCGGAATAAATTTCCTAAAGCTTCTGCATTTTCAGCAAGTTTTTCTTCCTTTAACACTTCGAGAGCAGCAACTGCAATGCGGGAAGCTAGCGGGTTTCCCCCATAAGTACTGCCATGCTCTCCTGGTTTAATGGTAAGCATTATTTCATCATCTGCCAGAACAGCGCTAACGGGCATAGTTCCGCCACTTAATGCTTTTCCAAGAATCAAAATATCAGGCCTTACATTTTCATGATCACAGCAAAGTAGTTTTCCGGTTCTGCTTAAACCGGTTTGTATTTCATCTGCAATAAATAAGACATTTGCATCTGCACAATATTGCTTTGCTTTGGATAAATATCCGTCGTCAGGCACATTTACTCCTGCTTCTCCCTGAATAGGTTCAACCAAAAAACCGGCAACATTTTTATCTTTTAAAGCTTCTGCAAGTGCGGGAAGGTCATTATATGGTATTGTTTCAAAACCCGGATTGAATGGTCCGAAATCTTTTTTTGCAGTTGCGTCAGTGCTGAAAGAAATTATTGATATGGTTCTCCCGTGAAAATTTCCCCTGCACACGATAATTTTTGCCTTATTTTCTTCAACCCTTTTTACCCTGTAAGCCCAATGTCTGCATAATTTCAAGGCGGTTTCTACGGCTTCAGCGCCTGTATTCATGGGCAATACTTTATCATAACCGAAATACCCGGTTATAAATTTAGAGAAAAGAGAAAGTTGCTCACTGAAAAAAGCGCGGCTCGTAAGAGTAAGTTTTTGTGCCTGCTCAGTAAGTGCGCCAATTATTTTTGGGTGGCAATGTCCTTGATTAACCGCAGAATAGGCACTTAAAAAATCATAATATTTTTTACCTTCCACATCCCAAACAAAAACTCCTTTTCCTTCTCTTAAAACTACCGGAAGAGGATGATAATTATGGGCGTTATATTGGTTTTCAAGATCAATAAAATAATCGGTTTGTGAAGCAGTGGATTGAACTGACATATAAATATTTTAATAAAAAGATAAAGAAAAAGTGGTGAAAAGAATTGAACGGGCGATATCGTTACGGCCTGTGATCTAAGAAATCAAGGTTTTTTGAGAGAAAATGTGGTATGTGAAATGTGTTGCTCAATTCTTTATTTAAAATGTAAAGGTATAAAAAATAAAAAACAGATTTATTAAATTTTTATCTGCTTCGATCATTTCTAAAGATTTATCCACTTGTAGAAAAAATCTTTATTTATGATGAGATCAACCTGAAGGTTCTTTTTGAATATACCGTAGATTGTGCTACCCGTACCTGTCATAGCTGCATACACTGCATTTTTTTTGTATAAATCTTCTTTCAATTTTTTTATTTCCTCATATTTTGAAAAAACAATTGGTTCAAAATCGTTTTTTAAATCATTTTTCCATGTTTCAATTGGTTGCCGGATGATTTCTTTAATGCTTTGTTGAGGAGTAGCTGGTGTAATTTTGCCGAATAATTCTTTTGTACTGATATGGATTCCCGGATTTATTAATAGAATTTTAAAGGAGGACAAGGAAAGATGAATTGGTTCCATTTTTTCTCCGGCGCCGGTTGCAAAGCAGGGCGAATTCAATAAAAAAAAGGGGCAATCACTTCCTAACTGTGAGGCATACACTAAAAGATCATCAAACGGAATATTAAGAGCGTATTTTTGATTAATAAGAGATAATGTAAACGCGGCATCAGCAGAACCACCACCCAGTCCGGCTCCAACAGGAATTGTTTTGTGCAAATGCATTTTTATTTCCGGTAAATGCGGGTAGTCTTTTTTTAGAAGATAAAAAGCTTTCAGGCACAAATTATTTGAAGGTTCTCCACCGGAAATCCCTGTATTTTTAAATTCGGTTTTACCTTCTGAACTTACAACTTCTAATACATCATTGAGCGCAACTGGGTAGAAAACGGTTTCAAGATCATGATAGCCATCTTTACGCTTTTGAAGAATATTAAGTCCCAGGTTAATTTTACAATTTGGAAACGTAACCATAGAAGAATGACGACTTTAAAAGGGGAATATCAGTAAACAAACAAATAACCATCTTTTTTATTCAGAGAAAGATAGAAGCGCATAGCTAACTTCCTTTTCTGCTCTTTATCTCATCCCTTATAGAAGCGGCCTTTATATAATCTTCGTGCTCCAGCACTTCATTTAAAAGAGATTCTAATTCAGATAACGAGAGCTTTTTAAGATCATCGCTGGCTTCATCATTGTGAGAAACTACCACTTTTTTCTTTTTATCATCTTCTTCCATTAAAATTCCTGCGCTCTCCAAAATATTATCGTAAGTATAAATAGGACAACCAAATCTTACTGCCAATGCAACAGCATCAGAAGTTCGGGAATCAATTTCAACCGTGTCTTTATCAGAAGAGCAAATTAATTTAGAATAAAAAATACCTTCCTGGAGATCGTTAATTATTATTTCATGAAGATCGATATTAAAGGCCATCATAAAATTTTTCATCAGGTCGTGAGTAAGAGGGCGACTGGGTTGCATACGCTCTAGTGCAACTGCAATTGCCTGAGCTTCAAATCCACCGATAACTATTGGCAATCTTCTTAACCCATTTACTTCTCCCAAAACAACCGCATAAGAGTGGGTTTGAGTAATACTATGAGAAAGCGCCACAATTTCCAATTCTATTTTCTTCATATGAACTCATATCCGCTTTAACGGAATTTTTAATGTGAATAACAAATATAAAAATAAATGCCTTTTTATTAATGGAAACTTTTAAAAAGCAGAAAGCGTTGGCAGAATCTAACTGATACCTTTTAATTTTTTAACAGCTTCTGTAATTTTAGGAACCACTTCAAATGCATCGCCAACAATTCCATAATCGGCAGCTTTAAAAAACGGAGCCTCAGGGTCTTTATTAATAACTACAATTGTTTTACTCCTGTTTACCCCTGCAAGATGTTGTATAGCCCCGGAGATACCGATTGCAAAATATAAATTGGGAGCAATGGTAAGCCCGGTTTGTCCTACATGTTCATGATGAGGTCGCCAATCGCTGTCACTAACGGGACGACTGCAGGAAGTTGCAGCTCCCAATGCTTTTGCAAGATCCGTAACAAGATTCCAGTTTTCCGGACCTTTTAATCCGCGGCCACCACTAACTACCAGTTCTGCTTCTGATAAAGGAATTTCTCCTGAAACTTTATTTACTTCTTTTATTTTAACTTTTGATGTAGGTATTTCAACACTTAATTCTTCGATCTCAGCTAAGCCTTCTCCTTCTAAAATTTTATAAGCATTAGAATTCAGGGAGATAATTTTTATTTCAGTTTTAATTGAAACTTTTGCAAAAGCTTTTCCACTAAAAACGCTCTTTTTTACTTCAAATCCATTTGATGTTTCAGGTAGCGAAGTTGCTCCGGAAACAAAGCCAGCCTTCAATCTTACTGATAAACGTGGAGCGATTGCTTTTCCGTTAAAGTTGTTGGAAAACACTATTATTTTTGAATCTGCTTTTTCAGCAACTTTGGCAATTACCTGGGTAAAAACCTGGTCATCAAAATTGTTAAGTGATTCATTTTTTATAGTGTAGATTTTTTTCAATCCATATTTTCCTAAACTTGTAAGATCATCTTTTACTGTTCCCAGCACAATTCCTTCTGCTGAAGTATTTAGATTCTCTGCAATTTTTGCTCCATAGCAAGCAGCTTCAAAAGAATTCTTTTTGATGTTTCCTTCCGCCTGGTCTAAAAATATTAATACGCTCATTTTATCAATTAAATTAAATTTTAAAACCTTATTCTAATCAGTAAACAAATAAATAGTAATGATTTTTAT
>DAHXOZ010000230.1 GCA_027364635.1 bacterium | reverse complement strand
AAAGAAGCTGTATTATCTACACTTAATGCCAGCAGGTAAGTTAGTAAAACCTGTTCGGTTTATTTTTATCATCGCTATCAATTGGAAGCGGTTACCAAATTAATAGGAGGACTTGATTATAATTATGCGTTGCGGGGAGATGGACAATTTACCGCGAAGCCTGTTTCAAAAGAAGAAGAAATCAAAGCGCTTGATGCAATTACGGATTGCCTCGATCCGAAGTTTTTAATGTTGCCGCCCAAAATTGTGGCGCTTATTCCACCGCGCCCGCAAGGATATATTCATTCGGATGAATTATTTCGAAAAAAAACCGGGGCTGCATTTGATGCATTGTCTCCTGCAGAAACCGCTGCTGATCTTCCTTTATCCTTTTTATTCAATGATCAAAGGCTGAGCCGGATGGAACAATACACGGTAAACGGAGGCTTAAGTGTGAGTTCTATGTTGAACGATCTTGTTGAAAAAACATGGAAAACTCCCCGAAGAACAGGAATGGAACAATTAATTCAACAACAAACCGAACAGGTTTTACTAACTTACCTGCTGGCATTAAGTGTAGATAATACAGCTTCTTTCCAGGCGCGCGCGGATGGGATAAAAGTATTGAGTGATCTTAAAAACTGGATCGAATCTCAACAAAAGGTTTCAAAAGATTCTTCCTATACAGCACATTTGATGTTGGCGTTGGAAAGGATGAAAAAACCGGAAGATGCTAAACCTTCCATGCATGCTGAGATTCCGCCGGGCTCGCCTATTGGAAGTGATTGGGAAGAATAAAAATTATTAAAAAAAGTTGCTTTACTAAAAGCACAACATTTATAAATAAAATGAAATTGAAATGGAAAACAAAGAAATGCTCACCACAATCAATAAATTATTTGCAGCAATTGAAAAATTAATTCCGGCATACATGGAAGATCCTTTGGATAAAAGGGTTTCCAATGGAAATGTTGCTGCGTGTATTATAGAAGAAAATGGATATGTACATGGAAAAATGTTTGGAACCAATAAACCAAGATTACGTCAATCATATAAAGTGGCATGGACAAAAGCAAGCCAGGTTTGGCTTACAGGCGTAAAAACAGGAGAATATGAAAGAATGGTTTTTAATAATGAAGTGGAAGAAAATGCAAATGGAATCGAAAATCCTGACTTAATCGGATGGGAAGGTGGTCAGCCGATTACCCTAAAAAACGGAACAAAACTCTCAGTTGGATTTAGCGGTTTCAGAGGCGTAACCGATTTGGAAATAATGGTAAAATCCTTTGCAGAAGCTGAGAAGTAAAAAAAAAGAAATCAATTAATAAATAAACTGTCCCAATCACTAAACTCTAAAAACATAATGAAGCGCACACTTAAATTATTCTGTTTTGTATTCTTCCTTTTTTTTGCCAATCTTTCTGTGAAAGCCCAGGTGATAAACATCTATCACGATGGTTGGATCGATTTTAATAAAAACGGTAAGATGGATGTTTTTGAAGATCCTCATCAGCCGGTAGAAAAAAGAGTACAGGACTTGTTGTCGCAAATGAATGTCAATGAAAAGACTTGCCAGATGGCGACTTTATATGGTTACAAAAGAGTTTTAAAAGACAGTCTTCCCACACCGGAATGGGAAAATGAAATTTGGAAAGACGGTATTGCCAATATCGATGAACAGTTGAATGGCGTTATCAATGGGCCGCAAAGATATTATTCCAGCAAATTAACGTATCCTCCTTCCAATCATGCTGACGCAATCAACAAAATACAAAAATGGTTTGTGGAACAAACGCGTCTGGGCATCCCTGTTGACTTCACCAACGAAGGAGTTCATGGATTGAATCATGATAGGGCTACACCGTTGCCAGCGCCAATAAGTATAGGCAGTACATGGGACAGGGCGATGGTTTTCCAGGCGGGGCAAATTGAAGGAACTGAAGCCAAAGCATTGGGCTATACCAATATTTATGCGCCCATACTTGATGTAAGCCGTGATCCTCGCTGGGGCAGGGTGGTAGAAACTTATGGGGAAGATCCTTATCTCATTTCTGAACTGGGAATACAAATGGTAGATGGTATCCAAAGTGAAGGCGTTGCTTCCACCATAAAACATTATGCAGTGTACAGTGTTCCTAAAGGCGGTCGTGACGGAAACGCACGAACTGATCCGCATGTAGCGCCGAGAGAATTGCATGAAATGTTTTTGTATCCTTTTGCAAAAGTAATTGAAAAGGCACATCCGCTTGGCGTGATGGCGAGTTACAATGATTGGGACGGTGTTCCTATCATTGCCAGTCATTATTTTCTTACAGAATTACTTCGTGAAGCTTTTGGTTTTACGGGTTATGTGGTGAGCGACAGCCAGGCGGTGGAGTTTGTTTTTTCAAAACATCATGTGGCCGGCGATCTTAAAGATGCGATAAAGCAGGTAGTGGAAGCCGGATTAAATGTACATACAAACTTCAGTCCTCCAAAAGAGTATATTTTACCGCTAAGAGAATTGATAAAAGATGGCAGCCTCAACATGCAAACTATTGACAGTCGTGTTGCCGATGTGTTGCGCGTAAAATTCGAGCTGGGCCTTTTTGATCATCCTTATGTAAAAGATCCCAAAGCTGCCGATGCTATTGTTGGTACAGCGCATCATGAAAATTTTGTGATGCAGATGGAAAAAGAATCTTTGGTGCTTCTGAAGAACGCAAACAATACTTTGCCTTTGGATAAAAATAAATTGAAAAAAGTTTTTATTACAGGCCCGCTTGCTGCAGAAACTAATTACGCTATCAGCCGATATGGTCCGAATCATATTCCTGTGACTTCCGTTCTGGAAGGAATAAAAGACTATCTCGGAAAAGGAGTACAAGTGAATTATTTGAAAGGTTGTGAGGTGGTTGACAGCACCTGGCCTGAAAGTGAAATTATCCATACGCCTCTTACCGCAACCGAACAGCAAGGCATAGACGAAGCAGTAAATGAAGCCAAACAAAACGATGTGATCATTGCTGTTTTGGGAGAAGATGTAGCAAGAGTAGGTGAGGGGCTTTCCCGTTCAGGACTGGATTTGCCTGGCCGGCAGGAACAATTACTAGAAGCCTTGTATGCCACCGGAAAACCGGTTGTCTTGGTTTTGATAAACGGCCAGCCGTTAACGGTTAACTGGGCCAATAAATATGTTCCCGCAATTTTGGAAGCATGGTTTCCGAATCAATATGGAGGCAAAGCCATTGCACAAACATTGTTTGGAGATTACAATCCCGGCGGCAAGCTTTCTATTACTTTCCCCAAAACAACAGGCCAGATAGAAATGAATTTTCCGTTTAAACCCGGCTCGCAGGCCGACCAGGGCGTGGGAGGTTTTAGTTATGGAAATACGCGCGTCAACGGACCTTTATATCCTTTTGGATATGGATTAAGTTATACCACTTTTAGTTACAGTAATTTGATAGTAACTCCGACTACTCAAAAACAAAACGGTGATATCCAGGTAAGCGTGGATGTAACGAACACGGGTAAACGAAAAGGGGATGAAATCGTTCAATTGTATGTTCATCAGAAAGTTTCGAGTGTTACCGTTTATGATTCCCAGTTAAGAGGATTTGAAAGAGTTCCTTTAAATCCAGGGGAAACCAAAACGGTTCATTTTACGCTTCATCCCGATGACCTTCAAATTTTGGATAGAAATATGAACTGGACAGTAGAACCCGGAGAATTTGAAGTAAGGATCGGCGCTTCATCAACCGATATAAAACTGAAAAAAGATTTCACGATAACACCTGCAGATTAGCAGCAGAAGTTATAGTAGACCAACAAAAAGGAAAGATTTTTATTTTTTGGAAAACTAAAATGAATTGACTTTTTATGTATAAAATGGAACAAACGTGGTAGTCCTGGCGTAGTTTTCAAACTTTCGAAAAGTGTAAAACCTATAAGGTTTTCGAAACCTTATAGGTTTGCAAGATGAATTAAGTTCTTAAGATGAATTTACTTTCTCCACACCGTTTTTTGAAAAACGGCGTTTTCAGAAAAGTTTACATCATTGATTTTTAAATTGCCTGTGAAACCTCCCAAAGAGCCAAGCAATTCGCAGGAATCATTGTAAACATCGGCACTGCCATCTCTTACGCACGTGCCTTCTTCAAAAACAAATACCAATTCATTTTGAAAAAGGTATTCATCTACTTTTGCATCATTGCATGGTGAATAACTTTTAAACTTTCGGATTTGATCGTTGATACAGCCTGGTACAGATCTGTCTGTTTTTTTACAACCCTGGAAGATCATGAATAATCCAATAAGTAAAACAGATGCTTTCATATTGTCCTTTTTAAATGAAGAAGGATGGTTGCCTGAAAATAACAAATCAATATACGTTATCCAAATCCATGGCGTGTGAAGTATAGTAAACAAACAAATAAGCTGGTTTTTTATTCAAATAAAAATACCAGGTAAAAGTTAGTTTACTGTGCTTTGCACTCATGGGCAAAACCGTTGGCGCTGACGCCAACCCGGCAGGAGTTCTTTCACTATTGGGAAGACCAACAAGGAGGAAGGTTTTAGTTATGGAAATACGCGCGTCAACGGACCTTTATATCCTTTTGGATATGGATTAAGTTATACCACTTTTA
>DAHXOZ010000022.1 GCA_027364635.1 bacterium | reverse complement strand
CTGCAGGTGTTTCTTGCAAGTGTTGTAAGTCTTAATTGTGTTAGGGCTTTTATCGCGGCCTTTATGCTTTATTTCATTGTTCACAAACCGATCAATCAATTTAAACAGCGTATGCGCTGTTTCTCCCTGGTCACCCTCAATTTTATGATGCATGTAATTATGCAAACCTTGCCTCAATGTTTCCGGTGCCGGTATGCCATTTACTAACGTTTTTGAATAGACGCTTTCACATTCCTTTGCCAAACCGGTCAAAAAATCATTGAGGTATTGGTGCCCGTCTTTGGTAGTTGCAGAATTATTTTTTAATCGCTGTTTTTTTTCGTTCCAGTTAGCAGGCATGACACTTTCACCGGTTGAATAAACCAGTCTTTTGCCGTGGTAACTTTTGTATAAAACGATTAATGATTTACCTGTAGAAGGTTCAGCTTTTTTTAAGTAGAAGTTTACTTCACCCATGGCCTGTAAAAATTTATTTCACTATAAAAGTAAGATAGTGTTTTCAATCTGCCAAATAGTTGACAGTATTAGTTGACAGTTTATTGAATTAATCTGATTTTACATTGCATTCATGAAAGCCTTTATAGTATGGTGTTTCATGCGCTGTGATTGCGTTTGAAAGAATTTGTTTTCATTTGAAATCATTCCCGTTAGTGCGCCCCACACCACAAACCTCCTTAATCGGAGGTTTTTTTATAATATTATTTTGCTTCATTATCCGGGCAAAATGAACTATAGATTAGCCTCATTATCTTTTCTCTGAGTCAATATCTTTAACACACTGGAATTCAAAATTAGCGATGCTGTTATAATAGGATAAACAGGCCGCAAAACGATACGATTACAATATGAATAGTGGCACAAAAGAACTTACTCGCATTTTGGAAAGTTAAACAGGTGAGAACCTATAAAAAGGATCATATTGTACAGTAAACAAACAAATATTAGTATTTCCTGTTTTAACGACTACTCAATTTTTATTAGGCCTGTTCTTTCCGATACTCCATTTTCATTAAAAGCTTCAATAGAAAAATAATATGGTTGGTCAGCATTTAGCGCTTTCAGATTAAGCATGTTTTTGTCATAAACCATCCATGAATTGTACAATTTTCCAGGCGATATTCCCCACAAAACATTATATCCCTGTGCACCTGGCACTTTTTCCCATGCTATCATCGCATCTATTCTATCTGCCTGTCTTTCTACTTTAAAACCCTCTACCTGGGATGGCAATTTGCCACTTCCGATTCCAAATACACGAAGTCCGGATATGGCAAGGTTTGGAGTAGGTACATGAATATTATTGTATCGGATATAACGTACTTTACGTGGCGCTCCAAGTTCAACATAATCATTGGGCACATCTTTAAAATTTTTACTACGATCAACAAGTGTTATCCAATTGGTGCCATCCACAGAGCCTTCAATTGTATAGCGATGATGGAGGTGGGGATACCGGCCATACATACCGGATTTATAATCAGCATAATTTACCTGTATAGCGAATACCTTAGCAGGTTTTTGTAAATCAATTTCTATCCATTGTGATTGATCATTTTTATCGGCCAGCCAGAAGGTCTTTATGTTTTCATCGTTTATGTTTTGAGGACCGTAATCCATTTGGTGTGAGGATGCCTTCACCGGCTTTTTGTAAGACAATAACATCCATCCTTTAAAATCGCCATGCTTGCCGGCCACTGAAGGCGCATAGTGCGGATAATCGCCGAAATAATTGTTCACATACATCATTCCATCCTTATCAAAACCCGCAGGGAACATGTTGATACGTCTTTCCCAGTTTACATTTACAGCCACAACGCCTGATGCAAAATGCCAGTATTTGTTTTGCGGTCCGATTACTGTGCTTCCATGTCCGGCCCCATTTATAAATCCTCCAGGCTTAAAAGAAACCGGGTTATTTGGCGCATAAACAAAAGGGCCTAAAGGATTATCACTTGTATATACACCGTCTCCATACACATTAAATTCTGTTCCCGGGGCAGCATATTGCAAATAATAAGTATGGTCATGTTTTGTCATCCAGGCGCCTTCAATATATCCGCCCAAAGCAGTATCGCTATTATTTTCTCCAAAACGTTCCCAGCCGTGTTTGTTCATATTCAGATTGAACAGCTTATAAGTAGAATCGCCCGGTTGGAAGTTATTATTTCTATCTAATTTTTCAGCCCGAATGGGAAATTTGTTGGATGAACCCCAGTACATATAAGCTTTTCCATCATCATCAATAAACAGATCAGGATCCTGCAAATTGTTTAATATGCCTGGAATGGCTTTCCAATTTCCTTTCTTTGGGTTATCAGTATATAAGATACTCATTGAACCTGAGGGGTCGCCGGTAACATACAAAATTGAATCCTTGTAATTGCTGGCAGCCGGCGCATTCGAACCCTGGAAATACCATTTTTCCGGTTTAATGAAATCCCAGGTTAATAGATTGGTTGAATGCCAATAGCCTAAGGATCTTGTTACAAATAGGTAATATTCACCTCTGAATTTAACTACGGCCGGATCAGCGCCTGAGCGATATGAAATGCCCTGGTAGGCATTGTAAATCATATAGGTATAATCGATATTCAGCGGGTTGCAGTAGGTACTCATTTGGGTAGATTGAGCATTAATTGCATCAATACCCGAGAATGAAAAAATAATAGGAAAAAATAATAAAATGAATCGTTTATGAAGGATCATTATTTGAATAGATTCTGTTTATAACCGGAATTAGCTAATCTTGGTGTTTCTATCTTTTATATTTACAGGGCAAAAGCCAGTAAAACAACAAATAAATGTAATTATTATTTATTGACTTCCTTGTTCTGAAAGCATTCAAACTTTTTTAAAGCATTATTTACCAGCTACACCGAGTTTATACAACGCTATGATATCTGCTGCTCCTAAAGCCGATTTATAAACCCGGATTTCGTCAATTTTTCCCTTCATTGGCACCGTCCAGGTATCTGAGGTTAATTCTTTTCCGGGTATATTATTATACCAGCCTCCAATAATTACCTCATTAGGAACAATAGGATTGAAATAACCGGTTCCTCTGTTTTGGTAATCGGGCTCACCGATCATAACTCCATTTGCCCAAATTTGGAAAATTTTTGAGGGACGATCATAAGTAACTACCAAATTGGTCCATTTGCCCGGAGGAATAGTAGGAGATTTATAGTTTCCTGTCCAAGGGGCATTCAGATTATCCTGCCTGCCCCCGTTAACATCTGCATAGCTGGGATGTACGATGAAATCACTGGTATCTGAAGCTGGATTCCATCCTGTTTCCAAAAGAAAAGCAAAATCAGGCCAGAATTGTCCGGGATTGGCGATACTAAAAGTCATAGTTGGTGTAGAACCGTTATTTTGGATTTGCACCCATTCGCTAACAGTAAAGCTTTTTAATGAGGTATCTAAAGCCGGTATTTGCGAAGCGTAATAAAGGTAACCGCTATCAAGAGAAATCGCTTTGCCCACTACTCCATTATCTATATAAGTAGCATTGGATGTAGAAGTAGGAGTTATGCCTGAAATTGATTCGGCCTCAGTTCCATTGAATCCCCAATAGGCAATTAACTGGTCGGATGCCACTTGTCCGGAACTATCAAAACCTTCTATTTTTCCTACGAAATCAGCGGGAGAAACTGAAGGCAGATTGTTGGGGTTTCCTTTTTTGCAACCTTGTAAGATGAGTATTCCCACTACGAGCGTCAGGAATAATTGAATTACATATTTATACTGAATATTCATATTTATATTTTTTATAGTCTTCAATTTTAATACCCTGGATTTTGTTTTAAAACTCCTTTTGATAAGTCAATCTGGGTTTGTGGTATAGGTAACAAATCGTCCCTGGTTCCGTCAAAATTAGTTTTGCCTGCAGCGTGCAATACACTATCGGCAATTCCCCATCTCACAATATCAAAAAACCGCTCTCCCTCCATTGCAAGTTCAATTCTACGCTCATGCCTTATTGCATCGCGCAATTGTGATTGATCGGTAGTTGTTACAGGTGGTAAAATAGAATTATCACCATTTCGTGCACGGGCTCTTACCATCTCTAATTTGGCTAAAGCTTCATCTGTTTGTCCTAATTCATTAGCAGCTTCTGCATACATTAGTAAAATATCTGAATACCTAAGAATCCTAATATTCGTCCACCAGCCAAACTGGTCGCCTACTGCATTGCGAACCGCAGGATTGGTATAAACTTTTTTATTATATCGTGGATTTGGCTCTGCAGGAAATACTTCACCATATTCAGTAGGTGCGGGGCTTGGGCAAAATAAAATGGTACTGTTTTCACGAGGATCTCCCGGTTCATAAGCGTCAACCAATTGTTGGGAAGGAACATTAAATCCCCATCCAAGGTTAAACTGGCCGGAACCTCTTACCCCCTGTACATTTGCATATTGACACCCATATGAATCTTCCTGATGATTGGCATCTGCGTATGCTTGTATTTCAAAAACGGAACCACTGGAGTTTTCACCATCCTCCGTAAAGATTTTATCGTAAGGCGTGTTTAAATTATAAACACCCGAGCTAATCACCATTCCTGCAGTTGACATTGCCTGCTGCCATTTTTTCTCGTATAAATAAACTTTGGCTAACATTCCGTTGGCAGCACCACTGGTAGCTCTTCCGATAAATTTAGCATCCCATTTTAAAGGCAAAGTTGTTGCTGCAAACTGCAAATCATTTTCAATAAATGCATATACTTCTGAAGAGGTTGACTGTGCAATATTTGAAGCGCTTACATTTTCCAAAACAGTATCTACCAATGGAACATTTCCAAAAAGCCTCACTAACATAAAATAAGAATACCCACGTAAAAACCTGGCTTCTCCCCTTGCCAGCATTTTAGTTGCTTCAGGGGTATTTGAACTATCTTTTGCAACTTGCTTTAAAATGATATTACAATCGGTTATGGTTGCATAATAACCTGTCCATAGATCATTAGTTAAGCTATTAGTTGGGGTAACAGGGAAATTATCCATTTCGATTTGTGTAGAAGCATCAGCCGGAGTGCTCCCTTTATCAGCATCATCACTTCGGATACTAACGGCTCCTATATATCCAAATACACTGGTTTGCCATGTGCGTAAACTTGCATAAGCTGCAAAAATATACTGATCATAAGGCCCGCTACCGGCAACATATGGATAATTATCAGTGGTATATTGTCCTAAGGGTTTTCTGTCGAGAAAATCTTTCTTACAACCCGTACCAAAAATACTTATAGTTAAAATGATCAGTGAGACTGAAATGGCAACTATATTTTTTTTATTATTTCGCATACAACTATAGTTTAAAATTTTTTAAAAAGTAAGATTTAGCCCAAAAGAATATATAGTAGGGATTGGATATACTCCATTATCAGCGCCGGCGCTGATTGGATCAGAAATCGGAACCTCCGGACTATACCCGGTCGCTTTTGTAAAAGTGGCTAAATTCTGACCGCTTAAATATATCCGCAACGTTTCTATTCCTGAAGCTTTAAGTATATGAGGACTAAAAGTATATCCCAGTTGAACGGAACGAATGCGCAAGTAGTCACCTGGTTCTAACCAATAACTTGAGAATAGATAATTGTTGGATCGTGTATTATCCAGGATAGGCTCTACATTGGTAGTTCCTGGTGCTGTCCACGCATTTAAGCGATTCGATTCATAATTGAGTATTGCAAAGGTTGCTGTACGACGTTGCACAAATATCTTGTTTCCTGCTACACCCTGTAAATCTATACCTAGGTCAAAATCTTTATAATTCAATGAAACATTTCCTCCGAAATTATATTTGGGGAAAGGCGAACCTAAATAAGTACGATCATTTTGGTCGATTTTTCCATCTCCGTTTATATCTGCATAAGAAATGTCACCCGGAGCCGAAGAACTCATGTGAGGTAATTTATCCAATTGTGCAGTTGTTTGATAAATTCCTGTTTGCACATACCCATAAAAGTAACCAATAGAATACCCGGTCTGCGTTAAATTAACCCCTCCGTTTCCTATTAATTGGAAATTAATATTATTACCAATGGATTCAACTTTGTTTTTGTTTACACTAAAGTTTCCGTTAACCGAATAAGAAAAATTCTTTCCCAGTTTATCTTTCCAACCTGCTGTAATTTCGATTCCTTTATTATCTATTGTACCTAAATTAGTAAAGTAATTTGTATTGCCGGATGCTCCCGGTAAGGTAATGGAAGTAAGAATATCATGTGTTTTCCTATCGTATAAATCCACATCCAGGTTAAGCCTGTTATTAAACACGCGGGCTTCAAAACCTGCATCCTTACCTTCTACCTTTTCCCAATGAAGATTTGGATCAGGAACATATGCAGGAACTACAGATGGATAAATGTTACTTCCAAAAATACCTACATTGGAATTATTTAAAGCCGGGTAAGAAAGATAATTACCAATATTTAAACCATTTCCTACTGTTCCCCATGAAGCTTTTAATTTTAAGAAATTGAGCCAGCTTACATTTTGCATAAATTTTTCATCAGTCATTATCCAGCCAGCACCTACACTACCAAAATTACCCCACTGGTGCGAAGGTGAAAACTTGGAAGTACCATCACGACGGAAGGTTACATTTAATAGATATTTACCCTGGTAAGAATAATTTACCCTGGCCATATATGAAGTAGAAGCATCTTCAGAAGCGTAACCACCAAAATTACCGGGATTAGATTGTTGTGCAACATTTAAGTACCAAAGAGCAGGGTCATTTGGAATATTGAGGGATGTGTCTGTACGATTTCCAGTGATCCCCGAAGTATAGTGATATAGGGTACTAAATCCTGCCATCGCAGTTACATGATGCCCCCCGAAATCCTTATCAAAAGTAAGGGTATGGTCTTGCTGAAAGGTTTTATAAAGAATTTGCGCCTGGCTTACAGAAGTATGAGGATTTACAGCATAACTGGTATCTGTTGGCGTTGAGCCTTCTCCTAAATCAATATAATGGAAAGGCAATGGAGTATAATTTCTGGATTGGTTAAAGCTCAGATCCGTAAATAAAGTAGACTTCCATGTGAAGTTTTTAAGAAACTTGATTTGTGCAAAAACATTTCCGGTGACACGGTAACCGGTATTAATGGTATTACCATTATTTTCATCAATAAGTGCTACGGGGTTATCAACCTGTGCCCTTTGGAAAGAAGGCATAGCATAATATAAACCGGGCCCTGCTTTGATTGGAACTATTGGGGCAGCCCAGGTGGCTTTATTGGCGAGATCTCCCACACCTGCCGGAGGATTTTGCTTGTAATGTAACCCGGTTAAATCTGCGCCCACACTAATATTTTTAGTGATATGGATCTCCTCATTTAAACGAGCTATGTATTTTTCATATTTATCGTATTTCAATACACCCTGTTGATTACTATAACCTACATTCAAATACGTGCTACTTTTATCAGTCCTGTTTGAAACGCTCAAGCTATTATTAGACTGTAAAGCTGTACGTAAAACCTGGTCCTGCCAATTGGTATTGGCGGTATAATTGGTAAAATCAAAAGGGGCTGCGCCAATATTAGCAAGTTGCGCAGAGTATAATTTTTTAAACCCGGCAGCATCTACTACACTTATTTTGTTATTTACATTTTGTAGATTTATGTTAGATTGGAAACTAATTCTGGTTTGTCCTAATTTTGCTCTTTTTGTTGTTATTATGATCACTCCATTGCCTCCCTGTAAACCATAAATTGCAATGGAAGATGGATCTTTTAAAACCTCAATGGTTTGTATATCAGCAGGATTTAAATAATCAATGTTTGTTTGTAACATACCGTCAACCACATACAATGGGTCTGCATTATTAGTAGAGTTAACCCCTCTTATTCTTACGGTAGGAGAACTACCTGCCTGCCCTGAGTTTACTATGGTTAAACCTGCCACACGCCCCTGAAGTGATGAAATTGGGTTGGTTGAAGGCTGCTTTGCTACCACATCTCCATCTACAACTGCAATTGAACCAGTAAGATCTCTTTTTTTCTGGGTTCCATATCCTATTACGACTACATCATTTAACGAACTTACTTCCCTCAATAATTTAACGTCGATAGTGGTTCTGGAAGCAATACTGATTGTTTGCGTTATATATCCAACAAAGGAGAATATCAATGACCCGTCTGATGGTGCAGTGATTGAGTAAGATCCATCAGCTCCGGTAGTGGTTCCGGTTTTGGTACCTGCCACAGCAATACTCACACCGGCGAGCGGTTCTCCGGTTTCACTAACTACACTACCATGGATTTCAATCGGTGGTGGCAGCGATGATTCTATTTTCAATACCTTGGTAGAAAGTACGGAAGGAGTTTTTTCTTTAACAACAATTGTCTTACCAATAAGCTGGTAAGAGAAAGGTTGGTCTTGAAAATATAAATCTAATGCCTCTTTTAAAGGTTTATTTCTGATATTCACATCAGTTCTTTTCGCTTTATCTATTAGCGCTACATTATACCAAAAAGTATATCCCGTCTGAGCTTTAATTTGTGAAAATACTTTCTCAACAGGAACATTTTTTCCTGATAATGTGATGTTTTGAGAAAAGCCGCTGGCGCTTACCTGCAGGCAAGCAACAGTTAGTAATATGGCAGCTACATTCATGATTCGAAGGGTTTTAATAAGTACGCCCTTTTGAATATACCGGGTATTAAATCGAGCAATTTGCATATGGTTGAAAAATTTGGGTTTAAAATTATCAGTCTGTTAATTTCTTATATGGAATGAGATTTTTAGCTTTTATTATTTATTCGTTATTATAATTTTTTTACCTTCTATTTTAAAGTGGATTCCACCTACTTCAAGTACTTTCAGCATTTCTGAAGCATTCACATCCTCTGAAACTTCACCACCATAGTGATCCGTTGGCTTTTGACCATTATAGACTACATCCACATTATACCAACGTTCCACCTGACGCATGATAGTTTCTATACTTGCATTTTTAAAACTGAAAAATCCATCTTTCCAGGCTACCGCTTCATTAATATCCGCATTTACCACGGACATTTGGTTGCTTTGGTTTTCCATTACAGCCTGTTCACCTGGCTTTATAGTAACAGATGCATTATTATTTACCACTTTCACACTCCCTTCAAGCAATGTTATCTTTGCTGCATTCTCGTTATCATATGCATTTACATTAAAATGTGTACCCAAGACGTGGATTTCTCTCTTTGCATTAGCTGAGGAGTTGATTAGTACGGTAAAAGGCATCTTCTTTTTTTGGTCTTTCCCTGAAGATAGCAGAATAGGTTTAACTTCAAAATAGACCTCTCCTGTAATCTGTACTTTCCTCTCTTTTCCTGGAAATACGGTTGGATAAGTTATGGAAGAGGCTGCATTGAGCCACACCTTTGTACCATCTGATAATTCTAGTTGGTATTGCCGCCCTTTTGGGGTTGTCATCGTGTTATAAAGTATTTCTCCTTTAGAATTTTCCTGATCCCTGTAGCTAATCCGATCTCCGTTCTTAAGAATATTGACATTTCCCTGGTTAGCCAGCAACCCATTTTTCAAACTATCCAACACTATTTTTTTGCCATTAGATAATGTTAATATTGCACCTGAATGCCCCGGCGCAATATCATTTACAAGTGGCCTTGCTTTTACAAAATTGTTTGCCAAAACCTTAGAGTGAGTATGGTTTAAAAAAAAATAGATGCTGCCTGCAGAAATGATTAATATGGCAGCAGCCCACCATTTGAAGCGATATTTTTTTGGGGTATGGATATAATGAATATTTAAATCCTCTTCATCATGAGCAGTCTTTACAATATTATTAAATATCTCATTAGCCGTGTCATCATCCATTTCATGATCAACAACTGTATCTTTTACCTCATCACTTATTAATTTTTTTAAAATGGCGGCATAACCTTCATGAGCTACCATTTCCAGGAATTCATTCCTTTCTTCTATAGTATATTCTTTGTGAATATACTTTTCAAACAATTGATTAAACCTTATAATGTTTTTCTTCACTAATATTTTATTAAACAGGCCGCAAAAATTAGAGATATGAAATGATCAAGCTATAATTACGTCTTGTATTAATGACACATGAAAAGAGAAACAGGACTGGTAAAAACGAAAATATTTTTTATAAAAAGGGGAACTTACAAATAAAAAGTATAAAGAAAAGAATAATCGCATCTATTTCCTGGGTTGCTGATATTGCATTTTTAATATGTTTCAATGCTTCAACAATATGCCCTTTTACTGTTGAAGGTGAAATACCCATTGCCTGAGCAATTTCATGATGCTTTAAGCCTTCTATTCTGCTGTAATTATAAACTTTTTGTTGTTGGGGTGATAACTGGTTAACAGCTTTATTAACAAGGCTATACAATTCTTTATAGTAAAGGCCATCAAATACTTCATCGATTTGTTGTCCGCTTTGAACAATGGCCATCTTCTTAACAACCGCCTGTTCATGGGCGATTTTTCTTAAATGATTAAAGAGATGGTTTCGAACTACTGTATTAAGATATGCATTAAAGTTCCTGATCCCGGATAAATTTGCTCTGTTCGTCCATAATTTTATGAACACCTCCTGCACAACGTCTTCAGATGCCTGCTTTTCACCGGTAAATTTCAATGCAATTGAAAATATTTTATTTCGATAATTATCGAACAAGCAACGAAAAGCCTCTTTATTGCCTTCAGAAATCAGAAGAAATAATTCATGATTAATATCTGGAGAAATTGGAGTCACTTCAAGCAATAGAAAAATGTTTATAATCGTTAAAAGCACTTCTTAAGGAAGAACTACTATATGATGACATCTAAAATTTCAATTCTGCTGCTTCAATTAATTTATAGTCTGCCTCAAAAATCCATCCCATCAAAATTTATAACTCAGCAAAATCCAGAAAATTTATAAATTAGTTTACAATCTTAAGCAAATCCGGCCAATTAGCGTGCCCTTTTTTATAAAAAAACTGAATTTTTATAATCTGTGATGGTTGGTTTTATAAAAATAAACTACATTTCCTTTCTGAAATTTTCTTCAATGCACTTAAAGGAAAGGTTCCAAAATAACTACGATTTTTTGCGGATTTTTGCAGCCTGTTGCATTATTTTTCTACACTCTTTTGCTCTTTTGGGGAAATATAATTCAGAGCCACTTGTTCAATTTTCAAACGGACGAATTAATTTTTCGTTTATTGGGTTGAGTATCTTTTTTTGTATAAGTGGTTATCTTATAGCAAAAAGTGTCGTTAAATCTCCGACTGTACTTAATTATTTATGGAAAAGGCTACTTAGAATTCAGCCATTGCTAATTGTAACTTGTTTCTTTACCGTTTTTCTCCTCGGTCCTTTTTTTACCAGTTTACCCTTGAAAGAATATTTTTTGAATTTTCAAACGTACAGTTACTTTAGAAATATTCTTCCGGTTTTTGGCATACAATTTACTTTGCCCGGCGTATTTATTCATCAGTTGGATAAAGGTGTAAATGGTTCTTTATGGACCTTAATTGTTGAAGAAAGAATGTATTTGCTTATGACTGTTGTTTTTTTGTATCGAAAAGACAAATCCAACTACCTTATCATTTTAATTATTTTATTGAACCTTTTTTATTTTATTAACCGATATTTTTTTTATGGGGAAATGCTTCCTTATTTTTCAGGTACAGCTTTTTTTTATTCTCTTCTGTTCCTTAATTCAGCAGCCCTTTATATCCTGAATGTGCGTTTTAAAAAAAATATTTATTTATCGGTTATTGCAGGGCTTTTAGGTTTTTCTTTTGCGGTTATTTTTCCAAAGGTTGATTTTCTTTACTTCATTTTTCTTCCAATATTAGTTAATAGCATAGCAAAAATAAGAGGTAAAACAAATTATGCAGGAAAATATGGGGATTTTACCTACGGAACTTATGTTTTTTCCTTTCCTGTGCAACAGGCATTGATAGCCAAAGGAATTGTTAACCCGTACCTACTTTTCATTCTTACCCTTCTGATGGTTTTACCACTGGCAGTTCTTTCCTGGAATTTTATTGAAAAGCGGTTTTTGAAGTTAAGGCACATGGTAAAATGAGCTTGATTGAGTCAAACAATCTTTATCTTCCAAAATCATCCTGAACTCTTACAATATCATTTTCATCGCTTGGATTATTTTCATCAGTATGTTGCCATATTTCTGCCACAATCCCCCAGGTTTCAAGCCCGATCAAGCGATGACGCTCACCTTGGTTTAAAGTAATGATATCGTTTATTTTTTTTACCCGAATATCTTTTTCATCGTCATTTTCACTTTGGATTACGCCAACCTCACCTCCGATTACTTTCCATAATTCTGATCTGCGATAATGGTATTGCCAGCTTAGCCGTTTTTCTTTTTCAACTATTAATATCTTGGGGCTTATTTTGCCTGTAGTTTGTTTTTTTGAATCATCAACATCGGAAAAAAAGAAGTCAATAAACTTTTGGGATTGTTGCTCATCTATCACGTAGAATCCGCCCCAGGGTCTGCTTTCATCATAATTGACGATCGCAAAACCATGTTCGCCCAGGTATTTTTGAACTTTTTCAAACACTTCTCTTTTTGTAGTGTAAGGAGGTAAATTTAATTCCATTTTACTTTATATAACGGTTATGCATATACGCTTTTAGCGACCCATATACACCATCAGGATCTGAACGTCACTTGGGTTTACGCCACTTATCCTGCTTGCTTGACCAAGGGTTTGCGGTTTTATTTTTTTAAATTTTTGCCGGGCTTCATTTGATAAGGAAGATACATTTTCATAGTTAAAGCTTTCCGGAATTATTTGTTCTTCCAGTAAACGCATTTTTTTAACCATTTCTTCTTCTTTATCAAGATATACCTGGTACTTTATTTGGATTTCTGCTTGTTCAAGTGCCTGATCTGAAAAAATATTTAGTTGATCTTGAATTGCAAAAATTGCGTTTGACATGCTTTTCAAAGTAACCTCAGGCCTTAATAAAACTTGTGCTGCCTTAACTTTTTGCTGAGCCAACGCGGATGATTTATTTTCAAGGTAAACATTTACTTCTTCTGGCTCCAGTTTTTTGTTTTCCAGAATCCCGATTATTTCTAAAATTTCTTTTTTCTTTTCGATCACATTTTTCATTCTTTCCTGCGAGGCTAAACCTATTCTAAAACTTTTCTCTGTTAGCCTAAGATCGGCATTATCCTGCCTTAGTAAAGTTCTGTATTCTGCCCTACTTGTAAACATCCTGTAAGGTTCATCCGTTCCCTTATTGATTAAATCATCTATCAGTACACCAATGTAGGCTTCATTCCTTTTAAGGGTGAATGACTCAAGGCCATTAATGTTTTGATGTGCGTTTATTCCTGCTATAAGCCCTTGACAGGCAGCTTCTTCATAGCCTGTAGTTCCGTTTATTTGTCCGGCAAAAAACAGATTTTTTATCAATTTGGTCTCAAGATTTACCTTAAGTTGAGTTGGAGGAAAATAATCATACTCAATAGCATAACCTGGCCTGAACATTTTACAATTTTCAAATCCGGGGATTTTTTTGAGGGCCTTATGTTGTATTTCTTCTGATAAAGAGGATGAAAAACCATTTAGATATACCTCAACAGTTTCAAAACCTTCAGGCTCTACAAAGAGTTGGTGTCTTTCTCTTTCAGAAAAGCGATTGATCTTGTCTTCAATGCTTGGGCAGTACCGGGGCCCGGTTCCTTTTATTCTTCCCTGGAACATCGGACTTTCATGAAATCCTGATCTGAGGATATCATGAACTTCGGAATTGGTATAAGTAATCCAACAGCTTTTTTGCTGCAACGGTTTTTGGGTTTCAATAAAAGAGAAACCGGTAATGATCTCATCTCCCTTTTGCTCTTCCATTTTTGAATAATCCAAACTTCTACCATCAATTCTTGGTGGCGTTCCGGTTTTAAGCCTTGAACTTTCAAATCCCCATTCTACTAATTGTTCGGTTATACCAATAGAGGCACGTTCAGCCACCCGTCCACCTTTTGTCTGTTTTTCACCAATATGAATAATTCCATTTAAAAAAGTTCCATTTGTTAGCACTACAGACTTTGAGTGGATGGAATGCCCTTGCGCAGTTGTTACTCCTTTAATTTGATTTCCACTTTTCAGCAAACCGACAACCGAATCCTGGTAAAAATCCAAATTAGCCGTCTTTTCAAGAAGCATCCTCCATTTTGTTGAAAAAAGCATCCTGTCGTTTTGTGTTCTTGGGCTCCACATTGCAGGACCCTTGCTTCTATTGAGCATTCTGAACTGGATCATGCTTTCATCAGACACAATTCCGGAATAACCGCCTAAAGCATCAATTTCTCTAATGATTTGCCCCTTTGCAATTCCCCCCATTGCAGGATTGCAACTCATTTGGGCCATGTTTTGCATATTCATGGTAATCAGCAGAACCTTGCTACCCAAATTTGCGGCAGCAGCAGCAGCTTCACACCCCGCATGACCCGCTCCTACAACAATGACATCATATTCTTGAAACATTTGGCAAAAGTACCGATTTGAATTTTTTTAGTGAAAATATGTTTCACGTGGAACAAAAGAAGGATTGTTTCACGTGGAACATTATATTAATGAGAGATAATAATCTTCTTTTTTCCGCATTATAGTTTTCTCAGATTTTGTTTGATCTGTATAGCCACACAAATGGAGTACACCGTGAATCATAACGCGATAAAGTTCAGTAATGAAAGGAACTTTTAGTATTTCTGCATTTTCTTTTACCCTATCAATACTTATATAAATTTCAGAAATCACGGGAAGTGACGAGTTTGATAGTGTAAAAGTTAAAATATCTGTCAGCGTATCATGGTTAAGGTATTCCTTGTTTAATTTTAACAAAAATTCATCGGTACAAAAAACATAAGATACAGATTTGAATACTACTCCTTCTTCAGCAAACACACGTGCAATAAATGATTTTATAAGAAGCTTTTCTTTTAAAGAAAACTGAATGTTGTGATTATTAAAAGTAATTGTGCCCAATAAGTGTGAAATTTGATAAAGAATTAATTGAAGAAAAATTTATTTTACGAACTAATGAAGTTATCAGAAGTAAAAACAGGGACAAAAGTAAAAATTAAGTCGTTTGAAAACCATGAAATTGTCTTAAAATTAATGGAAATGGGTTGCCTTCCGGAAGAAGAAATTACCGTTTGGAAAAAAGCGCCACTTGGAGATCCAATTTATGTGTTAGTAGCAGGGTATTCCTTAAGTTTAAGACTTGATGAGGCTGAACAAATTTTTGTAGATCTTATCGTAAATAGCTGAAAACAGTAGAATGAATATTGGATTGTATTTTGGATCTTTTAACCCGGTCCATAATGGTCATTTAATTATAGCAAATCATATAGCAAATTATACCTCTTTGGATCGGGTGTGGTTTGTTGTTTCTCCTCAAAGCCCTTTCAAAAACCAGGCATCTTTGATAAATGAAAATCATAGAAAACACTTAATTGATCTGGCTATCGAAGGAGAAAAAAAATTGCGTTCTTCAAATATCGAATTTAAACTTCCCAAACCTTCTTATACTGTAGAAACTTTACTTTATTTAAATGAGAAATATCCTCAACATACTTTTTCAATTATATTAGGAAGTGATAGCTTTCAAAATATTAAGAAATGGAAAAATGCTGATTACTTATTGGAAAACTATTCTCTTTATATATATGAAAGGCCTGGTTTTAAAGTAAAATCTGAAATGCTAAATGATCGAAGAATTGTTTTAAAGGCTCCGTTACTTCAAATTTCGAGTACCAATATCCGGGAAATGATAAAGCAAAAAAAATCTATAAGGTATTTGGTCCCTGACATGGTGAAGGAAGAGATTGAAAATCTGCAATATTATAGTTGAGGAATAGTAAACGAAGAAATTTTGAAGATTTCTATTTTAAAGTAAAAACCGCGAATACCTCTCTTTAAGGTTCGCATTCCTCCTTATTAGATTGATTATCTTACGTTTTGGATGAATTGCGATTCATGATATTTTTATTGCTGTCTGGACGGCGGTTATTGGTATTTTGAGATTGCTTTTGTGGCTGTGATTTTTTGGGTTGAATATTTTTGGAGCGGTTTGGGTTGCCACTGTTATTCTTCCTATCACCCGCTTTTCTTTTACGGACGTTTTTTTCCAGAGACTTTAAGCTTATTTGTCCTACAACATCTACGAATTCCGGCTCCACATCTTTAGGCTTATCACTGATGATCTCAACTGTTTCTAAGGCTGCAGGTTTTATGCCTTGTTTATTTTGTTCTTTAATTTTCTTCACTGTTTCAATGGAAAGTGGGTAGTGTTTGGTACTATCCGCCATTGAATACCACATCAGGTTACGAAAAATATCTTTTTTTACCAGGAAAGCGCGTCCTTTAGCTACTTCAATTACATCTGCGTCATCAGGAAAATATTGCAAGGCATCAAGGTAAGTATCCAGTTCATAATTTAAACAGCATTTGAGTCTGCCACATTGCCCGCTAAGTTTGGTTTGATTAATGCTAAGATTCTGATAACGAGCTGCATTTGTATTAACACTTTTAAAATCTGTTAACCAGGTACTACAACAAAGTTCACGGCCACAACTACCAATTCCACCAACCTTACCCGCTTCCTGTCGGGCACCAATTTGTTTCATCTCTACCTTTACTTTAAATTCATTGGCATACAGGCGAATTAATTCACGAAAATCTACTCTTTCATCGGCTATATAAAAAAAGGTGGCTTTCCTGGCATCTGCCTGAATTTCTACTTCAGACATTTTAAGATCTACATTCAATTGTCGTGCAATTGCGCGGCTTCTAACTAAAACTTGTCTTTCCCGCGCTTTGGTTTCCTTCCATTTGGCAATATCGTTATCGGTCGCCAGACGCAATATCTTTTTAAAATCTGCAGTATTTTCATCAATTCTTTTCTTTTTTAATTGAATTCGTACCAATTCTCCGGTGAGGTTTACTGTGCCTATATCAAAACCACTAACTCCTTCTACTGCAACAATATCTCCTTTTGTAAAAAAATGTATGGTGCTATTTCGATAATAATCAATCCGGCTTCCCTGGTTAAAAGAAATCTCAATAATTTTACAGGAACTTCCATTATCATCAATTGGTAAATTAGAAAGCCAATCATGCACATTCAGTCGATTACAGCCACCTGAACTACAGCCACCATTGCTTTTACAGCCATTCGGTTTACCGGTTCCACAAGTCGTACATCCCATATTAATAGTTAAAAAAGTAAGTTAAAAATAGAGAAAAGATTCAGTCAGAAGCAATACAATTTGTCAAGGTTTTGTTTTCAGGCAAGTAAAGTATAAAGGTATAATTACTGGCAATCTTGTTTATAAAACATTGGCAATCAATAAATTTTAAAATTATTATAAAACTAATTTACTTAAAAATTAGCTTTTGGAAGCGTCTGCAGGAATCATTCACTCAATGAACCAAAATTAGCGAATTATCTTTAATAATATGAAAAAAGCGAATCGTTAGCGAATGGAATAACAATTTAGCATGAGCATTCCTTTCAATAAAATAAGCCGCTTTTTCAAGCTCTGTTACCATAGCTTCCTGTGCTTCCAACGAACAAATTTTATTTAGTCTTGTTGCAAAATCAAGGTCATTTTCCGGAATCATTTTCAAATTTTCTTCACCCAGGTAGTTGCTTCTGACTGCTTGTTCCAGTAAATGAATAAAATATTTTAAAAAAGTTTTCTGTTTTTCTCTCCCTATCCTGCTTATTTCCTCTATCCATTTTATTTGTGAGCTAACATTGTTTTTTACAATAATGTTCAACCAATCTCTTATTTGCCCCTGTAGATCTTCTTCCGGATTTTGGAATAATTGCAATGCTTCCCTAAAATTTCCTTCTGCGATCCCGGCAATTTGTGTTGCTTTTTCGGATTCTGTTTTGTAGCGCTCAACAAGTGCTTTTTTTATTTCTTCATTAGATAGCGAAGGAATTTTTATAAGCTGCGTTCTGGATAAAATCGTAGGTAAAATGGCCTCTTCATCTTCTGCTACAAAAATAAAAAGGGTATTTGCCGGAGGCTCTTCTATTAATTTGAGTAATTTGTTTCCTTCTTTTCCGAGGTATTCAGGCATCCACATTATCAATATTTTATAATTACTTTCAAATGGTTTAAGACTGATTTTATGAGTAATATCGTCACATTCAAAAACAGTAATATTCCCTTGCTTATTAACAGGAGTCTCAATTTTTGATTTTGAATTCTCTTTTAAAAAATTGATCCAATCTGTAACATTACTATAAGGCGATTGGCTAATAAATTCCCGCCATTCTGTGATATAATCAGTACTTAGTACCTTATCGTGCCGACTATCTTTTTTTAATGCCGGATAAGAAAAATGCAGATCAGGATGAATAAGTTGATTGACTTTAACACAGGAAGTACACTCATTACAACTATCTTCAAGTATAGCTGGTGCAATGATGTCTTCCTCTACACCAAACAAGAAAGCGTCATTATTGCCAGCAGGTTTAGGGAAAACTTTTTGGCAAAGTATGTATTGTGCAAAAGCTATTGCTAAAGGTAAAGCCCCGCTCCCTTCCTTGCCAAGAAATAACAGCGCATGCGAAAGGCGGTTATTTTGAACAAAATCCCTTAATTTACTTTTTACTTGTTCCTGCGCTATTATTTGATTGAATTGCATGAAAGAAAAGATTAGATCAGTCTCTAAGATGAAAGTTCCTGCAATTATAAAAAGGAACTTTTATATAAAAATGATAACCGAAAAAGTTATTTAAGATTCACCTAAGTATTTTAATAAAGCCTTATAGGCTTCTTTACCTTTTGGATCCGGGTTATTAGGGATTAGCCTGTCACTGTTGAAGAAAACCGTTAGAAATTTTCCGTTTTCATCAAATAAGAATTTGGTGAAATTCCATTTGATCGGATCAGTAAATCCATTCTTTTCAGCTATAGATACCATGTATTTATAAATAGGTGCCATGTCACTGCCTTTTACAGAAACTTTTGCGGCCATTGGAAAAGTAACTCCATAATTTTTTTTGCAAAACTCAGCTATTTCGCTGTTCGTTCCTGGCTCCTGGCCTCCAAAGTTGTTAGCAGGAAATCCTACGATTACCAGTTTATCCTTATATTTTTTATATAAGGCTTCCAGGTCATCATATTGAGGAGTGTTACCACATTTTGAAGCAGTATTAACCACCAAAATTTTCTTACCCTTAAATTTAGAAAAATCAATGTTTCCACCTAAAAGTCCCGGCACTTTAAACTGATAAATTGAAGTTTCTTTTAAAACAGGTGTTGTTCGAACCGGAAGAATAAAAGAGAGCAATAGAAAGGAAATTCCGGCAAAAAGTATCTTTTTCATGACTTTTTTTATAAAGGTAATGATTCAAAAAAATATTTGGCGTAAAGATTCAGTGACAATTACACGAACTTTGCCCTTCAAAAAATGACTACAAATACAATGGAAGAAGTTTTAGAATCCCGGGTAGAAGCAATAATAGAAAAATTTGACACTAAAGCGGCGATTTTCGATCTTGATGGAACATTGTTGGATAATAATTCATACCACCTGCAAAGCTGGCTTGAATATTTGAAGGCCATAGGGCGTACTATATCTGAAGAAGAATATAATGCTAATATTAATGGCCGTACCAACAAAGATGTGATTCAATATATTTATAACAGGCAAATGCCTGAAGAAGAAATTTTGAAATATACCCTGGAAAAAGAGGCTCTTTACCGTAAACTTTACAAGCCGTTTATTAAACCCCTTGCCGGATTAATTGATTTTCTTGAAATTTTGAAAAGTAAAAGTATTCCAATGGCCATTGCTACGTCAGGAATACAACCGAATATTGATTTTATGTTTGAAGAAGTACCTATAAAACAATATTTTAAAGAAGTTGTCAATTCATCGCACATTACCAAAGGAAAACCCGATCCGGAAATCTATTTAAAAGTTGCTTCACTGCTGCAAATTTCGCCCAAAAACTGTTTGGTGTTTGAAGATGCGGTTGTAGGAATAAAATCGGCAAAAGCGGCAGGAATGAAAGTAATTGCTGTTGCAACAACACAACCTAAAGAAGAACTTTCATTAGCAGATATGATCATTGATGATTATAATTTTTAGAAAACTGGTTTATTAATAGTAAACCAACAAATTTTAAAAATTCTTGTTTTAAGTTCCTATCATCTTTCGTAACAGCCGATGTCGGGATTTGAATCGCGCGGTTTGTCATCAAGATCAGTGGGGAAAGCCGTAGTTATGCCGGCATTTATTGCCGGTGAATTGGGATGATTATTAAAATGAAAATCAAAAATGTTTTTCGAAACATCAATACTGTCAAACATCGGCGCTTCATTTTTTATTGAAGAGGTAAAAGTAGCATTGGGTATTTCATCTTTAGCTTTATAAAGCACATGATCAAAGGTGGCTGAAAAGCCTGAAGAGCCTTTCCTTTCAATACTTATTTCGTTATCAACGATTCCTCCATCTCCCCAAAAAATACAATTTTGAAATAAAGCATTGAGCGCAAAAGTTTGATTGCTTCCGGCATCGGGTAAATAATCAAAAAGCTTTAAAACCGGTTGTTGGTGGGAAATGAAATTAGTTCCATAAGAAGCCACGGTGCAATTTATAAAACGATAATCGCCTCCTGATTCAAGATCAATGTTGCTTCCGCAATTACTGATCAAACAATTATCAGCATAAATATTGGTGTTTATTGCCAGGATTCCTGCATCATAAATGTTGTCAATCTTGCATTTAGAAAGGTTGATTTTAGGGTTTGAATTGTTAGAAATCCCTGTAGCCACGATTCCCTGGTAAGCATTTTTTATGATCGTGTGCACAAGAGAATTATTTTTGCTGGAAATTCTAAAATAAATTCCCGGCCAGCTTGCAGGCAAATCTTTATAATCCTGGTCCAGTCTGTCTCCGGCAAATATTGCCGGTTCGTCTTTCGTCCCGGTTGATTTTAAACTTCCGTCCACCAAAAAAGGTGCATCGGCATGTAAAAATATTTTGGTTCCGGCTTCAATAGTCAATGTAGCATTCGAATCTATTTGTATTCCGCCGATGATCACATAAGGCAGGGTTTTATTCCAGTTTGTATTTCCGGTAACTAATTGTTTTTTAAAAAAAATGGCATTTTGACCGTATGCTTGTAACTGAACCCATTTTTTGTTTCCGTTATAATCGATCTCAATGCTGTCCGTAAGAATAAAAGGAAGTGTTGCTAAAGAAGGATTTACGTTTACCTGCACAAAAACATAAATGCTGTCGTTTTTGTTTATCTCCACATCATTAACTTCTGAAGAAGCAATTCCATCAACATTCATTTTAAACGGCGATGAAGAACCGCCGGAAAGTTTTACAGAAGAGACTCTAAGCTTTTGGTTGTTGTTATTAAAAATTTTAAAAGATTGCGTAATTGAACCTACGGTAGTAAATACGGTGTCAAAAGATAAAGTATCTGTATTGGTATATAAAGTTGCATCCGGACTTGTAATAAAAGAGTCTTTCTTACAGGAAAAAAAGATGGCAGCGGATAAAAAAATAAAAAATGGAAATTTCAAATGATTTTAATTATCAGATTATTGAATAATCATTATACAAGAACACTTTCGATCTTTTCAAACCCTTCGTCCGGGGGAAGCTCATTCCATAAAATTCTGTAAATCGTTTCTGCTATGGGCATTTCTGCTTTCACTTTAGTATTAATCAGGTACATACATTTACTTGCGTTGTAACCCTCAGCTATCATACTCATTTCCAGTTGTGCAGATTGAACTGAATATCCTTTGCCAATCATGTTTCCAAAAGTACGATTCCGGCTATATAGTGAATAACAAGTCACCAGTAGATCACCCAAATAAACGGAGGCGGCATAATTAGTTTTCGGTATTTTGTTTTTAAGAATTTCATGATGCTCAATAGAGCCAACTTCAACATTTTCAATTCCAACTTTTCTTAAAAAACCGGCCATTTCATCAGCACTGTTGGCAATAAGAACACTCAAAAAGTTATCTCCATATTCAAGACCATGAGCGATACCGGCACCAATTGCGTAAATATTTTTTAGTACCGCTGCGTATTGAACTCCAATGATATCTGTATTACAAATCGGAATTAAATAGGGAGTTTTAAAATAGTCACAAATTTTTTGGGTAGTTTTTTCATCTATTCCGCTAAAAGTGAGATAAGAGAGTTTTTCAGCGGCCACCTCTTCTGCATGGCAAGGTCCAAGCACGGTAAAGTAATCCTTTAGTTTCACGCCGAAATCACTTTTTAAATATTCATTCAATAAAATATTCCGGTCGGGTAAAATACCTTTTACGGCTGATATTATTTTTTTCTCTTTAAAAATTTCAGGTGATAAACCCTTAAGTGTATTGGCAACAAAAGCAGAAGGAATTACGATAATAATCAGATCGCTGTTTTTAATTACATCCTCTGCGCTGCTCGAAAAATTGATAAGGGTTGTATCAAAAAAAGTACTGCTTAGATAATGTGGATTATGACGACGACGCTTGAAACTGTTTATATTAGAATCACTTCTTACCCACCAATTAATTTGGTTTTTATTATCGGTTAATATTTTTGCGATTGCCGTTCCCCAGCTTCCGCTGCCAATAATTCCAAACTTCATGATAGGTTTAATTTTTCGATAGCAATCTGCGCGGCGATCTGGCTGGCATCTTTTTTATTAAAAGCTTTTGCTTCGGCAACCAAAACTCCGTCTACCATTGCCCCGATTGTAAACAATCTTCTTCCGTTTTCAATACTTTCATCCAGCGTTTCAAATTCCAGCACTTTGCCATTTTTATTTGCCCAACCATACAATTTATTTTTTTGGTTAATGTCAAGATTCTCCAAATCCTGCATAAACAAATGAGGCGTTATAATTCTTTCGGTTACCCATTTTTTAGTTTGATCGTATCCTTTATCCAGGTAGACGGCACCTGCCAGAGCTTCTAATGTATTACCGAAAATCTGCGATATTTTTAATGAATGATCAAAATGATTATAAAGGGTAATTTTTTTCAAACCGATTTTTACTGCAATATCATTTAACTGGTTACGATTTACCATCTTGCTTCTCATCTCAGTTAAAAAGCCTTCATCTTTATATGGATAGCGCATAAATAAGTAATCAGCTACAATGGTACTTATTACGGCATCTCCCAGGTATTCGAGGCGTTCATTATTTTCATCTGAACCTTCACGTACCGAACGATGGCTCAAGGCTGTTTGATATAAGTCTAATTCTTTCGGAGAAAAGCCAAGCACATTACGGAGTTGTTTCCGGAAATTCCGTTTGTCTTTAGAAAAAAAAATGTTTATCGAAAACGCCACGTGAGCAATTATATTTATTATTTAAAATTAAAGAAAATTAATTCTACAAAATTGTTCTTTGCATAATTATGAACAACTACTTCTGCAATTCTTCCCAATACTCGGCCGCACGCCTTGTATGCGGGATTACGATTGTACCACCAACAATATTAGCCACTGCAAAAATTTCGTACATCTGTTCAGTCGTTACACCTAATTCTTTAGATTTTCCCAAATGGTATTTGATACAATCGTCGCAACGTAAAACCATGCTGGCAACCAATCCGAGCATCTCTTTGGTTCTTTTGTCAAGTGCGCCATCCTCGTAAGTATTTGTATCAAGATTCCATAAGCGTTTCATGACGAGGTTATTTTTACTTAAAATAACCTCATTCATTTTTTCACGATAGTCATTAAATTCTTTTATTAATTCTGACATAGAAAATATTTAAAATGTAAAAGGATTAACTACATTTTTCATTTTTATCATAATGAAAAGCGAACAAATTTACGGATAACAAAAAAAGCAGAGACTAAAAACGACCTATGTTATTGATGTCGTCATCAAAAGTGTGATCAGGTAGCTTGTTTAATTGAGCCTTAATAATAAAATAGCTGGTAATAGCAAAGGTAATTCCTACAAGAACAACCGATACGATGTTGTCCATTCCAAAAAGCATAATACCAATTACCAGTCCGATGATCTCCGAAAAGATCCATGCGATAACCGTATAAATTTTCCAGGTAATTGGCTTCAGGCCTTTCTTTGTCGCAAGTTTACCAATTTCCCTGGTTAGAAAAATAAGTGCAATTATTTCAAGCATTATCTCCTTTCATTTTTTAGTTGTGAACTTATTGATCAGGCAAGGGAAATATCAAAATTCACCAGTTGTACAAATTCTTCAAGCCGAAGATTAATATCTTTTTTTGAAATTTCTTTTAGCCTTTGAGGGCCAAAAGCTTCCACACAAAAACTTGCCATTGCCGATCCCACAATAATCGCGGTTTTCATGTTTTCGAAACTGATGTTTTTGGTATTGTCGATATGGCCGATAAATCCTCCTGCAAAAGCATCGCCTGCACCGGTTGGGTCAAATACATCTTCCAGCGGTAAGGCAGGAGCAAAGAAAACCTGGTTCTCATGAAATAATAAAGCGCCATGTTCCCCTTTTTTGATAATTAAAAACCTGGGGCCCATTTGAAGAATATTTTTGGCACATTTTGCCAAAGAATATTCACCACTCAATTGTCGCGCTTCACTGTCGTTGATCAACAAAACATCTACCTTTTTCAAAACTTTTTTCAGGTCTTCCATGGCTGTCTCCATCCAGAAATTCATCGTGTCCAATACAACAAGATCAGGACGTATACGCAATTGCTCAATTACGCTCAACTGCAGGCTGGGCATAAGATTTCCTAACATTAAATATTCAGCTCCCTGGTATTTTTCCGGTACTATTGGGTTGAAATTAGCAAGTACATTCAGGTCGGTAATTAAAGTATCCCTTGTGTTCATATCAAGATGGTATTTCCCACTCCAGAAAAAAGATTTCTGGTCCGGGACAATTTCAACACCGGTAAGGTCTACCCCGCGTTTTTTTAATTCATTCATTTCTTCTTCCGGAAAATCGTTTCCTACAATTGAAATTTGCTGGATCGGATTGGTTAGATGACTGGCAGCATATGCTACATAAGTACCTGAGCCACCTACAATTTTATCAGTTTTGCCAAAGGGTGTTTCAATCGCATCAAAAGCCATCGAACCAAGAGTAATTATTGCCATATAGAATGTATTCTTTTAATCGGTGCAAATGTAAAAGATAATAGTTGATTGGTTAAATAGTTAATTTGTTAATTACGCTCAATTTTGCCAAAGGGGAAAAGCTGAAAATAAAATTACCTTTGTATTCTAAATTTTAAGAAATGCTTTTATCCATACACCCGTTAAATCCGCAACCACGGCTGATAAAGCAGGTAGCGGAATGTTTGAAAGATGGAGGCGTAATAATTTATCCTACTGATACTATTTATGGGCTTGGTTGCGACATTCATCATCCAAAAGCGGTAGAAAGAATTTGCAGAATTAAAAACATCGATCCAAAAAAATCACAGCTTTCATTTATTTGTCGCGATCTGAGCCACCTGAGCGATTATACTAAAAGTATTGATACGCCTCTTTACCGCACACTTAAATTATGCCTTCCAGGTCCTTATACTTTTATATTACCCGCCAGCAAGCAGGTGCCTAAAATTTTGAAAAGCAAAAAGGAAACTATCGGTTTGCGTGTACCGAACAACGTTATATGCCAGGCTATTCTTGAAGAATTAGGGAACCCTATTTTGAGCGCCTCACTTCCCGGAGAAATGGTAGAAGAATTTACTGATCCTGAAAAGATCGATGAAACTTTCGGCAATCTTGTTGACCTGGTGATTGATGGCGGCCCCGGAGGAATTATTCCTTCAACGGTAGTTGATTGTACTTCTGATAATTGGATAGTTCTTCGTGAAGGGCTTGGAGAATGGGCAGCATAATTTTTTTCTCAGTTACAGTAAACGAACAAAAAACACGGATTTCTATTTAATCTTCCACGATTATTTCTGATTCATTTGAAAAGTCGGGCCAGATATTAAAACTTTTTCGATGGTAACGGCATAATCCGTGTATCTCAATGGCGTCGCGGTGTTCCCGTGTTCCATAGCCTTTATTTTTATTCCAGGAATACATGTTGTATTTCTCATGCAGGTTTTCCATGTATTCATCCCGGTAGGTTTTAGCCAATACACTTGCAGCGGCTATCGGGGCATACATTCCATCGCCTTTTATTATACATTGGTGAGGAAGCTTTTTGTATTTTTTAAAGCGGTTGCCATCAACCAATAAAAGCTCAGGAGATGTTTTAAGTTTGTTTAATGCAAGATGCATTGCTTTAAAAGAAGCCTGCAAAATATTGATTCGGTCAATTTCAACATTAGTAACACTTGCTACGGCAAAAGAATAACATTCTTTTTCAATAATAGGACGCAGGAGGTTTCGTTCTTCTTTTGTAAGTTCTTTTGAATCTTTTAATAAAGGATGATAAAAATCTTTCGGAAGAATAACAGCCGCTGCGTAAACAGGACCGGCATAGCATCCACGGCCTACTTCATCCACACCGGCTTCAATAAATTTATTATGAAAAAAAGGAAGCAACAAATCAGTAACTTTTTTCAAAAGTAATCATCACTATTAATTATGCCTTAATTAAGTTTTCAACATTTAATTTTAAAATAAACAGAAAGATAAATGTATGTAGTTGGAGATTACCTTTGAAGAGTTTATATTCTGACAGTTTAATCAAAAATAATAAACCAAAAAGATGGCAGAGATTGTATTGAAAAAAGCAAATAAGAATATTGCCAAATGGCTTTACCTGGGCGTTTTTATGCTTGTAATACAAATTGTATTGGGTGGCATTACAAGATTAACTGAATCAGGATTGAGTATTACAGAATGGAACCCGATCACGGGAGCGTTACCACCGTTAAATCATGCAGAATGGATGACGGAATTTTCAAAATATAAAGGGACCGATCAGTTTAGGCATATTCATGCAGATTTTTCTTTGAGCGATTTTAAATCGATATTTTTTTGGGAATGGTTTCATCGAAACTGGGCAAGATTAATGGGAATTGTTTTTTTGGTTGGATTTTTTTATTTCCTTATAAAAAAACAATTTAAAAAAGATATGATCATTCCTTTTATTATTTTGTTTTTGCTGGGAATGATTCAGGGTGCTGTTGGCTGGATAATGGTGGCCAGCGGATTGGTGCCGGATAGATTATTTGTTGATCATATAAAATTGGCCACTCACTTTATGACTGCACTTCTTTTGCTGTGTTATACTTTTTGGTTTGCGCTAAGTATTTCTGTTCCTTCGAGAATGAAAACGAATAATAAATCTTTACGAAATATCACATGGATCATAATGGTGGTTCTTTTTTTCCAATTGATCTACGGCGCTTTTATGGCTGGCTTGCATGCAGCAACCGCTGCGCCTACCTGGCCCACCATAAATGGACAATGGTTTCCTTCTTCTCTGAATGATCTTTCTCCCGGCTGGAAGAATTTCATCGATAATAAAATCACCGTCCAATTTATTCATCGCGGTTTTGCCTACACGATTCTGGTACTGGTAATTATTTGGACGGTAAAAGCGAAGAAAGTCATAGGAAGCGTTTTGTTTTCACGAACAAAATATCTTCCATTATTTTTAGTTTTATTGCAGGTGGCCTTGGGTATTACTACTGTTCTTCTGTCTCCGTATGGCAGTGATTTGGTTGTTGACGGCTTTAAGAATGAATGCAACATATCCATATGTTTTGCCGGCAGTTTGGCTGCCCTCCAAACCTATT
>DAHXOZ010000229.1 GCA_027364635.1 bacterium | reverse complement strand
ACGCCGGAGTTTTGCGAAGAAGAGGTTGACTTTATTACTTCGATTGGCGGAATAGACATAAAATACGGCCATTCACTTGGTAAAGAAATAAATCTTGAACAACTGCAAAACAATTTTGATGCAGTCTACCTGGGAATTGGCGTTGGCCTTGCAAAAAAGCTTAATATACCTGGTGAAGAACTGCAAGGTGTGGTAGATGCAATTAGCTTTATTTATGATATTCGCACCAAAGGTTTTCCAAATGTACCGGTTGGAAATAAAATCGCTGTTATAGGAATGGGAATGACTGCAATTGACGCCGCAACACAATCCAAAAGACTTGGCTCCCAAGATGTAACGATGATCTATAGACGAAGTGAAGCGGAAAAAAATTGTTCACAGGCTGAGTTGGATATTGCTATGCTTGACGGGTGCAAAATTCAATGGCTTGCTGCTCCAAAAGAAATTATCGGCGAAAAAGGGAAGGTGAAATATTTGGTTTGTGATGTAATGAAGTTGGGCGCTCCTGATCATTCGGGAAAACCTGCACCAATAGCCACGGGAGAAACAATCAGCTTTGAAGTGGATATGATCATCAACGCAACAGGTCAAAGCCCTTTTATCGATTTAGTTACTGAAAATAGGATTGAAAATAACCGCGGAAAAATTCTATTAAAAGAAAACAATTCTACAAATATCAAAGGCGTTTTTGCCGGAGGCGATTGTGTGAATGGCGGTAAAGAAGTGGTTGATGCAGTGCAGGCAGGCAAAGACGGAGCGAAGGCAATATTAGAATATTTGATTTCAGTTTAAATTTGTAAATTCGGAATAAGATTTTAAAGAAAGTAATGATAGACCTTAACGAAAAGTATATAATTAATAAACAGCAAAAACCGGTGGCTGTTCAGTTAGATATAAAGACTTTCAGGAAAATAGAAGAAGTTCTGGAAGACTATGCATTGGGTAAATACATGGAAGAAACTGATTCAGATGAAAAATTTACCCTTGAAGAAGCTCAAAAATTTTATAAAAAACTTCCAAAAAGTTGAAAGTCATATACACAAAAACTTTCTTAAAAGATTTAGCAAATGTTGTTCCATTGAAAAGAAGATTACAGATAGAAAAATTTGTATTTGAAGATTTACCAGCATTGCCTTCTATAGAATCCTCTGGCCATATTGAAAAAATGAATGTGTACAAGAATTATTATAAAGTTCGATTTGGAGAATTTAGGCTTGGCCTTTTAATCAATACTTCCGGCTTGGAAATAAAAAGAGTGTTAAAAAGAAAAGAGATTTACAAATATTTCCCTTAACAGATTCCTTAAAAATGGCAAGTTTAGAAACAAACTTTCTCGGTATAAAATCCCCTAATCCTTACTGGTTGGCATCTGCGCCGCCGACAGATAAAAAATATAATGTGCTTCGCGCCCTGGAAGCGGGCTGGGGCGGAGTAGTTTGGAAAACATTAGGTTCACAGGTAAAAAATGTCTCCTCAAGATATTCTGCAGTAAATTTTAATGGCGAAAGAGTAATGGGATTTAATAATATTGAACTCATTTCAGACCGGCCACTGGAAATTAATTTAAAAGAAATCAATGAAGTAATTAAAGAATTTCCTGATCGCGCAATGATCGTTTCCTTAATGGCAGATAATGACAGGAAAAGCTGGCACGAACTGATTAAAAAAGTAGAAGACACCGGAGCTCATGGGCTGGAATTGAATTTCGGGTGCCCCCATGGAATGACTGAAAGAGGCATGGGCGCAGCAGTTGGTCAGGATCCGGAGATTGCAAAAATGGTGGTCGAATGGGTTATGGAAGCAGCCCATATCCCTGTCATTACCAAACTCACACCGAATGTACATTCGGTAGTTCCGGCGGGAAAAGCGGTAGTGGAAGCAGGAAGCAACGGATTGTCTCTTATCAATACTATACAATCAGTTACAGGAATCGATCTTGAAACATTTGTCCCTAATCCTTATGTAGCAGGAAAAAGTGTTTTTGGCGGTTATTGCGGACCTGCGGTGAAACCAATTGCCTTAAAATTTTTGGCAACTATCAGTCAAAATTCCACAACCAATAAAGTTCCTCTTTCGGGAATAGGAGGAATTAGTAACTGGAAAGATGCGGTGGAATTCATGCTTCTTGGTGCCACTTCAGTTCAGGTATGCACCGCAGTAATGACGCATGGATTCAGGATCATTGAAGATCTTTGCGAAGGATTGAACAACTGGATGGATGAAAAAGGCTTTGAAACCATCTATGATTTTATTGGGAAATCAGTTTCCAATCTTACCAAATGGGAAGAACTTGATATCAATTATCATCATATTGCCCATATCGACCAGGAAAAATGCATCCATTGTGGTTTGTGTTACATCGCTTGTGAAGACACTTCACATCAATCCATAAGCATCACCGCAGGAAATCCTTATAACACCTATGCAATTAAAGAAGAAGAATGTGTGGGTTGCAATCTTTGCCAGTTGATTTGCCCGGTTGAAAATTGCATCACAATGGTTGAACAAAGAGTTGCCCCTGAATACCTCAACTGGAAAGAGTTCCTGGCTAAAGGAATGCCGCTGAATAACCATTGATTTTTTAGCTCTCCATAGTAAACAAACCAATAACAGGAATTCTTATTTTGCATTTTATTTTTTAAAATCCACGTTATTTATTGGTTTATAGCATTACAGGTTAATGTTTGCCTGCTGCCATTATTTTATTGATATCTTCTTCAAAAGATTGCAAATCAAGATGACCGGTAGCAGCTGACGAAGATGGATCATAAGAGGAAGGAATTAAATGTTCTGCAAATTGAATAATCCCTTTTCGATCTACAAACAAAGTAACAGGATATAAAGAGGTGATATGATCACAATACTGCCTGGCATCAGGAATGATTAAAAAATTGAAAGGATGCTTTTTTAAAAAATTCAGTACCATAATTTTTTTATCAAAGGTTATCGATAAGAAAACAACATCTGAATCTTTATATTTTTCTTTAAGAACATTCAATGCAGGCATTTCAGCAATACAAGGGCCGCAACTGGTAAACCAAAAATTTATCACAACCGGTTTCCCTATCAAACTCTGATTATTCATTTTATTTCCATTAAGATCCGTTAGATTAAAAGCAGGGAGCTGCTGGCCGGTCAATGGCTTATTATTTTCATCCACCGGTGCCGGGTCCATTATCAATGTGATGTGATAAATAAGACTGTCGTTTTTTTGTTCACTTCCTGTTATTCTTGTGATTAATTTATAACGCTTATTTACCTTGGATAAAAGAAAAGAATCTAATTGATGCTTTGTCCAGAAAGGGCCGCGTACGTTTTTATAGAATATCAATTGTTGACTTCTTTTGTTGGTTTGTCCATTTGCATTTTGAAAAAAAAGAGAACAAAATAATAATGTTATAAAAATCGGGAATAAATATTTTGGGTTCATTTGTTATAAGATCTGGTCTAAAATAAGGTTTAATTTTTATTGCAGATCAGAAATTGGAAATATTTGTTTGTTTACAGCTCTTTTGAAAATAAAAATTCCGGAATAAGTGATCACCTTTGCAATTACATTCATTTTTTATGAACAAACCAATTGATAAAAAAACAGCCGCCCGTTATGAATGGGGAAATCATTGTGAAAGCTGGATATTAGCTGATACAGGAGACTTATCAATAAAGCAGGAAACCATGCCACCCGGCACGAGGGAACGACTGCACTTTCACACCAATGCGCAACAATTTTTTTTCGTAATAAAAGGAACCGCTACTTTTTATATAGATGATAAAAAAGAAATTGTAAATGAGCAACAGGGCTTATTGATCAATAAAAACAGCAAACATTTTATTGCCAATGAAACCAATGAACTTCTTGATTTTTTAGCGGTTTCACAACCTTCCACCAACAAAGACAGAACGAACGTGCCATAAGTCAAAACAGAATTCACAAATATTTGTTGGTTTACTGTATGTTTATTTATAGAAAAAATATTCCATCTGTAATTAAAATTTTATCTTACAATAAAATTAGTTGCAATGAAAAAAGTTTTTTTAGGAGGAACATGCAACGGATCTACCTGGCGGGACGGGCTCATCAAAAATTTAAAGATCAATTATTTTCAACCACAAAGCGATGAGTGGACGCCTGAAATGATGCAGGAAGAAATAAAGCAAAGAGCCGAATGTGATTTTTGCCTTTATGTAATCACTCCAAAAATGACCGGCTTTTATTCAATTGCCGAAGTGGTTGACGATAGCAATAAGCGTTCTGAAAAAACAATTTTTTCTTACATTAATGAAGACGATGGAAAAGCTTTTTCTGAGCACCAGTTAAAGTCTTTGGAACAAACAGGAAAGATGATCAGAGAAAATGGAGCTCACTTTTTTAAAACTCTGGAAGAAATCGCTGATTACTTAAACAATCATTAAACCATAATTATGTCTGCCTTACTTGATCGCATTAACCGCCCGGGCCCCAAAAAGATTTTATCACTTGACGGCGGTGGGATTAGGGGTGCACTTACATTAGGATATTTAAAGAAGATCGAAGACATTTTAAAAGATCGAAATCCCGACAAACCGGATTTTCGTTTATGCGATTATTTCGATTTAATTGGAGGCACTTCTACAGGTGCAATCATCGCCGCATCTCTCGCTATTGGTAAAACGGTTGATGAGATCAAAACTCTTTATATTTCTTTTTGAAAAGGCCATAGCCGGTTCCTACAGAAACCAAAAGTATTTTGTCTTCACCCATTGGCCA
>DAHXOZ010000228.1 GCA_027364635.1 bacterium | reverse complement strand
GCTATGGTTTCCGTTATATTAAAGTTGAAGTAGCTTTAGCTGCGCGAAGATTAGTAGTATAAAAATTTCCTTCTTTATCTAAAACTTCAGCATGTTGGATAGTAACGGTATCACCAGCGTTACCTCTCACTTTCAACATAACCCAGCCCACAAGGTTCTGGCCGAAGTCGATAACCTTTTCTCCTTTGGGAGTGGTAATCACTTTTACAGGTTTAAAAGTTTCATGCTTTTTTGCAGGTTCATTGATGGTAGCTATTAAATTATCATTAGAAAAGTCGGCAACTTTTACATCATTCCATTTTGAGTCGTCGTAGCCAGGCAATGTCCATCCTGTTTTAGCTTTTCTGTGGTCAATCGTTTCTCCATCATAAATGCTTGAGCCGATAATACTGCCTGTTGCCGATTTCCAACTTCCGTCTGATAAAACCGTTTCAGTAGTGCCGTCATCATAAGTAATAGCTAATTGAAATAAAAGTGAAATATCTTTTCCATAGATATTTTTATTACTACCCCATGCAAGATGATCTCTGTACCAACCGCTGCCCAGCGTTACGCCTATGGCATTGCTTCCTTTTTTCAGCAGATTGGTTACATCATACACCTGGTACTGGAGGCGCTTATTATAGCTGGTCCAGCCTGGCGTAAAATAAGCATCGCCAACACGTTCTCCATTAATTTTCGCTTCATATAATCCGTGTGCGGTGATATAGACGGTTGCCGATTTAATTGTTTTCTTTGCCGTAAATTGTTTTCTAAACATGGGGCTTGCCTCACCTACGGTATCTATAAAACCTGGTTGTATCCATTTTGCTTTCCAATCACTAGTTTGTAAGAAGCCCACCTGGAAAAATGAAGGCGCACTCCATTTTGAAGCATTACCATAATTGTCCCAAACCCTCACCTGCCAGTAATATTTTTTACCAGATTGAAGCGGGCTGCCTTTATAATCAACATGAACAGACTGATCTGATGAAATCCTACCGCTATTCCATTCTAATTTTTTGCCTTTTTGCAAAAATGATTCACTTTCACCTACCCTTATTTCAAATCCGGTCTGTATTACATCTCTCTTATCAGAGGTTATTTGCCAACTAAATTGAGGCTGTGAACTGCCAATACCAATGGGATTGGTAAGATTATTACAAAGTAACTGGGACACTTTTGATTGAGAAAAACATAAGACAGCAGTACATTGCAGAATTATTATTATAATAATTTTTTTCATTGTTTTTAATAAATAAGTAATTGATTGAAATAGTGGCGAAAATAACTATCCTTAATATCATTACTATCCTGCATTGACCTGAAATTGGCAAGTTAACTCTGACTTGTTTTCACTTGCCAAATTTCCTTTGAATTTTGTCACTCTTAATTAGTAATTATAAGGTTAAATATCCTGCTACAGTAAACATACTTTTTCTTTATTTTTTTATTTTTATTTAGTCATTTCGTATTGATATTCATCCAGCTTTTCTGACGCTTTTTTTAGCAATGCAACATCCAAATCGTGCACTTCCTCTCCTATCCCGATATCAGACAATAACATCACCGTTAACCGGCCTCCCAAATGTTCACGAAATTCCTGTAAGCCTTTTAATATCTCGCTGTTTTCATCCTGCACATCTAACAGTGGATTAGTAATTTCAAATCCCAGTTTTATAAATAATTGAATAATTCTTTCCGCCTTCTGCATCGGCAGAAGCCCTGATAATGCTGAATAAAATGTATCCAATAGGATTCCCATCGCTACCGCTTCGCCATGCAATACTTTAAATTCTGATAATTGTTCCAGTTTGTGCGCACTCCAATGACCGAAGTCCAAAGGGCGAGAAGAACCAAGTTCAAAAGGATCACCGGAGGCAATATGTTGCAGGTGCAATGCCGCACATTGACGAATTAAAATATTCATTGTTCCGCGATCTCTGTCAATTAATTGATCGGCATTTTGTTCGATCCAATGATAAAAGCCGGCATCTTTGATGAGTCCTACTTTTATTGCCTCAGCAATTCCGGCCCGCCAATCTCTTTCACTTAATGTTGCTAAAAAACGATCATCATTGAACACTGCAACCGGTGGAGCAAAAGTGCCAATAAAATTTTTCTTGCCTTTATAATTGATTCCGTTCTTCACGCCCACTCCGGAATCATTTTGAGATAAAACTGTAGTGGGAATGCGGATGTGTTTAATACCCCTGTGTGCGACCGCAGAAGCATATCCTGCAAGATCTAAAACTGAACCGCCACCAATTGCCGCCACGTAAGAATGGCGGTCAATACCATTTTTATCAATGGCCTCTATTATTAAATCGAAATTCCTGGAACTATTTTTTGCCTCCTCTCCGCCGGGGATTACCATAAAATCTTTTACCAGCGAGACAGGAAGATCGTTGTTGAAATAAGATCGGATTTGATGGGTCAATTCCGTATGCGTATTGAGAACGCCTTCGTCTATAACAAAAAGAATTTTTTGAACTGTTGATGGCTGGCTTCGTTCTTTTAAGAAAGAATTAAAATCCATATTGAAAGCATCAAAAATATTACTGGTAAAATAAACCCTGTAATCAAAATGCACATTAAATGACTGCTCAAGAAAATCCATAAAATTAATAGTTAAACCTTACTTTTCTAAAAATTCGGACTAGCCTCTGCCATACTAACCTCCACTACTTTTTTCTTTCTCGCCCTCATGTAAATAAATAATCCCAGGAACGCGAATACCAGCACAAGAGGGATCATATTAGTGGCTAGTATTACCTGCGGTCCCGAAACCAATTGCGCATGCGCATAAGTGGCTGCTTCAGGCGTACCGGCAGCGGCAGAACGGTAAGTGTCAATATTTGCACCGGAAGGCAAAACTGCGCTAATGAGATTGTCATAATATCCGCCCATAAAAAACATATAAATCGAAACGGCAAACATTCCTGCGCCTCCCAATAAATTAATTCCAAATGCTCCGGATTTCGGAATATTTTCTGAAACAAATCCAAGCATGGTTGGCCAGAAATAAGCCACGCCGATACCAAAAATTATAGCAGCAACGAACAACATTCCGCCGCTCGTGGTTCCCAGCATATAAATTCCAATCGCTGAAATAATTGCAGACATTAACAATACCCCTGAAGGAGATACTTTGTGTACTACAGGCCCGGCAACACTACGTGCCAATGCTTGTACGGCTGCTACCAGTGCTAAAATTAATATGGCACTACTGGTCACATTTTGAAGCAATACGCCAACCCACTGATTGGTAAAAAGTTCAGTGATTGCTGTACCGAGCATGCAAATCAGTAAGAAAAGAAACAAAGGATTAAGTAGGGATGCTTTATACATTTCTTTAGTGGATACACCCGATGAAACCCTTTCGGTAACCGGGAAATCAAGTTTGAAGAACATATATCCATAAATGACAGTTGGAATGAGCATGGTAGCTACCTGCCATTGCCAGTTCAAATCTACTTTGGCAAAGCCGAAGGATACCAGCGTACCGATAACAATTCCCGCAGGAAACCAAAAATGAAAGTGGTTTAATTTGGTGGTTTTGTTATTAGGATAAATACTTGTTACCAAAGGGTTGCAGGCAGCTTCTACCGTTCCGTTAGCAATCCCTATAAATAAAGTTGAAATATAAAGGCTGAAAAAACCTGTGGAAAAAACGGTAAAAATAATACCAACCAGATGAAGGAAAAAAGCCAGCAATAACAAACGTTTCATACCTACAATATCCACGATCACACCACCAATAATAATAGCCAGAGGAAATCCCCAAAAAGCAGTTCCGGCGATCAATCCCATTTGTTTTGCATCCAAATGAAACTGCACCATTAAATTGTTCATAGTGCCGGCGCGGATACCAAATGATAAAGAAGTTACCAATAAGGCAAGGCAACTTGCAACAAATAATTTGTTGGGCTTAATTGTTTTTTCCATACGTGTGTTTTAAGAATATTGAAAATATCTACAATCCAATAGTTATTTTTCAGTCCACTGAACCTCTGTGTCTACCCATTTTTTTTCTCTTGCCGAATTAATAACCGCTTCGCAAACTTTCTGTGTTTCCAATGCGTCTTTAAAAGTAGGGGCACATGATCCCCCGGTCTCCAGGCTCTTTAGAAAATCGGCCGCCTGGTGGACAAAACTATGTTCGTAACCAATAGACAAACCTGGCACCCACCATTTGTCCATATAGGGATGGTCGGTATCAGTAACATGGATGGACCTCCAACCTCTTTCAACAGCCTCGTCGGTATAATCAAAAAATTCCAGGCGGTTCAAATCATGCAGATCCCAGGCTATTGAACCATTTTCACCATTAATCTCAAAAGTATACAAGGCTTTATGTCCCCGTGCGTAACGGGTGGACTCAAAGACACCTAATGAGCCATTTGAAAAATGGCAAATAAAGGCACAGGCATCATCAATTGATACTTTTTCCATTTTGCCAGTTAACTGGTGAAGTCTTTCTTTAACGAAGGTTTCAGTCATGGCGCTTACATCACTAATACCACCATTTAACCACATAGCTGTATCAATACAATGGGCCAAAAGGTCGCCTGTTACACCAGAACCGGCGACGGCTGCATCCATACGCCATAATCCTTCCCCACCCTGAGGCAGATTGGCATTGATGGTCCAGTCCTGAAGGAAATTGGCTCTGTAATGAAATATTTTTCCCAGTTTGCCTGAATCAATAATCTGCTTGGCTAACGTTACTGCAGGTATGCGCCGGCACTATGAACAATTTAATGGTGCAGTTTCATTTGGATG
>DAHXOZ010000227.1 GCA_027364635.1 bacterium | reverse complement strand
GGTTCTTTCAGTTTAACTACCCAGGCTCTTGTTGTTATACATACAGCCCTCGGGCTTGTAGTAGTTATACCCTATATCATTTATCAAATACGACATTGGTTGTCGTACCGCAAGAACCACCTTACTCAGCATAAACTGATAGGTTATATTGCAATGGGTACTGCGGCCGTAGCTGCAATAACCGGTCTTCTGTTAACCTACGAAGCTGTATTCCAAACCCGTATAAATTATTTATGGGATCAGATCCATATTGTTGCAACATTTGCCTTTTTGTTATCAGTAGTACCTCATATAGGGTTATTAATTATCCGCGATTATAAGGCTAATAAAGAGAAAAAAGCACTTTCACTCATAAAAGCGGAAAAAGTATTTGGATACCGCGTTTTTTTCGTACTTGCTATATTAATAGCTTTTGTGGCTCTTTTCGTTTATGCTTATGATCCGATTCATTTTAATAATAAATTTCCGGCTGATTACCAGTTTACATATGGAAAGAATAAACCATTTGAGCCGAGCCTGGCCACTACAATAAACGGACAGGCTATCGATGCCCGACTTTTGGGTAATTCGAAGTCCTGTATGAGTAGTGGTTGTCATATCAATATAGGCCATGAATGGGAAGCCAATGCTCATCGCTATTCTGCCATGGATCCGGCTTTTCGTGTAGTCCAGCATGCTATGGCCGTTGAAAAAGGTCCTGCATCGACACGATATTGCGGAGGTTGCCACGATCCGATTTCTCTTTTATCCGGTTCCAAGAATCTGGATGATACTAAACTCACAAATCCGATGGGACTGGATGAAGGCGTATCCTGTGTAAGTTGCCATTCTATGACAAAAGTAGACGTTAAAGGGAATGCTCAGTACCAGATTACCAAACGGGTTCCCTATATGTACGAAATGGAAAAAGGGAAAGTAGCTAAATTTTTGAGCGATTTTATAATACGTGCTTATCCCCAATACCATGTTGCAAGTTTTAACAAAACAATTTTAAAGACACCGGAATTCTGTGGTTCATGTCATAAACAATTTATTGATAAACAAGTAAATGGTGTGGGAACGGTACAGTTGCAGAATCAATATGACAGTTGGCGAAAAAGTCACTGGAACCATCCCGGGTTAGCTACGAAATCGATTGAGTGCCGCGAATGCCATATGCCTCTGGATTCTACCTATGACCCGGCTAACGGAGATCCGTCGGATTATAACAGAACACCTAATGATAATATGCACCGAAGCCATCGGTTCCTTGGCGGTAATCAGTTTATGCCAACCTTATTGAAACTTCCGGGTAGTAAAAAACAAGTAGAATTAGTGGAAAAATGGCTGAAGGGAGAGATACAGATTCCGGAAATTAAAAATAAATGGCATAATGGTGCGGTTCTTCCTATTCAGGTAGAAACTCCTGACACTATTAGTGCCGGACAAGGAGTAGGGATAGATGTGACCGTCACAAACAATAAATCCGGGCATTATTTTCCTACTGGCCCTCTCGATTTGATACAGGCGTGGGTCAAGCTAACAGTAAAAGACAGGTATGGTAATCTAGTTTATTCTTCCGGTGTTCTGGATCAGCATCACTTCATTCCACCCGGATCAGTTATCTATCGTGCTCAGCCCGTTGATCAGTTTGGGAGCGATGTTGACAATCATCATTTGTGGAACCTGGTTGGTATAAAATTCAGCCGGGCACTTTATCCCGGGTTCAGTGATCAGTTAAAGTATAATTTCATTTATAAACCGGAGATACAAGGTCATACTCTTACTAACGATACTTTATATGTTAATGCTGAATTATGTTATAGAAAATTTAACCAGTTTGTGCTTAATACTTATTTTTCTGACAATGGCAAAATAGATATAACGGCTCCGGTTACTGTTTTATCCAGTGATTCTAAGAAGATAATTGTTAAAAGATCAAATCACATCCATCCGTAATAATTATGTCTGTATCCAGAAGAAAACGATCCGTCTTTGTAACAAGTCTTATAGCAACTGTATTTGCATTGGTATTAGCTCTCTTTTTTTTCAGGAAGCAAAAGGTAAGCCTTTATAGTCCCGGAGAAACTGTGAAAGGGGTTACGGCGGAACTATATAAGCCGGTCCCGAAGAATCATCCGGATGTAGTCTTTACGGATATTACAAAGAGAGCCGGTATCAATTTCACACACTTTTATGGAAAACGTAGCACTCAATTACCTGAAGATATGGGATCCGGCGCAGCATGGATTGATTATGACCAGGACGGCTTCGATGACTTATTAGTGGTGAATGAAGCAGGTCCTTTGACGATGACTCCGGAGGAGGTTAAAAAATCCCCTGCCTATACCAGGCTTTATCATAACAATGGTAACGGAACATTTACAGATGTAACCACACAGGCAGGAATAAACTTTCATGGTTGCGGAATGGGAGTAGCGGTTGGAGATGTTGATAATGATGGTTATCCCGATATTTTTATTAGCGCTTATGGTAAAAATGTATATTATCATAATAATGGAAATGGCACTTTTGAAGATGAAACCAGGAAAGCCGGATTGGGAGGAAAGGAAGGCTTTTGGGCCGGCGCCAGCTGGGCCGATTATGACAGAGACGGCTTTTTGGATTTGTATGTTTGTGGTTATGTGAAGTACAGTCAATTGGATAAACAGCCAGTATCAACCAGGGATAATAATGAAGAACCAGCCGGTATTAATCCTTTGTCTTTTCCTCCGCAACGTAACTTATTATATCACAACAACAGAAATGGAACTTTCACTGAAGTAGCCATTCCGGCGGGAGTTGCCGATCCTAAAGGAAAGAGTCTCTCAGCATCCTGGTGTGATTTTAATAATGATGGTTGGCCCGATTTGTATGTCGCTAATGATGTGTCTGATAATGTGCTGTATCTAAATAACGGGGATGGAACATTTAATGAAATTAGTCACCTGGCACACGTGGCTGATTATCGTGGTGCCATGGGTCTTGCTGTTGGAGATTGGGACAATGACGGAGATATGGATTTATTTGTAACCCATTGGCTTGCTGAAGAAAATGGTTTTTATATTAATAAGCTTAATACAATAGGTAAAAAACCGGGTACCCTGCAGTCCCTTCAATTTCAGGATGAGGCAGAAAAATATGGTCTTGGCCAGGTTTCATTAGATGATGTGGCATGGGGCACTTCATTTTTTGATTATGACAATGATACCCGCCTTGATTTATTGGTGGTTAATGGTAGTACCAACCAGCAAGAAGATCATCCAGAATATTTAGTTCCAATGAAAAACCGTCTCTTTTGGAATGAAGGGCCTGAAAAAGGGTTTGCCGAAGTAACACCAGTTAGTGGTGAAGCATTATCCTATGAAAATGTAGGCAGGGGAGCAGCGTTTGGAGATTATGATAATGACGGAGATGTTGATGTGTTTATAATAAATAATTGTGGCGAGGGGGTGCTATTGAGAAATGACGGCGGGAATAAAAATAACTGGTTGGAATTAAAATTGGTGGGTACCAAAAGTAATCGGTCGGCGATCGGGGCCAGAATAAGGATAGTAAGTGGCAAAGTATCTCAAATTCGAGAAGTAAATAATCAGAGTTCATACTTATCACAAAATAGTCTGACGCAACATTTTGGTTTAGCAAAATATACGAAAGTAGATACGCTTAATATTCAGTGGCCTAGCGGTCTTAATCAGCAATTTCTGAATATTCCGATAAATAAACGTATAGAAATAACCGAAGGAGTAAATAGTATTAAAAATTTAAAGAATCTTCATAATTGATGAGACCTTATGATACATAAAAAATTTATTTTTATAGTAGTTATCTTCCTTCTCATTGCATTTGCGGGCATCACCATAGTTAAGTATTTGGGACATTCTGATCATAGTGGTTCTGTAAATGAAGTTGTAAAATCCGATTCAATACAAGCTTTCTGGTCTTATTACAATCGTGCCACCGAATACCGGTTGCAGGGTAAAGAAGACTCATCCATTATAGATTATCAGGAAGCCCTCAAATTGAATCCGGATCATGAAGATGCGCTGTATTATATTGGAAATATGTATATGAAGTTGGATAAATTTGATCAGGCTCAAAACAGATGGGAAAAATTAATTAAGCTGAATCCGCAAAGTGAACGGGCGTATAATCAATTAGGCAATCTTTATTTTTGTATGAAGCATCCGGATTATTTTCATCCGGAGAAGTCGAAGTGGTATTTCAAACGTGCTGCCGACTTGAACAATTTAACATTAAATCCCAATTTACGTCTCGGTGAAATCGCTTTGTTCCAGGATAGTACAAATGAGGCATTTGGTATCTTAAATAAACTATCAATCATGGATCAAAAAAACGCGGAGATTTTTTTTATAATCGGTTATCTCAATTGGAAATCCGGGAAGGAGCAAGAGGCCACCAAAGATTTAGAGCGGACTTTTGAACAGGGAATAACGGTTATTTTAATTAATGAACAGGGGGGGACGGCTATATCGGCTAAAAACGCATCAATCGGTAAAAACAAGGAATGTGATCTTTTTATGGATTGGTTAATCAGAAATCTAACGGTACCTAAGAAATATGATATCAGAGTGGAAATTCCTAAAGTGTACAAGAAATTTGATCAATATTTAATAATGATGCGTGAGCAATTGAATCATGATTGATCTTTTTTTTAATGCATCAATTGCAGTAAACTAATAAATAGGAAGGATTTTTATTTTGCATAACCTGGTAATTATAAACGGTAACCGCGTTTTTTCAAATACCCTTAACTTTGGCGCAAAACAATATTGATGAAAAAATTAGTGTCCATTCTTTCTGGTGTAC
>DAHXOZ010000226.1 GCA_027364635.1 bacterium | reverse complement strand
CTTCTCAAACAATTCAATGGATTTGGAATCCGTAAGTACATTAAGGTGATTAAAATGATGAAGGTCTGTTCCTACAAAATCGGCAAGATTATTATCCAGTATGTATTTGGCTGCTTTTGCCACGGTTTTTCCGTAATAGCCGGTAAGTGAAAGAAGGTTTACCTGTAGTAAAAACCCAAGTTCCTTAAGCCTGCTGTAGGCCTTGTAATTGTGATGGTAATATGGGTACCGCTCGGGATGAGCCATCAAAGGCTGGTAGTTATTGGTATTGATCTCAAAAGAGATCTCCTCCAGCTTTTCAGGGGCGGTAGAGTAAGAAAGTTCGGTAAGGATATAATTTTTTGTAAGTTTCATCAATGGCTCTTTGTTGCGCAGCAGTTCCATAAAGTGGTCGTCAAGCATGTATTCTGCCGCTGCGCTTATTTCCACCTTCATTCCGTTTTCCCTGACTGCTTTTTGCAATCTTTCCAGGGCGTCATTGATGGTTTCGGGCGTATTACGATACATGTCCCCGATAATATGTGGCGTACAAATAAACTTTTGTATACCTGCTTCAGAAAGTGAACGCAAAAGTGTAAGAGAGGTTTCAATATCAGGCGAGCCATCGTCAATACCGGGAAGGATATGAGAATGTATATCCTGGGAAAGCCATGAAAAGCCGGGGTAAAGCGCTGCTTTCTTTTTAAAGCTAAAAAAGTTCATGCTGCAAATCTATGGATTTATACTTCAGCAGGCACCACGGTAACGGGTGTTCTGAAGTATTGATCATCCGTATCTTCCAGGTAGTATTGTTTGGTATATGGGCTGTGAAATTGTGGAATCTTAATAAGAGGCTTTAAGATCGAAACTGCAAAAGAAAAAGGGATCTTATTTTTTTTCATGGCAAGAAAATCCCGGCGGTTGGCCCTGAACCTGCTTTTTAAAGTAACGTTACTGATTCCCCCGCTACGCATTTTTACCAGCATAGCATCAATATACTGCGAACTCACTTTATGCAAAAAAAGATAGCGCGCCATAAATTCGTAGTCAGCAGCCGTAAAATAATGATTTTCGTATAAGCCATATTGATCAATCAACTCACGGCGTATGTAAAAAGTCGGGTGTGCCGGCATCCATCCATAACGGAAACGGGAACGCTTGTAAGAAATTCCTTTCCAGTAACGGATCACTTTTTGGGTATCTGTTGCATCTACATATACCAAATCTCCATATACCGAATCAGTATTACTGCTTTCAAAACAATCAACGATACTTCTTACTGCATCGGCGGAAGCAAACATATCATCACTGTTAAGAATACCTACAATATCACCAGTAGCCATTTTTAACCCTTTGTTGATCGCATCATACATACCCCTGTCTGTTTCAGAAATCCAGTACGAGATGTATTTTGAATTCTTCCTGATAATTTTTAAAGTTCCATCAGTAGATTTACCATCAATAATGATGTGCTCAATATCCTTATAATTCTGCCTCGCAACAGAGTTGATACAATCAGCAAGATATTTTTCTGAATTGAACGTTACGGTTATGATGGAAACTTTCATTAAGATAGTTAATGGTAAACAAGAATGAGTTAAAAGATTAATTGAGTAATACTTATCTGAAAATAAAGATAATATTTTTTTTTCAGGAGCCTAATTTTTTTATGAATAGTTGACAAAAATCAACCATTTTTATAATAATAAACACCAATAGTAGACCGGAAGGTTGTTCCCTTTTTCCTGTTTTGATTAAATTTGCTGGTTGAAAAACGCATTTATTAAGTCAATTTTCGCTCCTTTTTTTCAACAGCCGGGTTTCCCTGGTAAATCCAATAAGGCGCCAGGTTTTTATTGGCTACAGAACCTGCGGATAATACCGAATGCTCTTTACAAACCACCCCTCCACAAACAATAGATTTTGCGCCTATCCATACTCCATCTTCCAGTACAATTTCTTTTACAGACAGGTCAAAAGTAGTTTTGGTATAATCATGATTGCCCGTTAACAACATACTTCCCTGCGAAAGACATACATTATTACCAATGGTGACCATTCCGAGGTTATCAATCCAAACCTTTTCACCTATCCACGAATTATCCCCGACCTGTAAAAACCACGGATATTTAATGGTAACACAAGGCTTGATGATTACATCCTTTCCAACCTTTGCACCAAAGAAGCGCAGTAAAAAAACTTTAAATGACGAAAAAGGAACGAAAGAATTTTGAAAGAAAACAGCACTGACAAAATACCAGCAAGCCCTCTTAAAAACAGGCCCCGGCCTGTACCATGAATTATTATAAACAGCAAGATCTGTTTTCAATTTGTCCATTTATTAGTTTTCAATCATTTGCCCATTGCCCATTGCCCATTCCCTCTTGCCTATTGCCCCTTGCCTCTTGCCTCCTCCCCCCTAAAACTCCTGTCATACAACCAGATCATAAAAAAGATTAACAGGTAAGCAAAAATAGTAAACCAGGTATGATGATCAATACCCAGCGGCATAGGCCAGCCTTTATTAATAGCCACCAACACTAATGTTATGCGCACTACATTGATGAACCAAAGTGCCAGTAAGCCAAAAAAGATCCATCCAATTTTCTTTATCATCCTTCCCTTATTGGCACCTACAAAAGCGATCCAAAAACTGTACACACCATATCCTACACAATCCATGGCAATAATGACCGCCTTTCCTTCGGGATACCTCAATACAAACCCTGGTTCTTTATAAGTTGGAATAGAAAAAAGTGACAGGATAAACTTACTGCCCGTAGTAAGTGAATTCTTTAGCCAACTCACATAATCCAGGTGGTGTTCCACAAAGGGGCTGTACCAGCCTACCGGTGCAGCCAGACCTATGATTACCAAGGTCCCGAAATATAAAACGCAAAAGATCGCTGTAAATTTCAGGAGGTAAATTACAAATGGATTTTTTAGTAGTTTGATGGTAGTTTAGTTTTATAATGATTAATTTGTCAGCATCATGTATCTGGTTTTCATCATCCAATATTCCTTGTTTAATATTAAAAGGCCTCACCCCCCAAAGAGAGAAAGCTTCATCATTTTAAATGTGGCTTATTCCTTCTTTATCTTTATTCGTTTCTGCCCAATTCTTTATCATTCAATATTTCTTGTTCAATATTCTGCTAAAAGGCCTCACCCCCGTCCCCTCTCCAAAAGAGAGAGGGGGGAAGAAAGCTACATCATTCAAAATTCTTTTTCAAATTGCATCTTACCCTTAGCTTCACCCTCCAAAAGGAGAGGGAGAAGAATCTTCATCAATTCAAAAGTTCTTTATTCCTTCTGTCTCTTTGTTCATGTTTTAGCGGCCAATTATTTATCATCAAATAGTTTCTTTTCTTCATTCGTAATTCGTAATTCATAATTCGTAATTCATAATTCAAAACCCCTCAAACATCCGCCTATACTCTTCCCTGGTCTCGTCCACATCCACTTCTCTCTCCGCATAAGCCAATGCCCCCCTGCTCCATTTTTGAAGGTCATCCTGGCTCATCTGTGCAAAAAAATGAATCGCATTCTCAATGCCTGAAGTATCAATCACCGAAACATTGAAGCCGGCAACCGATTCAATAAGGTCTTTCCATGGCGTATGATAGCTGGTAATTACAGGTCGACCTGCCGATAAAGCTTCATAAAGTGCGTGACCGAAATTTTCGCTCTTACTGGGCTGTATAAACACATGCGCTTCTTCCAGCACTTCCTTTACACGTAAGATTCAATTTCTTTATGGTAAGTCACCTGGACATTTTCCGGCAGCATCCTGATCTGCTCTTTACACAAATCCCAATATTCCTCGTCATTCACCGGCCCGTAAATATCATACTCAATCCATTCCTTTACTTTTGCCAAAGCCTCCAGAATCAATAAGGTATTTTTCACCGGACTGACAATCGCCACGCTCACCAGCTTCAGCTTTCCCGGTTCTTTAAAAGGCATTGGCAGTAAACCAATGTGGGTCGGAAAATTTCCTGCTACCAAAACCTTGGCCTGTTTTCCAAAATAAGAATGTATATAATCAGCCTCCTCAGTATCCGTTGCATGAAAGTCAACCTTGCAATGGTAATCCAGCATTTTAAAAAGGAAAAGGTACCCTCGCTTCTTCCATTTTTTTTGCGAAAGCGCACCCGGATGTAACATTCCACGACTCGAAAGTATTTTTCGGGGCCCTTTGCAAAACACCATCGGGACGATATTAAAATGCCACGAAAACAAGCCGATGATCAACAGGATATCGGGTTTTTCTTTTTCCACCAGCTTCATCAACATTTCGCTCCTTTTTTCCGGGCCGGCATACCAAACTTGTGTGTGCTCATTATAACCGATCCACTGATTGCTTTTGATGTTGTCCAGCACCGCACCGTTAAGGTCGGTATCGCCACAGAAGATGTAATATTCTACCCCTTCAGTAAATTCCTTTACCAGGTTGGCAACAGACTGCACCGGGCCTCCGGCCCGGAACGCAGGCACAAACCAGGGTATGGTGATGAAGATTTTATCAGGCACAGATTTAGACGTTTTTTTGCTATGCATGCCCGTTCGTTCCGGTTCAGAAAGGAAGACGTTCAGGCAAGGTTTACTGTTTTCATTGGTTTTAACTCTTCCTAAAAAGGTTGTGTGGCTACTTCGATTAAAAAGTCTTTGATTTCCTTTTGCGAGGGCGGGGAATCAATCACAAAATCCACTTCTTCAGTGTAATCAATATCTTTATGGAATGCCAATTGGTTCCTGAATAATTTTTCACTTACCTGGTCCGGAAACTCAACAACCACCTTCTAAGAAGGTGGGTTGAAAGCATCGGGCGTAGCCCTCTTTACGTGTCCGGTGGTGGCGA
>DAHXOZ010000225.1 GCA_027364635.1 bacterium | reverse complement strand
CCTGTTTTTAAATGTAATGCTGGGAAGATCTCCAATGTTACACATAGTTGCCTGTGCAGCGATGTTTTTGCAACATTCAGGATCTGGGCATTTACCAACGCCATCAGCATCAACCGGTTGACACTCTGTTGGAGTGATCAATTGTTTGTCCTTACAATCAGGAACGCCATCACCATCAGTATCTCTTGACACGCCATGAGTATCAACAGGACATCCCGCTGGGGTGTTTGGTTCTTTATCCAGTTGATCAACGACACCGTCTCCGTCTGCATCATCAAATACAGGTTTAGGTAATTTCATGTGTTTAGGATTATTGATTTCGCTGTAAGCGTAATCAAGCGGGTTAACCCACCAAAGAGGCTCTACCGCTTTTGATCCAACGTTGAAATTCAAACCCGCAGAAAGATAATTATAACTGTCAAAATCACGGGTTTGTGCAGGGTCAAGTAAAGGATGTTCCTGCCATTGCTGGCCATCCAATAAGTCATCCTTAGTAAAAGTAAATCTATCTTCAAGGGCAAGATTTATTCTGTTGCTCAGTTTGAAGGCTATTCCTGCTAATGCAGTACCTGTTGCTCTCAGAGGATGCCCTCCCAGAGTAGGCTTTGTATTATTTTCATTTTGAGCAGGAGTATAAGGAACATTTTTTAACAATGATTTCAATGCATCACGTGTTTTTTTTCTGTTTGAATACTGATCAGTTACTAGCTGAATTGAACTGAAACTTTGCGGAACCTGAACTTTGGCATTGTAAACTGTAGCTCCTATGCCCAAGCCTCCATAAATAACCATTCCGGATTTTTGTTTGTGAAACCTTACATTGTTTAAAGTAACAATTCCCTGCAAGGAAAGATCATTTACTGTAGTTTTATAATTATAATAAACAGGATCATGATTAGCAGCATTGAAGCCTGACCAAACCGGATTGTTAGAATATCCATATGATGGTTTCCAGTTCAATCCCTTTGCCACACCATATAAATACTGTGCTCTTAAAGAGAAAACGTAACCTAAGGCTTTACGCACATGAACTGCAAATCCGCCTGTAGGTAATATGGATGATACATCGCCACTGATAGAAAACATTCCGGCAGATATTCCTATTTCCGTTTGGCTTCTCGGTTTAGCTGGAAAGTCATATGTATTGTTCATAAACTCATTTTGTTGCGCTTTCCCTTTTGATGAAATTACAGATGAGTCATAAACATTATATACACCGGTATTCTGTGCAAAAACACCTATGGATAGCAGGGAAAAAATTCCCATAAACAATAACTTAAACATTTTTGGCATAACTTTTTAGTTGAGGGATTTCTAATAAACGTTTTGATCAGGCAAAAGTATCAAACGAATGGCATAGTTCAAACTTTTTTTAGCATTTTATTAGATTTTATCATATTTATTTAATAGATAGTTTTTTGGTAACGAATCAATAAAGGATAAATATAATAGCAATGTCTTAAACGCAGAATATAAAGGAATATTTTGCAGCAGCAAATTAATATCTTTTTTTTCCATCCGACTGTTGAAATATTCTTTTATTTCCCATTCTGTCTTATATTGCCTTTTTCCAAAAAATAGAATGCAATTTTCAAAAAATCTTATTGCCACCGAATTAGCCACTTTTGAACAAAAATTTGCTCAATCCGTAAAGAGTCAAACGCCTTTGCTTGACAGAATAATGAAATACATTATTAAAAGAAAAGGTAAACAGTTAAGGCCAATGTTTGTTTTTTTAAGTGCTAAACTTCATGGAACCGTGAATGAATCTACTTATCGCGCAGCGGCTTTGGTTGAGTTATTACATACTGCTACACTTGTACATGATGATGTGGTTGATGAATCATTGGAGAGAAGGGGTTTCCTTTCTGTAAATGCATTGTGGAAAAATAAAATAGCAGTTCTCGTTGGCGATTACCTTCTGTCAAAAGGGCTGTTGCTTTCAACCGGAGCCGGAGATTTTAAGCATCTTGATATCTTATCAGATGCCGTAAAGCAAATGAGTGAGGGCGAATTATTGCAGATGGAAAAAGCGCGGAATCTTAATTTAAAAGAAGATATCTATTTTGAAATTATAAGAAGTAAAACAGCTTCGCTACTGTCTTCAGCCTGTGCAGTAGGTGCCTGGAGCACAAGTAAAGATGAAAAACTTACCGAACGAATGAAACTTTTTGGCGAAAAAACCGGGATAGCTTTTCAAATAAAAGATGATCTTTTTGATTATGGAAATGAAGATGTAGGAAAACCCACAGGTAATGATTTAAAAGAAAAAAAATTAACCCTACCTTTAATATATACGTTAAATAATATCGATAAGAGCGAAAGAAAGAAAATTATTTACATTGTAAAAAATCAAAATAAAGATCCTGAAAAAATTAATTATGTCTTGCAAAAGGTGATTGAATCCGGTGGCATAAATTATGCCAATGAAAAAATGATACAATATCGTGATGAAGCATTGGCTATTTTATTTGAATTCCCTGAAAACGATATCAGGAAAGGGTTAGAAGAACTCGTTCGATATACTACCGATAGAAAGTACTGATGAGCTATGACTAAATGGGTGATGAGGAAATGTAATTTTTCAAAATAAAAAATACGGTTATTTGCTTGTTTACTGCGAAATCTTTTTCAGAAAACACAAAAACATTTATTATAAACTTTCAATTAGCTAATTGGCTAATTGTCACCCTGGCTAATTAAAACTGCATGGAAAAAAGATGGAAAATAATTGAAGCTGATAGAAATAAAGTTGCCGCCTTAAAAGATTCTTTATCCATTAGTTTAGCTCTTTGTAATATACTTGTTCAACGTGGCATTGATACTTTTCAAAAAGCAAAAGATTATTTCAGGCCTCAACTTTCTCAACTTCATGATCCTTTTCTGATGAAAGATATGGAAACAGCAGTTGAAAGGATTTTTTTTGCAATTAATAATAATCAAAAGATTCTTGTATTTGGCGATTATGATGTGGATGGAACGACTTCAGTGGCGACGATGTATCGTTTTCTGAAAAAGATTTATAAAGAAAAAAATATTGACTTTTATATTCCACATCGTTATAAAGAAGGATATGGAATTAGTAAACAGGGAATTGATTTTGCAAAAGAAAATAACTTCGATTTAATTATTTCTCTTGATTGTGGAATAAAATCAGTTGAACTTATCCGTTATGCACATACGTTAGACCTTGATTTTATCGTATGCGATCATCATCTTCCTGATGAAGAATTACCTCCTGCTATCGCTATTTTAAATCCTAAACAAAAAGGTTGCAACTATCCTTACAAAGAACTTTGTGGTTGCGGTGTCGGTTTTAAATTGATTATGGCAATTTCGCAACGGTTAGGCCTGCACGAAAAAGAATATTTGTGTTATCTTGATTTGGTAGTAACGGCTATAGGTGCTGATATTGTTCCTATTACCGGGGAAAACCGTATTCTTGCTTTTTACGGATTGGAAAGACTAAACACGTCTCCTTGTGCAGGAATAAAGGCGTTGATAGAATTAAGTAACGTTGAAAAAAAGTTTTCCATTAATAATGTAGTTTTTATTATTGCTCCGCGGGTTAATGCTGCGGGTCGCATGGATGATGCAACGAAAGCGGTTCGCATGTTTATTGAAGATGATTATGCGAAAGCAAAAGAATATGCAGAAATGTTGCATACCGATAATACGAACAGAAAGGATGCGGATACAACTATAACAGAGGAGGCTTTAGCAATGATTGAAAGCAACCCTGAAATGTTGTCAAGAAAAACAACGGTTGTTTTTCAATCACATTGGCATAAAGGTGTGGTGGGTATTGTTGCAAGCAGACTGATTGAAACTTATTTCAGGCCAACGGTTGTTCTTACACTTGGAGAAAGTGTGGTAGGTGGCAGCGCACGTAGTGTTCCGGGATTTAATTTATATGAAGCCATCCATGCCTGTCGTGAACATCTGATCGGATATGGCGGCCATTTTGCAGCAGCCGGAATGTCGATGTATCCTGAAAACGTAGAAGCTTTCAGCAAAAAATTTGAAGAAGTAGTTGCAACAACTATAGACCCTTATTTACTAATTCCGGAGTTGATAATTAATGCAGAAATAACTTTTAAAAATGTTAACGAAGGTTTTTATAAAATTGTGGAGCAAATGGAACCTTATGGTCCTGAAAATTTGCGGCCCGTTTTTATTACAAAAAATGTAACAAGCACCTCATGGACAAAGGTGGTAAAAGAAAACCACATTCGTTTTGTGGTTAAAAATGAGAACATCACTTTAACAGGCATTGGCTTTAATCTTGCTGAAAAATTTCATTTGTTGCAATTGAACAAGCCTGTAGATATCGTTTATACCATTGATGAGAATGAATGGAACGGCGAAACCAGTCTTCAACTAAAGGTAATAGACTTCAGGCTTTCTGAAAGAATAGAAGCATAACTACTAAACAAAATGAAGTTTCTCTATTACTTTAAATATTTTTATTTCATTGCAAGGCATTGGAATATTAAGCTTGCTGCATTTACCATTTATCACGAAATAAAAGGTGAAAAAAAATACCATTTAGACACTATAAAAATCAACAATCTTCAATATGAGAATATTGAGAGTGAAAATTTACCCCACGCTTCTATTTACCAGGCTACTAATTATTATTTAATTGAAAAAGCGTTTGAATATCTTAAAAATGAAAAAATAAACGACGGTCTTGTTGATTTTGGATGTGGAAAAGGAAGAGTATTGGTAGTTGCAGCATATTATGGTTTTAAAAGTATAACCGGTATTGATTTTTCGAGAACGTTGTGCATCGAGGCAGATGAAAATATAGAAAAAGCCAAATCACTATTTCCCAATACTGTTTTTAATGTTATTTG
>DAHXOZ010000224.1 GCA_027364635.1 bacterium | reverse complement strand
TAGAACTACTTACCCGAAGCAGGTATGTACTTTTTAAACGGACAGAGAACTGGACAGTCTCCCAACAAAAAAGAGCCGCCCTGCTTTTTGAAACCTTTCCAACACTACAATTAGCCTATGAACTCACACAGCAAATCCGCCAATGGTTAGATAAAGAAAATGTGGGCAAATACGAATGGCAAATTGAAAGACAACTCATCCATTGGTACGATTGTGCCGAACAGGCCAAACTACCGGAAGTGGAAAATCTTATCCGGATCATTGGCAGCAACGAAGAAAAAATTATGAACTATTTTAAAACAGGAAAAACAAATGCAAAGGCCGAAGCAATGAACAGCAAAATACAACGCTTCATCACCGCTAATTATGGCGTAAGGGATAAAGACTTCTTTCTTTACAGATTAGCACATTACTACTCTTAGCACATCAAAATATTAATTAGCCAAAGTATCTGAACATTGTCGTTAAATTTTGTTCTTGTCCAGATAGAATTGTTTTCAAGAAATTTTAAATCTTCTTCAAGAATCGTAGCAATGCCTTCTAATCTTGGAACACTTGCAAATAATTTTTTTGCAACATCGACATGTTGTCTGATAACGACTCCCAACCTTTCTTTGTAGTTGTATCCATTCTCCAAATATTTTGCAGTTTCAACAATTGCTTTTGACAAATGATAAAAGCCTAATAACTGATATGCTTCATCAATTTCATTATTAGCTTCAATAGTGGATAAATAATTTTTCTCAAAATAAGTTTGCTCTTTTTGAAGTTGGGCAACAATTGAAAGAGCAAGTTTAATATCTTGAAATCCATCGCCTTTTCTAACTAACAAAATAAATGCTTCAAGAGATTTATTTAAAACTTTTGCTTTCCAATTACCGTTGAAAGAGCCATTGGAGCTTTGAAATGATTTTAGGTCAAGGCGAATATTTATTATTTTATCGGATTTAAGAGCAACAGAAGAAAGATAAAAATAGTAAAGTGTTTTCGGGTCAATTCCATTGACTCCAATTAAATCATTAAAAATATTTACATCGGATTGTTTTGCGATATTAATAGTCTTAAGCAAAACATAAATCTCATTTTCAATTAATTTAAGTTGCGCTTTATCTTCAATTCTATTTGAGTAAAGTCCATTAAGTAAAAGGTAAATCAATTTTACTCTTTGTTCAATATCTTTGTTGTCAGTAGTAGGGTTAGCAAATAGCTGAGAAGACAGGTAACTCCCCTCACTCTCTTTAAGTAAAGATTTTATCTCCTCCTGTTCAATTAATATATCAAATAGTTCTTGCATTGAAAATTTTATATTGCCATTTTGTAAACTTCTTTGTAAAATAATTCTATTGTTTCTGCTATGGTCTTTTCAGTGAAAGAAAGCAATCCAAAATGGACACTATGAGGTTCAAAATCGGCTTTACACGATTCCATTTTGCCGTAATCTGATAAAGCATTAACGCAAGTTGAATCTCTTACTAAAGTGCAACCAAATGTTATTTCGTAGTTTGTGTTTTTGTTATTTTCAATTGCCCAGATGGCGAAGCCTATCACTGCTGCATCTTCTGGCATTAAATGCTTGTAGTATTCTGATAATTTTTTTAACGCTAATTTTAAATCTGTCTTATGCTTCAAATGCGTTTTATAAATTGAATCTTCAGTTTGGTGAACAACCGATGGTGGGCTATCAGTTGATTGTGATACTTTTGCTTCCCCAAATAATAATCTCACTTTCTGTCCTTCTTGTCGGTATCCGATGGTATCCATTCCTCTGCCGGGCAAATGCGAAAGTTCCCTTGATGAAATATTTTTAACTGGTATCTTATATCGTTTTGGAATTTCAATCTTCTCTTCGAAGTAGTAAGTCAATAACAGTTCTCCCAAATCACTTCTGTAAATATCATTCAAAACAGCAGGTGTTTCGCCTGCTTCTCTTTTCTCGTCTTCAGCAATAACATTTCGAGTTATTATTTTTTCTAAATCTGATGTATTAAATCCGGTGTTATTAAAAAGGAAGTTAGTTAAAATTGTTTTTGCAGGTGTTAACGAAGCTGTTCTTTGCTGAATATATTTTTCGGCAAATTTTTTGATAAAGTCTGTATTAACCTTAATATCTTGTTTATCAAAAAAATGCATAGATGGTCAATTTTTAATAATTTATTTAGAAGCTCTAATGTAAAGGTTGAACCTTTTGTACTCAGCTATTATTGACAATTGAAATCACACCATTTTCAAATGTTCTCTTATTTTATTTGCTTTTTCTCAGGATATATTTATTGTTCAAATATACAGTGAAATAAAATAGATACCGGAGCTTAAACGAACTGGCCTTGCCTTAATTAATTAATCCATCTTTGGAATTTTCCTTATTGATTATGTTCTTCCTAATGACTCAAGAGTTTCTCTTTTAATTTTATAAAATGGAAATGCAAGACAAATCGGTTGACTAAATTATCCCAATCCCAATCCCCTTCAAATACTCAAAAGTCTCATCATAATATTCCTTCTTCCTTGTAGCATCTTCTTCATCACCTTCCGGCACCACAATCACCATTCCTTGCCGCGCTCGGGTTAATAATACACGGTAGGCATTTTTCAAATATAATTTTCTTTCTTCTTTGTGAATGTTGTGCCACTTACTGCCGACAAAAGAAAAAGATTTCCATCCTTCGGGAGCGTATCTAAAATCTCCATCCCAAGTAACGCAAGCCCAATCTAATTCTAAACCTTGTACTTGAAATTCGGTAGCTACATCTTCCAAATAATAAGAAGAACGGATGTCTTCTTTATCATCTAAAAACCAATGTATAGGATCCATTGGAGATTTTACATCAATGGCATAAGGTTTTAATCTTATCGCCTGAGAGGAAACAACAATTCCATATCGTTCCGTTCCTCTTGCTTTTTCTTTCAACCATTGCTTTGCCTTTTTTACATCACGAGTAAGGACAATCGGATATTTATCTTTTAATTCCTGATAATTATTCCGTGCCTCTTCTATATTCATGTCCAGAAGATTCTTCACAAAAAGAGAAACATTTTCTGCACGAAATGAACGCATCGAAACAGCAAGATGAAGGTCTTTATTAAATACAACGGTTTTATGTTGCTCTAATAATTGCAAAGCATGTCCCGCAGCATATTCGCTATCGGTTAATCGATCAGAAACATAAACGTGCCATTCAGGAAATTTTCGATTTACCGATTCTATCCATTCGCTTATTCCCGCTTCGCCGGTATTTATTTCTTGTCCGCCGCCTACAAGGCAAACAATCACCGCCCAATCTTGATGTCTATCTAAACAGGAAATAAGAAACTCCGGTTCGGAAATATTAAAATCGGGTTTATTCTTTTTCCTTTTCATGAAGTTGGAAGTCTGCGCAATATTCCATGCTCTTTGCGCTTCATCAAAAATAGTTACATGTTCAAACGGAGGTGATGAATCTCTTAAACATTCATCACGAAAAGTATGGACCGGTTGAATCATTGATTTAACCTCACTAAATGCTTCGCCCTTTCTAATTTTATTTCCTTTCTCCCTTTCTCTTTTTACTTTGTCTCTTGTGAGCGCTTCTCTCAAAATCGATACTAAAGGACCGTTGCCAGAAAGAAAAACAGTAGATGCCTTTTCATTGTCTTTATAATTTTTTGCACCAATATTTAAACCCACCAGCGTCTTTCCCGCACCGGGAACACCAGTGACAAAACAAATGGCTTTTTGGTTTTTTGCTTTTGCCTGCACAATGATATCTAACACGGCATCTGTTGTAGTTGATAAATTAATTGCTGAAGCATCTGTCCTTGCAATTTCTTCAACACCATGGCCGCTATACAAAGACATTGCGGCTTCAATAATAGTAGGAGTAGGCGCATAACGGCCACCGGCCCAATTGTCGAGATCAATATTCTCGCCATCGGAAAAATCCAGTACTCTTTCAATTACTTCACTTAAATTTTGAGAGTTTGTTTTGATGGGAAATAACAGGTTGTCATTGTGAGGCATTTGCGAAACAAATGAATAGAACGCTCGTGAATCAGTACAAACGAGCACTGGCGCTATTAAATGTTCATGGCTTGTTTCATGAAAGTTTTTCAAATCCAATCCATAATCCCAAACTTGATCAACGGCGCTTTGATAAAAATCTTTTTCTCCTACTTTAAATTCTACTACAAAAATTACATTCTTTATGATCAGCACCACATCAATTCTTCTTCCCATTCGCGGAATAGAATATTCAAAGAAGATTTTGCCTTCTTCATCTTCGAGCACTTCTTTTAGAATTCTTATTTCTTCAGTCCATGCACCTTTTTGTGTTACTTCATCAGGGAAATCACTGTTGCGAGTAATTGCACCAAATATTTCATTGGTCGAAGAAGTTATAAAGTTAGAAATCGTATTGGAGTAGAAATAAGGATTCATTTATTGAATTACATAAACAGTTAAAGTCAAATATCTCCAGCAATCAATTTACTCATTACTCCCACAATGTAAGAAATTCTTCATCTTCTTCTTCAAAACAAATAAAACCACAATCATCATTCAGGCATTTTTCAACAAGAGATTTTGAATTGGTGTGAGAGAAACTGGCTATTTCTTCGCAACGTGCTCCACAATGAGGACAAGTGAATGGTTGATCATTCATTAAAAATATTTCAAGAGGTTGAGATAGTTTTTGATTCATGTTTTTGCTTCTTATTTCTTTAGTGTGCACGTCTGCCATGCTTCAAAGGTAAATAACAGTTTATAGTTCAAAATGTAGAGTGCAGAGTTAACTCCATTCAAAAATCATTTATTTATTCCGGGGATGCTGACCACCGATTCCGGTGATGTTGACCACCTGGGGCTGGCGGTCTTTTAAATCTTTTCT
>DAHXOZ010000223.1 GCA_027364635.1 bacterium | reverse complement strand
TCTTCCTCTTGATTTTTTTGAAGGATCGGCAATCCATTTATTCCAATCATAAAGTCCGCCAAATTTGATGAAATCCTGCTGGTAAGTGGCTCCCACAGGCCCTTTATTTCTATAATATTTTTCAACACCATCTATATCTACTTTTACAAAAGCATCCTGCCCCGGGTATCCTTTGCCTTCCTTTAAGGTGATTCTTAGGGTGTGTGGTTTATTTACAAAATCAGCATAATCACCAATTGTCAAACTATCCAATTTTCCGTTTGATAAGATATCACCCACATAAATATTTCCATGGTAACCCAGGTTCAAGGCCAGCGGGGGTGATATCGCATTATTGCCATGTATTTGAAAGATGCAAACAATGGTTGCCCAGTTTATGCCGCTTTCATTTATATAAAATTGCTTTTGCGGAAAGTATCCTTTCCACTCAAAAAGATAAGTTTTGTTGCTATCAATCAGGTAACTGCCGCCATAAGTGAATTCACTTCTTGCATAACCGCTACCATTCCATTGGTATCCATCTTCCAGTGTGGTATACAATTTTCCTTTTTGCTTGTCCACACGCATACTATTCAGCCTGCTTCTTTCCATGTAAATTATATGCCCGTATTTGGTAGTAAACCTGTTTGGAAAAATATAACCTATGAAATGAGAGGTATCACTTCTGTTATTCACATCAGGAGCGATTGCCGCGATTGGCAGATCGTCGATCATTTCTGTATTGGAAGGTGGCTTACTCAAATCAACTTTTACCATTGCAGTGTCATACACAGTTTTACTGCCCTTGCTTACTGCCAATTGATAATAGAAGACTCCTTGTTTTAATCCTTTTAAAGTCGTGATTTTTGAAGTGGGGGATGTAATCGTTGCCGGGCTGGGATAATCGGTAGAAATATCGCTCCATTGGTATTTGGTACCCCAACTTTTGCTGCCATTGAGGATAGCTGACGATGTTTGGGATAAATAGATGTGTTGGTCGGCACCGGCGTTGACAATTTGAGCATCGTCTTTTTGTAGTAAAAAGACAAATAAGAGGAAAAAAATAAATAAAGAGGAAAGTAGAATTCTTTTCATTCTTTTCAGGCTGGATGGTTCTCACAAATATATTAATAAGCAGGTTAGCGGTATGTTATTAGTGGTTACTACGACAAAACTGGTGAGAAATAAAAAAAAATTTGGCTGAGCTAAATTAATTAGTATTTTTGTCCTAAATAAATTAGTTTATATGTCACAAGCAGGACAAAATCTTAAATATCTTCGCAAACTTCGCGGATGGACACAAGAAGAATTCTCCACAAAATTGGGCATTAAGCGCTCTCTCCTCGGCGCCTATGAAGAAGAAAGAGCCGATCCCCGGCTGGATGTGCTGGAGAACGTAAGTGAAATTTTTAAAGTTACCCTGGACGAACTTTTATTGCGGGACCTCAGTGAGGCAACAGGCAGCAGCTATCTTGCCAAAAGAAGGCAAATGAAAATGATGAACGCCGACAGGAACCTCATTCATTTTGTGCCGGTGAAAGCAGCAGCAGGTTACCTTGCCGGGTATGCCGATAGCGAGTTCATAGATGAACTGAATACTTTTACATTGCCCATGCTCACCGGAGGTAGTTACCGCGCTTTTGAAATTATTGGTGACAGTATGATGCCCACGCCAAGCGGAAGTGTTATCGTGGGTGAAAAAGTTGAAAATCTTGATAGTGTAAAAAACAATGCTGCCTATGTTGTGGTAAGCAAAAACGAGGGAATTGTTTACAAACGTGTTGTAAAAAATAATAAGAATAAGAACAAATTAACCCTTGTAAGCGACAATCCGGCATTTCAGCCGTACCAGGTTCAGACGGCTGACGTTTTGGAAATGTGGCAGGCACAAGCGATTATCAACAAGGTTACGCAGCAGCAAAGATGGGATGTAGATTCGCTGGTAAATTTGGTGAGTAATCTTCAGGACCAGGTGAGTTCTTTAAAGAAAAAATTGAATTAGCAATTGGTGTATGTTTGTAATTATCCGAATAATCCGGTATCACATAAAATGTGTGATCATTCAAAATAAAACGTAAACATATCTATTCACCAACAAAAACATAATCATGATCAAATTACAAATTATCGGGCATCTTGGAGGAGATTGTACCACCAATGAAGTAAACGGAAAAAACGTAATCAATTTCAATGTAGCCCATTCAGAAAAATATAAAGATTCGCAGGGAAATCAGGTAGAAAAAACCATATGGGTAAAATGTGCTTATTGGACCGATAGAACGGCCATTGCACAATACCTGAAAAAGGGACAGCTAATATATGCCGAAGGTACGCCTGAAGCTGAAGGCTATCTTAATAAAGACAACCAAAACGCGGCTTCATTAAAAATGAGGGTTTTCCAGGTTCAGTTGTTGGGTAGTAGAAATGACAACCAGGAAGGAACCGGGCAACCCGCCAGTAGCTATCAATCAACCGGAACAGCAAAAGTAACTCAGGCAGCAGAAGTTGAAGAGCCCGCAGATGATCTTCCGTTTTAAAATATTTGCGTTGTACTTGTTAAGCGGCTTCATTTTTTGGGGCCGCTTTTTTGGTGGTATAGTAAACCAACAAATTGGTGCAATTTCTATTTTATAATAAAACACAAAACCATACAGTAACCAATTGTGTTCTTGTCATTTCAGAATAAAAACAACGATAGAAGATATTTGTTTTAATTGTTATGCAGAAAATGATTCCGAGTGCTGATTCATTCAGTAGCAATAGGATTTTGAAGTTTAAGGATGAGGCTCCAAACCGCTACTTCAAATGTGGATAAATTTCGCTGATAAATAGAATTACATAGAATTACATAGTTTCTGTATAAAGCCAAAAAGGGGCGATAATTATATGACCTGATTCTTTCAATTCTTTGTGCGCAAAATATGGTTAGTAAATGTGAATCAGGATTAGACGTTTATTCTTATATCTTAAGGATGTTTTTCCGGAAGTTTATTGTTTCCAAAAATTCAATACCCTTTTTGGTAAGATGAATGCAATGTAAAATTTTATTATTCACAACTTCTTTTTTTACTTCAATTAATCCTCTTTTAAATAGGGGTGCCACTGCATACCTCATATCTTCCATCATAAATGGCTTCTCGTTTTTTGTATCCATTTCAGCTTTGTGGCATTGTTTTAATTTTTGAATCAGTGAATCTGATAACGGGCGAAAATTCTTCATTGTGTTTTTTTTAATTTTCCTAATAATAAACTAGCTGACTTGATTTTTATCACAATTTTGTTGCCATATCTCCCTTGAGGGAATTATTATTTTCTTAAAGAATTATTTTGACCGGAATCAGATTCACACATTATTTAAAAATTCAAGAGGTTGAATTATTTCAAAAAATAATTTTTTGCGGTAATGATTTCTAACAAATCAAAGTTTAAAAGTGAACCCGATTGAGTTATTTGACGCTTAAATTTTCCAATCTACAATTTCATTCGTCCACTCTTCATTATAAGGTGTGGTAATTTTGATGTAGTTATCGCTATAGCCTTCCATCATTCCATTCTTGCTTTTGCTTTCAAACAAAACTTTTCTTGTTTCGCCCGAATGTTTTGACTCAAACTGTTGCGTTTTTTTGTAGGATAAAGAACGTAAAATTTTGGTTCGTTCGTGACGGGTATGAACTGGAACCACAGGTTCTATTGTTAAAGCATGCGTGTTGTCTCTTTCAGAATAGGTGAAAACATGCAAATAAGAAATATCAAGGGAAATTAAAAATTCAAGTGTTTCTTTAAAATCCTCATCTGTTTCACCGGGAAAACCTGTAATAACATCTACACCAATGCAACAATCGGGAATTAATTTTTTGATGAGTTCAACCTTTTCTGAATACAATTCTCTTTTATAACGACGGCGCATCAGGCCGAGAATTTTATTGCTGCCGCTTTGCAGGGGAATGTGAAAATGCGGCATAATTTTTTTGCTGGTGCTTACGAAACGAATAATTTCTTCTGATAACAAATTCGGTTCTATAGATGAAATCCGGTATCGCTCAACTCCCTTCGATTGTTCTATTGATTTTAACAATGAATAAAAGTTTTCATCCGTTTTTTGGCCACTACTATCTTTGCCAAAATCGCCGAGATTAATTCCGGTGAGAACAATTTCTTTTACACCTGCTTCTTTTATTTTTTGTATTTCAGATAATACATTTTCAATTGAGTTGCTCCTGCTTTTTCCGCGTGCCATGGGTATGGTGCAGAAGGAACAATTATAATCACACCCATCCTGAACTTTTAAAAAAGTTCTTGTTCTGTCGTTTAAAGAAAAAGACGAATGAAAACCTTGCAAATCTTCAATTTCGCAACTGCATATTTTGGTGCTGTCGCCATGAGTCAATTCTTTTAAATGAGAAGTAATATTGAATTTTTCAGCAGCGCCCAAAACCAAATCAACACCCGGGATTTCTGCAATTTCTTTGGGTTTTAATTGCGCATAACATCCCATGATAACCACCATTGCTTCAGGAGCTTTTCTTTGAATGCGCCTTACTAACTGCCTGCATTCCCGATCGGCATTTTCGGTTACAGAACAGGTGTTGATGACATATACGTCTGCCTTTTCTGTAAATTCTTTCGTTACAAATCCATCATCTTCCAGCAATCTTCCAACCGCGGAAGTTTCTGAAAAATTCAATATTACCAATATGCGTGCTTCCCTGTCCTGCCTGCCCCCAGTGCATAGTTCCATACTCCGTATTAGGTTGATGACCCAGTAATTCCATAATATCAATTTCACCACAGGCAGGCCATGGTGTAGTAGAAATATTGCTTCCCAACATCCGGTATCGCTCAACTCCCTTCGATTGTTCTATTGATTTTAACAATGAATAAAAGTTTTCATCCGTTTTTTGGCC
>DAHXOZ010000222.1 GCA_027364635.1 bacterium | reverse complement strand
ATTGAAGAAACTAATCCTACCCTTATTGCTCAATTAAATCAACCAAAATTAATCGCAGCTTAACCCGAACTCAGGTTTCTACTGATTTTCAGGATGCTAATTTATCACCTAAACTTTGAAAAAAGGATTGTAGCTGCGTGAATAAATCTTTAAAAACTGGAATTATTTTTCCAAGATGATCAATTACTGCCGGCCCCCATGGAGCTACAAAATCATAAACCTTAGAAATCTTTATGGTTCCTGGTTTTAAGAGCGCTGTTTTTTCTGCAAAAAATAAAATAACGCTGAATATTATAGTATAGATGATGATGTAAAGTACAATCCCCGCTAAACTGTCAAGCCATCCAAGCATGGCAAGGCTCACGGTTTTTTTAATGATCCTTGCGCCCAAATTTACCAACAAGACGACTACGATAAATACCAAAGAAAATGCTACAAGCGGCATCCACCTTCCGGTCATGCCGGAGGCAGTTTCAAGATGCTGGGCAACAAGGGCAGAAAGCTTTAAAGCCGCTGCAAGCCCTATTATAAAAGCGATCAAAGAAAAAATACCTACTACAAAACCTTTTGAAAATCCTTTGAAAACAGCAATGATCATTACTATAAAAAAAGCAACATCTATAATCATTATCCAGTAGATTTAAAGTAGCTGTTGGTATGTTTGCCCTTTACTGTGCCAACATTTCTTTTACAATTGCGGCAATTGTTTTCCCGTCTGCTTTTCCGGCAAGTTGTTTATTGGCTGCCCCCATTACTTTACCCATATCGGCTGGTGAAGAAGCACCTGTTTCTTCAATTATTTTTGAGATAACCGCTTTCAATTCCCCTTCGTCCATTTGTTTCGGCAAAAACTTTTCGATCACTTCAATTTCTTCCCTTTCTTTAACAGCAAGGTCTTCACGGTTTTGCTTTTCATAAATTTCCAGGGAATCTTTTCTTTGTTTTACGAGTTTTTGCAGAAGTTTGATTTCATCTTCTTCTTTTATCTGGCCGCCTGCACCTTCCGCAGTTTTTGCGTTGATAATGGCAGATTTGATGGCGCGAAGCCCACGTAATCCTTTTTCATCTTTGGCCAACATAGCAGTTTTTAGCTCTGCCATTACTTTTTGTTCTAAAGACATAATTGTAAATTAAATAATGATAATAAGAATACTCTATCAATTTTAAAAATCATGAAAACAGGAATCCACAAAAAAACTTTGTTTACTGCTCAGCTCTTTCTTTTTCCACGAATTTTTTATGAAAATCGTTTGCAAATTTTTTTATTTCATCAGAAAGATCTTTGCGCCTGGTGGCACGTTGAAAAGTATCGCCCATGGTAAAAAACACCTGGTAAAAAAAATCAGCCATTTCATCGGTCATCATATCTTTTGTCCAAAGATCAATTCTTAAAGCGGTTTTATCTGCGCCGTCCCAAAAAGCCAAAAACATGGCTTTGGCATTCTGCGGTTCTTCGGCGGTGCTGCCCGATGCGCTCCAGTTTATGTTTTGAGGAACTTTTTCAGCATCAAGCTGAACATTGATGTTTATATTTGATTCTGCCATAATTGGCTGCAAATTTACTACTATTGTATTTGAATGTACATTTGCATTTAACCTTTCTTTAACCATGTAACAAATACATTTGCCAACTTAATAATGCGTATGAAAAAGATTGTTTTTGTAGTTATCAGTTGTTTGTTTTTTTCAATGGCCTTTTCGCAGGAAAGCACGCCAACCACTACAAATAACAATAAAGTAAATTTTGCCAACAGGTCAGGTGATCATTTTATGTTGCAGTTTTCGTCCGACCATTGGACGGGGATGCCGGACAGCATCAGCAGTCACCAAAGCGGTTTTTCAAAAGGTTTTAATGCTTATATAATGCTCAATAAACCTTTCAAAAATTCTCCGAAAATCAGTTTGGGAATTGGGGCAGGCATAAGCACCAGCAACATTACCTTCAAAAAAATGGGAGTGGATCTGAAAGCAGGACCCGGGTTATTGCCTTTTAATGCACTTGATTCTGCTGATCATTTTAAAAAATATAAACTGGCAACTACCTTTCTTGAAATTCCTTTGGAGTTTCGTTATACTTCCAAACCCAATAATCCCAACAAAAGTTTTAAAGCGGCTGTGGGTTTAAAGGTGGGTACATTGGTTAATGTGCATACCAAAGGAAAAACCCTCCTAAATGCTACCGGCACCACCCTTAATACTTATCTTGAAAAAGAAAACAGCAAACGCTTTATCAATTCCACTCATTTTATGGCCACTGCCAGGTTTGGCTACGGAATTATCTCAATCTTTGGATCTTACCAGCTAAACAAATTATTGAAAGATGGTGCCGGACCTAATATTAAATTATACCAAATAGGGCTTACCTTAAGCGGGCTATAATACCAGATAATAAAATTTCAATCGTTTTCCTCTTACAGTAAACCAACAATTAATTCGGATTTTTATTTTATCCTGGTACAATCTATGCATCGTTTTTTAAATTACTTTTTAAAAAACTGATGGATTAATTTTGTCATCTAAATAATTTCTATTGATCGAAAAAAAAATACTTTATAACAATACGATAAATGTCGTTCTGGTAGCAGTTATTCAGAAAGGACAGGAAGAACATCTGGTTAAAGAATACCTTGATGAATTGCAGTTTTTAGCAGAAACAGCAGGTGCCATTACCGTTAAAACCTTTACTCAAAAATTGGATCATCCCGATAGCCGCACTTTTGTAGGCAAAGGGAAATTGCAGGAAATTAAAGATTTCACTTTAAGAAAACAGGTTGACCTGGTGATATTTGATGATGAACTTACCGGCTCTCAAATCTCGAATATAGAAAAAGAATTAAAGGTTACTACTATTGACAGAAGTGATCTCATCCTCGATATTTTTGCTTCACGTGCACAAACAGCCCAGGCAAAAGTGCAGGTAGAACTGGCACAATACCAATATATTTTACCGAGATTAAAAGGAATGTGGAAACACCTTGAAAGGCAGGGCGCAGGCATCGGAAGCCGAGGACCGGGTGAAACAGAAATAGAAACTGACAGACGTATTGTAAAAGATAAAATCAGTCTATTGCGCAAACGCTTGACGGAAATAGACAAACAAGCTTTTACCCAAAGAAAAGATCGGGGAGAATTTATAAGAGTGGCTTTAGTAGGTTATACCAATGTGGGGAAATCAACCATCATGAACGTGCTTAGCAAGAGTGATGTATTTGCAGAAAATAAATTATTTGCCACGCTCGATACCACCACCCGCAAAGTAGTTTTGGGCCACACTCCTTTTCTTTTAAGTGACACGGTTGGCTTTATCCGAAAACTTCCCCATCATCTTATTGAAAGTTTTAAAAGCACCCTGGATGAAGTGCGGGAAGCAGATATTTTATTGCACGTTGTTGACATTTCTCATCCAAAATATGAAGAACAGATTGCGGTAGTAAACAAAACTTTGCAGGAATTAAAAAGCTTCGATAAGCCAATCGTAATTGTGTTTAACAAAATGGATCAATACGAAAAAAACACTTTTGATCAATGGCTTCCTGAAGAGGTGAAAGAACAATTGATGGCTGAATTAAAAGAAAGATGGCAGGCACAAACAAATGGCCATTGCGTTTTTATTTCTGCTACCCAAAAAACCAACATCCGGGAATTGCGCCAGGTAGTTTTAAACCAGGTAAGAGAATTATACCAAAGCAAGTATCCTTACAAAGCAGAATTTTTTTATTGATGGATCAAAAAGAAAACCAGGTAAAAGTTGCCGGGAATATCAACGAAATTTCTTTTGCAGAGAATAATATTGCAACGATTCAAATTGAAGCAAAATCAATTTGCCTTGTCAGAACAGGCAAAGGTTTAAAAGCCTGTTCTGCCAAATGCCCGCATGCCGGCGGCGATCTTTCAGAAGGATTTCTTGATAAAAAAGAAAATATTGTTTGCCCGGTTCATGGATACCGTTTTTCTATTAACAACGGAAGAGATACCAACGGTGAAGGGTACTTTTTAAAAATTTATACAATAGAAGAAACCGAAGAAGGAATATTTATCAAGTTAGAATAATGATAAATATCGGGTTTCACAAAAATAAAAGGCACAATTTAGTAACTTTGCAAGCTGTCATTTTGGCTTCGAAACTTTTCCTGCACTAAAATTGACATACAATATTTACTTTTTTTAAATAACTAATTTATACATATATGGCCGGGCTACTCTCGTTATTATTTGGTGGCAATAAAAGTGAAAAAGACGTAAAAGCAATAAGACCTCTTGTAGAAAAGATTAACGTGTTTTTTGAGCAGTTTCAATCTTTATCCAATGATGAATTACGTGCCAAAACTTTTGATTTCCGGGGCCGGATTAAAGAATATCTTAAAGAAATTGATGATGAAATAGAATTGCAGAAAGAAGAAGCAGAAAAATTAGATTCAGCAGACATTGCCGGGCGTGATGCCATTTACCGGCACATTGATGACATGCGAAAAGACCGCGACAAAAAACTGGAAGAAGTACTTCTTGATATTTTACCCGAAGCTTTTGCCGTGGTAAAGGAAACCTCTCGGCGCTTTAAAGAAAACGCTGAGCTTGAATCAACCGCTACCGAGCTCGACAAAACTTTTGCAACCAGCAAAAAATACATCCGCATTGAAGGTGAAAAAGCGATTTATAAAAATACCTGGACTGCAGGCGGAAGTGAGATCGTCTGGAATATGGTGCCTTACGATGTTCAATTGATAGGTGCTATCGTTTTGCACCAGGGAAAAATTGCTGAAATGGCAACCGGTGAAGGTAAAACGCTTGTTTCTGTTTTGCCCGCTTACCTAAATGCCTTAGCAGGATTAGGCGGCGATCTTTCAGAAGGATTTCTTGATAAAAAAGAAAATATTGTTTGCCCGGTTCATGGATACCGTTTTTCTAT
>DAHXOZ010000221.1 GCA_027364635.1 bacterium | reverse complement strand
CATGCGCGGTAACCATATCCAGCCCGGTATATACATAATCTTTGGCTCCTGTTCCCACGGCTACAAAGTCAGTCAGAGGAGTTTTTTGTAGTAGGCATAAGTTATAAAAATACAGATGCTGCTACAAGAGGACAATTTTCCATCTCGTATAAACAATATGAATCAATTTTAAAATTGGCTCCTTCCCGTGGAGTGAAAGAAATGTTTGTCCTTTCAACCTGCAACAGGACGGAGATTTATGGATTTGCTAAAGACGCTTCTTCATTAATAGAATTGTTGTATAGCCAGGCCAGCGGCGATTTTGAACTTCTTTTGCAAATGGCTTATATAAAAAACGGCATCGATGCTATCAGCCATTTATATGATGTAGGATGCGGATTGGATTCACAAATACTGGGCGATTATGAAATCGTAAGCCAGTTAAAACAAGCAGTTAATTTTTCACGTGATCATAAATTTATGGGATCATTTTTGGAAAGATTAGTGAGCAGTGTTTTTCAGTCATCCAAAAAAATAAAAACGTATACTGAATTAAGCAGCGGTTCTGTATCTGTGTCATTCTCTGCGGCGCGGTACATAAAAGAAAAAACAAATTTTAATGGCAAAAGTAAAATCCTTGTTCTGGGAGCCGGAAAAATTGGACGTAATACCTGCAAAAATCTGCTCGGTAATTTCGAACCTGAAAATATAACTGTCATCAACCGGTCAATTGATAAAGCAATCGATCTTTCCACGGAATTAAATATTAATTACGCTGCCATTGAACTTCTTGCCGCGCAATTGGATGCCTCAGATATTATAATAGTAGCTACCAATTCCATAGAACCGGTCGTTTTAAAATCAAACCTGGTAAACAAAGGCAACAAAATCATTATCGATTTGTCTATGCCAAGCAATGTAGAATCAAGTGTAAATGATTTGCCGAATATAAACGTGATACACGTAGATCAAATCTCGAAATTAAAAGATGACAATTTAAAAAAGCGTGCTGCTGAAGTACCTAAAGCCAAAAAGATTATTGCTGTTCAAATACAGGAGTTTATGCAATGGCACGAAATGCGTAAACAAATACCGGTATTAAAATCTATTAAATCAAAATTGAAAGAGATCAACCAGTTTCCAATTTTTAATAACGAACCAAAACAAAATGGATCTAAAAGAAAATCTGATGAAAAAAGAATCCAGGATGTTATTAACGGCATAGCTGTAAAGATGTTAGGAAGCGATCACAAAGGTTGTCATTATATAGAAGCCATTCACCAGTTTATCATGGCAGATGCAAGCTAAATTAAAAGAGCATTTTATCAATTGCCACTTCCCGTGCGTATTCACGAATCCAAATCGAAAATAAAAATCGGGTTCTTTTCTCTCCTACCCGAATGCTTCCCTGCCAGGATTTATTGTCCATAACGCTTTTTTAGTAACCTCATGATCCAGGCATTAACTTCCCATTGGTCACTTACAGGTTTGCCGGTTGTTGGGTCTGGAACCATGTAGGGAAAAGGGCCGAATTCGGGAGTTATGCTGAGAGGCAAATTCTGTTTTCGTTTCAGATCTACTACCCTGTCCCACCAGCCAAAATGTTTTTCAAGTGCCTCCTGCCATGTGGAAACTCGTGGGTCCGGAACCTGCGGGCCTTCGGTATAGCCTACGCGGGCATGGACATGATCAGTTCTTGTGATCGCCAATTCAACAGCATCTTCAAAATCCTCCAGGAAAGATTCTGAAACGCACACCCAATGAGAAATGTCCAATGTCAGGCGCAGTTTGGGCAATTTTTTAAGGTACTCTTTTGTAATATGCGCAGCAAAAGAAAATTTACCACGGTGTGTTTCGTGTAATATATTCATTCCACTCTCCGCAGCAGTTTCAATTAATCGTGTATTCTCTTCCGCCGAAAAAAAATCTCTGCCTGTTTGTGAATTTACTTTTACCCAAGGGTACTTTTTAATTTTCTTCAGCCACTGTTCATAAAGATTTAAATGACTTGAAAATTGCGGCACCACCGTATCGTAATGTTGTGCAATCAATAAAAGGCCATATTTTTCAGCAGCATTCCATAACTCATCCAATTCCCCGGAGGTAGTGTAAGCAGCTATTCCATATTCAATGCCATCATATCCTTCAGCCTTCACCTTTTGGCAAAAATCGTCCTGGTTGAGGTGCTCACTACCCCACCGGGTACAAAAGTATTGAATTGGTATAGCCATATTGCTTTTTTCTTTTGAGAAGAACTGTTTCGATCTTGCTCCGAATCATCCCACTCCCTTGTTTGTGTCCACACATATCGAAATTAAAAATAAAAATCGGGGTTATTTCTCTGTTTACTGCCATCAATCATCAACATCTTTCTTCTCTCCCTTCGGCAAAGTATGTCGTTTCGGATAAGGCGTATTTCCTTTTGAGGCAAACCAAAGAATGCGGTTGAGCAGATCATCATTTCCTCCATCAATATGATCAAATTCGGGAAGCATTGAAAGTTGCGCAAATTTTTTCGCTTTACCTTTTAAAGAAGCAGTGCCCTTATTCATTTCATTAAGAGGAACATTATTTTTTACAAAAGAAAATACTCCTTTCTTAGATGTATTTGAAAAACAATCAAACATCGGTAAGGCGGTGGCATCCATTATATTCATCGGGGGCAAACCCAAAATTTGTTCAATGGTGCGAACCACGCAGGTTTGATTGTAATTAGTATGAATCGTTTTTTGTAAATGAGAATATGGGCTGATAACAAATCCTGTGGTACGATACGCGGAAATATGATCCCATCCATCCTGTGAATCATCTTCTGAAACAAACACAACGGTTGAATCCCAAAACCGGCTTTTGGTTACCGCTTCAATAATGCGGCCTAATGCCAAATCGTTATCTGCTACCATTGCTCTTGGCGTTGGAAACCCCGGAGCCATACCCGCCGTATGATCGCTGGGAAGCGCCATCACCATTAATTGCGGCAATTGATCGCCCGGCTTTTTTTCTATCTCATGCAATTCTTTTATAAAAGCATCAGCACGCATCTGGTCATTAAACTTGTGACCGTCATAACAAGGATACGTTTGCGACATGATCGGCCTCACTCTGGAAATAGTAGTCATGTTGGTAAAATCAGTTTGTTTTCCGGCAAGATAATTTTGATAAATGCTTGTCCAGTTTAAGCTTGAATTAAATTCAGGCACACAAGCTTCACCGTAAATTCTCACTGTTTCTCCATGATCCAACGCGTTGTTCCAGATGAAACCATTTTTATTGTAAACCATTGCATCGTATAGCACATGCGGATAACTTCTGAACCAGGCGCGTACATTCTTTTCAACATAATCGGTAACGATTGCTGCATCAGCCCATGAATGTCCTTCTGCAGAAGATTTGCCTGAAGCATAATAATTATCAAGCAACAAATATTGTTTGGCAAGTTTGTGCTGGTTGGGCGTAACATTATTTCCGTAAATACATAAAGATGGTTCGCCGTTTCCTTCTTTCATATCTCCCAAAACCTGGTCGTAGCTCCGGTTTTCTTTAATGATATAAAGAACGTGTTTAAAAACGGAAGGCTCGCCAATCCTTTCAGGAACCGGTTTTGCAGCAATTCCTTCACGTGGTAAACGTTCAGTAATTTTTGTTCGGAACAAAAGGTTAGACGCTATCACCCTTTTGGTATAGCTGGTCAGATCATTTTCTGAAGGCAAAGGAATTATAGAAATGGTCGCTTGCTCGTGATGTGCGTTATAACTGTTATTAATTTCTGTTCGTGCACCCTCGCCTTCAAGATTGGCCACATACAATAAATTTCCCTGTAACGCTAACCCAGCAGGGTATGCTTCAGTTGGTATAAATCCTTTTACTTTTGAATCACCTTCACCAGTAGACGAAGAAATTTTGCCAATATTTACTACAGCAACTGCGTTGTCCATTCCGTTTGAAACATACAACGTTTTTCCATCTTCACTCAAAGCAAGAGCGTTCGGTGAATCACCGATATAATGATTTTCTTCGCCGTTTAACCGTAGAGAAATTGAGTCTGTTACCTTATCACTTTGCGTATTAATCACTGAAACATTATCGCTGTTTCCGTTTGACACATACACGAACTTTCCATCCTTACTGCTGAGGATCGCATTGGGGTGCAAGCCAACTTTAATTTCTTTGTCTGCGTTACCGGTTTTCAGATCAATAATACTTACCGTTCCCTCAGAAGTGGCGCCCGTTCTGTGATCGATGTACACTTCTCCGTAAGGAATGCCGGCGGTTTCTTTAGAAGCATCTGTTGGAACCGGCCCGGCCCAATTGGTTACATAAGCTTTAGAACCGGCAATAGTAATACCAAACGGCGCCATTCCGGTAGCTGTTGTCCAGATTATTTTTTTATCAGATAATCTTAATTTCTCAAGTTGATTATTTCCGTTTAATACCACGTACAAATATTTTTGTCCGTCTTCCCCGTTAATGGCAATATCGTTTGGCAAAGACAATGGTGCAGGCGCAACCGCTTCAAAAGAAATTGAATCTTTGATGGCTGCATTTTCTCCATCCCACACAGCATCCAATATCACTGAAGCTTTTTTATAGGGATTGGCAGCGCCCCAAAGAACATGTTCTCCAGTTTCATCACGATAGGTTTTCAATCCTGAATAGGTACTCATCAATCCACTGTAATTACCGGAATAAGCAAGGTGAAATAAAAGTTTGTTTTCTTTTACATCGATGAAAGCCACTCCATACCTGTCTTCTACTGCCAATACTTTTCCGTCGGGAAGCATTACACAATCAAGACTATGATTTTCCAGTGCTTCATTTCCAAAACGAATTACTGTTCCTGCCGGATCAATAAAACGATTGTAGGGCAACAGGATGGAACTGTTATCAACCGCTAATGTGGTATCATCATAACTGCTGTGGTAACTCTGATCTTTAG
>DAHXOZ010000220.1 GCA_027364635.1 bacterium | reverse complement strand
AGAAAATTAATTTAGAAAGGATAACCGATCGCAATATTCAATACCAGGTTTTTTCTTCTCCATTCCCTGCTCCCAAAACAAAAATTGATCTGAGCTATGACCTGTTGAACCGAAGGAAATTATATACATTAAGTTCGTTAAGGGGAGATTTAGGTTATGAATGGAAACCGAATATAAACGTAGAACAAAAACTAAATCTCTTTTCCATTAATTATGTGCATGCTATAAACGTAACAAAAGAATACACCGATAGTATTGCGCGACTCCCGATATTAAAACATTCAATAGATACTCAATTTATAATTGGTTCTAACTATTCTTACACGATTGATCCGTTTATAAATGACGCAAAAGGCACCGGGTTTTATTTCAACGGATTAGCTGATTTTTCAGGTAATCTTACGGGTCTGTTAGTTCAGTCAGATCCGGTTAGCGGGAAAAAGAAACTTTTTGGTGCGCCAATTTCCCAGTACCTGAAAGCGCAAACAGATCTTCGTTATTTTCTACAGTTAAGTAAAAAAGCAAGACTGGCCAACCGGCTGCTCATTGGTTTTGGATATCCTTATGGAAATTCACAACAACTACCTTATATCAAGCAGTATTTTATCGGCGGCAACAACAGTATCAGAGCCTTCCGAAGCCGCTCAATAGGGCCGGGAACGTACCGGCCACCCAATGCGGACAGTCTTAGTTTTTTCCCGGATGAATCCGGTGACCTAAAACTGGAAATGAATTCAGAATTACGATATGCTTTCAATAATATCGTAAGAGGTGCTATCTTCGTTGATGCCGGGAACGTATGGCTCTACCGCCCGGATTCGTCGATGCCGGGAGGAGTGTTTAATAAAGATTTCATGAGCCAGTTGGCAGTAGGAACAGGGATTGGCTTAAGGCTTAATTTTTCAATTTTGTTATTAAGACTTGACCTGGGAATGCCGCTAAGAGAGCCATGGTTGCCCCCGGGGCAAAGATGGGTGATCAATCAAATTAACTTTGGGAGCAGGGAATGGAGAAGAAAAAACCTGGTATTGAATATTGCGATCGGTTATCCTTTCTAAATTAATTTTCTTAATTTTCATATATGACTAAACTAAAAACCCTCTGCGCGCTTGTTGGCGTTTCATTGTTTTTTGCCTGCAATTCCAATAAGAATGAAACAGTAAAAACGCCACCCGAGCAGGAAGTGACTGATACGGTTTCTTCAGATAATTCTGTTGATTCAATGAGAACCATTATCAATCGTTCGATGATCTGGACTGTACAACCACAAGGGCCTGAAAAACAAAAATTAATAGCACCGGATTCCACACAAATAAAAACCTATTCATCTGCCCAATTAATAGATCTCCTGAATAAAAATTATCCCGATATCCATCTTGATTTTGTAAAAATTTCTCACGATACGATTTATGTAAAAATTCCGGACAGTAAAGTGCTTGCGAACCAGATCGGAGATACGGGAGCTGAAAATTATCTTGCTTCCACTACTTATACTTTGACAGAAATGAAAGACATCCACTTTGTGAATATCGATATGAAAGCCGGTGACCATGCAGAACCCGGCGTTTACAAGAGAGATGATTTTAAAAGTTTGAGGTAGAAACAGTAAACAAACATTTATCAAAGATTTTTATTCTCCTACTGATTGTGGAACTCCCAATGTTTCCTTCATACCGGCAAAAACATTTTTCCAAATAAGGTTAAAAAAAGATTTATAAATATTTCTGTCGGATTCAGGCTTTACGGCAGTTCCGGAATTACTGTTATTTACAACAGCGTTAGCGGCTAAACTAATAAGTCCTCTTTTCTTTATTTGCTTCGTGTCCTTATCACGTTTTAAAATGTCAATTTTCATTCCATCATAATTCATCAAAAAGCTTCCTCTTGCACTGCTATTATTTCCACTGATTTGAAAGGAAATTGAATTAATTTTCCCCGAATTAATTTTTACAAGCGCCATCGGTACAGAAACTTTATTCAGTGTTCTTGCATCAAACGCTTTAACACGGGCGTTTACAAAAAAATCTCCGTTTTTATTTCCCAACAGAAATTTAAAATTGCCTTTTAAGGGAATGGAAGATAAAGCCCTCGTATCAAAAGAAATATTCAATTCGTTATTTTTCTGAATCGCTTCGGGAATGTTGGTAACATTGGAAATATCAAAATTGGTATTGGCAAATTTTACCATACCAATGCTATCGCTCACAATTTCATTTTCGCGATATTGAATGAAAGCATTCTTCACTTTAACCAGGGAAATATTTATAGGCTGACCAAACTGCATCAGCATTTGAGAGGGATAATTTCCAATCTTGCTTTCTTGTTGGAGAGGCTTATGCATATCGCGGTAAATACCGGCATTCATTTTATCAATAAGAAGTTCAGAAGCTTCAATGCGTTTATCCAGCAAACTATTCATATCAATATTTTTCAAAGTAAGCCCTGATAAACTAACATCGTAACGGTCTTTCTGAAAATGAAAAGCATCTGCAAATTTTTGTTCGGAAGCAAATGGAACTATCTCAAAAGAATGAATGCGAAGTTCCTTTCGCAATGAATTAATACCAATATTATTAAAAATATAACGATACGTTTTATCCTTTGATTCCAAAGAAAAATGATCCACGTCCACTTCTACTTCTTTGGTATAATTCATCGGGTGGTCTTCAAGTTGAACAATCTTATCTGCATTTACCTCATTCAACTTGATAGCGATATTTCCGATTGAATAATTGCTTTTTGCAAAAGGCACAAAAGTAAGTTTTGGAAATTCGAGATGCTTGAGATAAATACTGTAAACATTGGAAAAGCCGGTTGTGTCCTGAATTTTGGACGTTTTCGCGGAAGTAGTTTCCAGGTTTTCAAAAGGAAATTCATACAAAATAATATTCCTGCACCAAATAGTATCAACCAAAAGATTTTTATTTTTTACGATCTCGTTGCTATTGACACCATTAAGTGTCAGTTCGTCGGCATCCAAAAGCCTCACCGGAAGGGAAGTATCACTTGCAAACCTGTTGATCTGTATCTCGTTAAACATCAGTTTTTGTTGCTTACCCAAAAACCTAACCTGCTTTACAGAAAGTTCTTTACGGTTATGGTTATACGAAAAAAAAGAATCCACCGTAAATGCTGCCTGTTTACAAAATAAAATACGGCTGGTATCAAGGTTGTGAGAACTGTCAATCAAAACATCTTCAAGCACAAACTTTCCGTTTATCAATTCAAAATTTTTACGCTTCGTAAAAAAGTCAATCCCTTTGATATGTACATTGTTCACGAAAACAAAACCCACTTTTATCAAATCAAGTTTGCCTAATATTTGCCGGTAAAGAGCACTTGCTTCACTTTGAAAAATCGTCCGCTTTTGTAATGGTTTAAGGGAATAAAGAATGATTTGAGGCGCATTGATAATAACAGAATCACCTTCAATTTTATTCCCGTGAAGCGCATTTGCAGTTTGTACGCCGGTAACTACCAAAGATTGTATAGTTACATTTAACAAAATATCGGGCATATTTTCCACATCCATATTTTTTACGCGATTGGTATCGGGAACAATGCGGATATTTTTCATGGTAGCATGCCCCGTTACCTCATCAAAAGAAAGGGAATCATATTTGATAGAATACAAACTGTCACTTTTTTCCCTTACTGTTGTCCTAAGGGTCATTCGGGCTATTTCATATTTATAGTGCTGCCATAAAAAATAACCGCCAACTACAAAAAGTATTATCGCTGTAAAGATGAATATAGCCTTTTTAGATAATCGTACCATAAAAAGATACTATAAGCAAATGAGGTTCCAAATTAAATAAAAATTAAAGTTTTAGATTTGACAGTAATAAAACAGCTATGAATATAGAGATGAATAAAAATGAGGATGCCAATAAGTTAGCCTTATCCAACATCAGGCAACTATTGGATAAAATAGAAGAAGGTGGTGGTAAAAAAGCAATACAAAAACAAAAGGAAAGAAATAAATTAACGGCAAGAGAACGCCTTGCTTACCTGTTGGACAAAGACAAAATTTTTATTGAGATCGGCGCATTTGCCGGTTATGGAATGTATGAAGAATACGGCGGATGTCCGGCCGGAGGAACGGTTGCAGGAGTTGGGTATGTTGGCGGAAAGCAATGTGTCGTAGTGGCCAATGACCAAACGGTAAAGGCCGGAGCCTGGTTCCCGATAACAGGAAAGAAAAATTTGCGGATGCAGGAAATTGCGATGGAAAATAATTTACCGGTAATTTATCTGGTCGACAGCGCAGGTGTTTTTCTTCCAATGCAGGATGAAATTTTTCCTGATAAAGAACATTTTGGAAGAATTTTCAGGAATAATGCAAAAATGAGCGCCATGGGCATTACACAAATAGCAGCGGTAATGGGGCCATGTGTAGCCGGCGGCGCTTATCTGCCTATAATGAGCGACGAAACCATTATGGTAGAAGGGCATGGCTCGATCTTTCTTGCAGGACCGTATTTAGTGAAAGCAGCCATTGGTGAAAATACAGATAATGAAACCCTCGGAGGCGCGGTAACTCATACAGAAATAAGTGGGATTGCCGATTATAAATTCAAAACTGAAGAAGAATGCCTCGACTGCGTAAGAGATATTATTTCTAAAACAGGAGAAACTCCAAAAGCTGGTTTTAACAGGATCGAAGCAGTGGCGCCCGCCAAAAAAACCGGGGAAGTTTACAGCATTTTCCCCGAAGGAAATCTGAAGCCTTACGATATGAAAGAGATTATTGAAACGATCGTTGACGAATCTTCTTTCGAAGAGTTTAAAAAAGATTATGGCAAAACGCTTGTCTGTGGCTATGCACGTGTGGATGGCTGGTCAGTTGGCATTGTTGCCAACCAAAGACTGAATATTAAAAATACCAAAGGTGAACTCCAGATCGGCGCATTTGCCGGTTATGGAATGTATGAAGAATACGGCGGATGTCCGGCC
>DAHXOZ010000021.1 GCA_027364635.1 bacterium | reverse complement strand
TGCCCGGTTACAGAAGTTACTTTTAGCCTGTAAAAAATATTTTCACTTAAAAGTGGTGTATAGCTGAAGTTTTTATCAAGTACAGAAAGTTGGGTAAGCGTGGTAAAGATTGAACCATCAAAGGAACTTTCTATTGATAAGTTTTTAATTGGCTCGTCAGAAATAATACTCCAGCTAAGGTTGTGTTTTCCCTTATCACTTTCTCCTGAAAGTAGTACCTGGCTTATTGGTGTAACAGATAATTGTGAAAAAGTTCCGGCAATCCTGTACGATCCAAGACTCCCATAATTACTCGTATTAGCATTTCCCGATCCGTTCACCACCATGTAATAATCACCCGCCATTAAAGTAGTGTCAATCGTAGCATTCAGTTTGTCCGCGGGGTTATAAACTTTTACTGTATCCATCGTGCTATTGAGCAATGTTACCTGCATATCAAGATCTGCTCCTTCGTTATTCGGCCCAACCGAATATGGAGTTGCATCAACATGTAGTACTCCGTTTTGTGGCAGGTTTATTTTGAATGCATCTTTATCAGTATTGGTAGTAATAATGCCATCAACAGAAAAATTGGTATTGATGATACTAATCGGAGCCGGATTTTTTTTCGGATCATCACTATAGTCATCAGGCCTGTAAGTAAATCCGTTTCTTGAAGTAATGATAGAGAGATTGTCCTGGTCGGCGGTACATCCACTTGGTGTAGGGCCATTGTTCCAGCCTGATAAATTTCGATAATAGCTGTTTCCCATAACCGGTGCCCAACTGGTTTCTCCAAGGCCAGCGCCATCATTATAAGTTGAAATCAAGCTGCAGGTTCCGCTGTATTTTGACTGGTGCGAAAGACCAACAGTATGGCCGCTTTCGTGTGTGCAACATTCTGCAATAAGTTTGGTACTGTAACCTAGCCTATCCGGAAAAACAAATGCAGGTGTATCATCGCCCCAGATAAAAGATCCGGTATAAGCGACACCGCCAACTCCCTGGTACCATGAGCTTGTGGGTGTAATTATAATTCTGGTCCTTTGTGTTAAGGGCGCTGCTAAAAATACTGTTGAATCAGTAGTGATATCAATATTGAAAGGACGATAATCTTCTGAAACCCTGTTGAAAATTTCAGTGATCTGGTCATCCGTTAAACCGGCAGGCATACAATAAAATGTTGCGCCTCCATTCCAGGAAGTTCCGCTCACGGTTTGCCCGTCAAAATCAAGGTAAATGGTTGCTTTTGCTGAGGGAAAACTGCTAAGTTTGGGCAGTGAATATGTTTTAAATGAAACCAGAAGTATTAGTGTTAAAATGAGAGATAGAATCTTTTTCATGGTAGGGTGAATTTTGGATGATTGCCGTTTTTAGGGAAACGGTTCGGTGGATTAATAATCCTCCACCAAGGCGTCAGTTTTTATTTTATTCATAGCGTAGGAGCCGTTCTTATCTTTTTTTAATACATAGCCATCTGCATATTTATCGTTGATGATCCTTCCCACATAGGTGATGGTTTTATCATCATTGATCCTTTTTGAAATGGCCAGTATAGTGTTGTTTAAGTCCGGAGATTTTACAATTACCGTGTATAAATTATCGTATCGTTTTATAGAAGAAGTAACGATTCCGTTGAAAGCGAAATCACCAAAGTTTAGTTTTACTTTTCTACCTTCAGGCACGTTGAATGCTTTGCTCAACTCACTTTCAGGAGTTGGCAGGTCTGCCGCATATCTATCAAAATGATTTTGCCTGTTGGAAGTGAGAATCTGTGCATGGCCGTTATATGAAAACAGAATAATCATACATATAGCCGCCACTTTGTACATGATTTTCATAGATAGGATTTTTAGGTTTTATAAATCTTGGACGACTATAAAACGGCATTCCAATTAAAATATTTCACCGTTTGACGAAAAAATAACTGATCTATAGAAAGTTGCGGGAAAGTACGCTTCGAAAAAAGTATTAATACTGATGCGTGCTTAGTAAAACCAGCGTGCACGCGTGTTGGGTATGGATATTGTTCTCTTTTGCAAGGCGCTCGAGCTCTTCATTTTCTGCACCGGGATTGAAAATAATTCGCTTAGGTTTTTGCTCAATAATATAATTATAATAAGATTTTTGATTGTCGGCATTCAGGTAAAGGGTAACGGTATCAAGATCTTCAATGGGCTTTTTTTCTGAAACAATTTCTACATCTTTTACCTTACCGGTATGTTTGCCAATAGCCACTACATCGTACCCGTTTTCGCGAAGTTTATAAATGGCTAAATAACTATATCGTGCAGGATTGCCGGAAGCACCTAAAACCAATGTTTTTTTGTTTTTCATATATTTTCATTTAAAAACCTTGATCGTACCTCTGGTGTTGGTACCATGCAAACTTCTTTTTTGCCAAACCACCGATATCTGTTTTTGGCGATCCAATTATAAATTCCGTCTCTTATAAATCTTGGAACAATAATAAAGCCATACATTAACGGCCATAAATTAGTAAAATACCGGCAAACTCTTAACGCTGCTGTTGATCTTGTATAACTTTTGCCGTTTTCTATAAAAACAAAAGACTTCATATCTACAGATGGCAAATCATAAGAAGCGAGCAATGCATGTGCTTGAGCACTTTGCAAAGGAGCAAATTTTAAGGTAGATTTTTTGTCTCTTTTTATTGCAAAATTCACAGCACCGTTGCAAAAATTACAAACGCCATCAAATAATATTACCGGCTGCTCAGGCATATTGCAAAATTACTAAAACTCTCTCCCATGCGTTGATTTTACCAATTGATTAATGATAAAAGGAAATGGTTTTAAGCTTCGTATAAATAAATTGGTAACGATTTCTCTTCCAAAAAATGATTGAATAATTCTTCCGTTTCTTAGTCGGGAACCAAATTCTTTTTGCCAGTTATTAAGGTAATTCCTTTCCATTTGTTTGCGGCTAATGTTGCCCTTCAAAAATGCATTAATATTTTCAAAAGCAATTTGGGAAGAATGAAAAGCCATGCTCATGCCATTGCCACAAAGGGGTGTTATCATTCCTGCCGCATCGCCCAACATTAATACATGATTTTCAACAGGATATTTTTTATCAAAACTGATTTGGGAAATGGTAACCGGTTCATGAAATAAAAATTCAGATTCAGTAAATATTTTTTTGAGAAATGGATTTTTGAACAAAACATTTTCTTCCATTTCTTTAATAGAATTGTGGTTGTCCTTTAAATTTTTGGCAGTGGTAAGATAACACAAACAGTAGTCTTCTTTTTCAACTTTTGAAATGCCGCAATAGCCGTTTTTAAAATTGTGTAAAGCAATAGTATCTGCAGGAAAATTATTTTTTACATGGTATTTTACGCCGATGTAATTATTTAATTTCCCGGCTTTTTCTTTTATAAAATCACGTTTCCACTTTACATCCAGGTTGCTTCTTTTTCCAAAAGCGGCAACCACTATTTTTGAAATGATTTCACCGCCATTGTATTTTACAGTAAAAGAATCTTTATCAAAAATTACATCTGCAACTTTTGTTTCTTCATGGATCGTGGTGCCGTTTTCAAGAGCAATATTTTTCAACTCATTATCTAAAAAATACCGGCTGATTCCAAATCCGCCAAGATCAAGTTTGGTGCGAATTGAATTTCCGTCAGGAGAGGAGACCAGGAGATTTTTTATAAGAGGCAAATGCAGATCGGAAAGATTTAATCCAAGGCTTTCAATAAAATTCCAGCTTTCCATGCTGATGTATTCGCCGCAAACTCTATGAAAAGGATACTTTTCTTTTTCGAACAAGATGGTTTTGTATCCTGCTTTTGAAAGTAAAATGGAAAGCGAAAGTCCTGCCAACCCCCCGCCGATAACAGCAACAGTAAACGAAGAAATTTCTTCTTTTTTTATTCTATGTTTTGTTTCTTCTGACAAGATGTTATGAATTGTAAACGACTACCAGGTGCCTGAAAGCCCATTCCCATTTTATTGAAAAATCTTTAATTGCTGCTTTATGTAAAATTTGTTTCCATTCATTTTTTTTAAATCCTCTTAAAACAGAAATCGGGGCATCATTTTTAACGAGATAAGATCTTGAAAAAATTCTTGTTGACATTTTTATAAAATGATACGCAATTGGATGCCGGTGTAAATCATTTATAAAAAAACCAACGGTAGAATTATTTTTCATCCAATTGATCATTTCAACTAACTCTTCATCTGTAAAGTGATGACAGAAAAGTGAGGAGAAAATGATATCCGGTTTTTTATTTTCGAAATTTATTTTTTTATAATCCGAAACAATAAAATTTACATTATCAATCTTTGAATTTTCTTTTGCAAATGCGATACAATCTTTATTAATGTCAATTCCTGTAAAGCTTGCATCAATATTATATTTTTTGCAATAGTTGTAAAGTGCATTCAAGTTATCACCGCCACCACAGCCTATTTCACACACTGAAACTGATTTTTTGTTTTTAGATAATTTTTTGAATCCATCAATTGTAATTGAATGGCCACCAAGATGGGAATTGATCCAATCAAGCTCTTTCATATTCAAAGCAATATCCTCAAATGGAATATTACTTTGATCGAGAATTTCTTTTTGTAAAGAACGGTTTTTATAATCAATCATTTGATAAAATGAACGTTTCCATTGTAAGTCCCGGGCCAAAAGCAGCGCCAAAAATATTCGCCCTGTTTTCTTTTTTACTCTGCAAAGAATCCATGATTTTCTTCAGAACAAATAAAATCGTAGGGGAAGACATATTGCCATAATCATTTAAAACCTGGTAAGAGAATTTCAAGTCCTCATTTAAAATCGAAGTGCTTTTTTCTATCGCTGACAAAATTCTTTTTCCGCCGGGATGAATGCACCAGTGTGAAATATCGTCTTCATTCATATTGGCATTTTGCAATGCATTTTGCAGAAGCCGATTAAAATCCTGTTCAATTAATTCAGGAACATAGCCGGAAAGTTGCATTAAAAAACCTGATGAAGAAAGTTGCCAGCTCATATGCTCTTTGCCATTAAAACCCACTTCACTGTAAAAGTTTTTTATAGTTAATCCAGGCAGATCCGCCTCATTATTGGTAACTAATACTGCTGCAGCCCCGTCGCCAAATAAAAGACTTGCGGCAATATTATCAACAGTATTTTCTTTTTGAAAATGAAGCGTACAAAGCTCAGTACACACAATAACTACTTTTGTATTTTTATCATTTTTACAAAATGCATCCGTTAATTTCATTGCATGAATGGCGGCGTAACAACCCATAAAATTAATTGAAGTACGGAAAATATTTTTAGGCAAATCCATCAATTCCATTATTTGCAAATCCAAACCCGGCGCGCTCATTCCTGTGCAGCTCACTGTGATCAAATGCGTGATCTCATTTTTATTTATTTTCTGATCGATACACTTTTCTACTGCGTTTACAGATAAGCCAGGAGCCGTTTTGTTATACCAATCCATTCTTTGCTCCAGGTTGGGAAAAGGTTCAAGGTTTTCTGAGGCCGGATAAAATTGCCATTCGCCGGCGTTCAAACTATAATCCGGTAAAACCGAATAGCGTGATTGGATAGCGCTTTGGTGATATAAAAATTTGAGCTTTCGTTTTTCAACTTCATTCATCGCATATACGTTCTGCATAAAATGCAGAATATCATTTTGCTCATGCCTGTAAACCGGAAGTGCGGTAGATATCGAAACGATTTTACTCAAATGAATTTTAAAATTAAAAGTGAGATAAATGCCAGGTTTGTAAAAACTGAAGCCAAAAGATTCATTCGCATCGTGTTTTTAAAATTTGCTTCCGTCTCATTTTTCAACACTTTCCCAAACCAAATAAAAAAATATACGATAACGGGAAGCATAAAGATTTGAAGGATAATAAATTTAAAAAATTCACCTTTTAGATTAAAGTACCAACCCAGCGCAATGAAAGCCAAAGCATATACAATGCCAGTAAAAATAAAAGTTCCTTTGTAGCCTAATAAATAACTGATCGTAATTACCCCATCTTCATAATCTTCCTTATGCTGGTAAATTTGCGTAAGCGGATAAAAACCTCCGATCAGCAAACCTGAAGCAATTATTGCCAAAACGGGAACTTGTAAAGAATGGTTGCTATTGCTGCCGTAAAATACTAAAAAAAAAGCTACCGCTCCCTGGAAGATAATTACGGTTAAATAACCAATGACGGGATATTTTTTCAGCCTTATCTTTCTGTAACTATACGCCCTTGAAGCCAGGATGTAGAAAAAAATTCCTATAAAAAAGATGAAAGACATAGCGAAACTCAACAAAAGCGCCAGCGTATCCAAAAATAGTGTTACATAAAATAACATTTTTGTCGGCTGCATAGGGTTTTTTAAACCGCCAACAGGAGTGGTATCCCGATCCATATAACTGTTGTAGCCGTTGCTTGCGGGGTAAACTAATACATGCAAAATGATAAATACCAATAGTGCATTTTTCCAATCAATATACGGTACCTGGCTTACCGCGAACCAATAAACCGGCATTAAAAAAAACGAGAAATGAAAACGGAGAAGTTGTAAAGTGGATAGAGTTTTTGAGTTCACCATTCAATTTAATACTAATTTTTATAATATTAAACTTTCTTAAAAGGTAGAGAATTTAATTCTCAATAAAATCTGAAGCATTAATTGATAGTAAACGAACAAATATTCAGGATTTTTAATTTCATTAAAAGTTATAAATAAAAAAAAGGAACCAGTTTCGGTTCCAATTATGATAAGTTGGGTTATTTCTTCTTACACAAGCATGGTAACCGGGTTTTCCAAATACTTTTTAACGGTTTGAAGGAAGGCCGCGCCTACAGCACCGTCAATGCTCCTGTGATCGCAACTCATGGTTACTTTCATTACATTCGTTACGGCAAATCCATCGCCTTTTTTCACTACTTTTTCTTTAATGGCGCCTACGGCAAGTATCGCGCTATCCGGCGGATTGATGATGGCGGTAAATTCATCAATATCCATCATACCGAGATTAGAAATTGTAAATGTATTTCCGGTGAATTCTTCCGGCTGAATTTTTTTGTTTCTCACTTTCTCATACAACTGTGACGCATCAGCAGCAATTTGAGAAAGAGATTTTTGATCAGCAAAACGAATTACCGGAACAATTAATCCATCAGGAACGGCAACTGCTGAACCGATGTGAATATGTTTATTCTGTCGGATGAAATCGCCTCTCCAACTACTGTTTACAGCAGGATGTTGACGAAGCGCCATCGCGCAGGCTTTTATTACCAAATCATTGAATGAAACTTTTACCGGGCTTACTTCATTGATAGCTTTTCGTGAAGTAATTGAATTGTCCATGTTGATTTCCATGGTAAGGTAAAAATGAGGTGCCTGGAATTTGCTTTCTCCCAAACGGCGCGCAATGGTTTTGCGCATTTGAGAATTCGGAATGTCCTCATAACTTTCCTGCCCTATTGGTGCAAAAGGCTGAAGTGGTTTGGCCTCTGCTGGTTTTTTAGCTTCTTGCTTAGGAGCTGCTGCCGGTACGAATGAATCTATATCTTTTTTTACAATTCTTCCTCCGTCGCCGCTTCCCTGAACCAGGGAAATATCAATTCCTTTTTCTTCTGCCAGTTTCTTAGCCAATGGCGAAGCTTTTACTCTGCCGCCCTCAACTGAAGAAGGTTGAGATGCTCCGTTATCCTGTGCAGAAGGCTGTGGAACAGGTTGGGTTGTTGTTTTTTCTTCAGCCTTTTCCTCAGATTTTTGGGGTGCATTTTTTTGTGTCTCTATAAACGCGCTTACATCTGTTCCGGGTTTGCCAACAATCGCGATGATGTCGTTCACTTTAGCGGCCTTTCCTGCTTCTACACCAATGTATAAAAGTGTCCCTTCTTCATAACCTACCACATCCATAGTGGCTTTATCGGTCTCTACCTCTGCTAAAGAATCATCAGCTTTTACTTTATCACCTACTTTTTTATTCCACTGAATTATTTTTCCTTCCGTCATCGTATCACTCATCAAAGGCATGCGGATCACTTTGGCATCTTTTGGCAATTCGGCACTTTTTCCAACTTCAGCAGGTTTATTATCTGATTGTTTTTCCTGGTTTTCAGCGATCGCTTTTTCCTCATCCGGATCTTTTTTGGGTAAAACTTCAGCATTGCTTTCTTCTTCCAGGATGTGTTTATAATCTTCTCCTTTCTTGCCTACGATGGCCAAAATTCCTTCAACCGGCACAGCTTTCCCCTTGTCAACACCAATATATAAAAGTGTTCCCTCATTATAACTTTCCAGCTCCATCGTTGCCTTATCTGTTTCCACATCCGCCAAAAGGTCGCCTGGTTTGATTTTATCACCTACTTTCTTGTGCCATTCCACTATCACACCTTCTGTCATGGTATCACTCATTCGTGGCATTCTTATCGCTTCCGCCATAATATTAATACATTTTTTAATTGAGAATTGAGCCGTGAAATTAATGCAAAATCACGAAATGGATTGTATGGGATTTTTTTTTGGATGGATTTTAAAGTCTAAAACCGATACCTTTTTTGTCCTTTCAAACCTTAAAACGGAAATCCTGTTGAAAAGTTCGTTTACTATTCTGTTACTTTTTCCAATTCATCTCTCACAAATTCCATCAGGCTTTTTATATTTTCAGGAGAAAAATCAAATTGTAATCCCGCGGCTTTATAAAGCTCCGGTAAGGTTTTGGTTCCTCCAAGGCTTAAAGCGTTTACATAATTATCCAGCGCTTTTTCAGGATCATTTTTGTATTGCTTCCAAAGGCCGATGGCGCCTAACTGCGCAATTCCATATTCAATATAATAAAACGGTACTTCGTACAGGTGCAATTGCTTTTGCCAACCGGTTTCAACATATTTCTCCAGCCCGGTATAATCAATTACATCATTACTAAATTCTTTAAATATTTCCATCCATTTTTTTGATCTTTCTTCCAAAGTGTGATTGGGATTTTCATAGATCCAATGTTGAAATTTATCTATAACAGCAATCCAGGGGAAAAGAGTGATCACGCGCTCCAGTTGATGTTCTTTTGCTCTTTTAAGATCTTCTTTATTATCAAAGAAAACATCCCAATGGTCCATGGTAAATAGCTCCATAGCCATGCTCGCAACTTCGGCAATTTCCATCGGGTAATCTTTAAAAGAACTTAACTCAAGCGGATGGGTAAGAAACGATTGAATAGCGTGGCCGCCTTCGTGAACCATAGTGGTAACGTCGTGCATTGATTGGGCAGCATTCATAAAAATAAATGGCGCTCCGGTTTCTGCCAGTGGCATGCTGTAGCCGCCAGGAGCCTTTCCACTCCTGCTTTCCAGGTCAAGATGCTTCATTTCGTTCATCTTATGCAGGCAATCTCCAAAAAATGGGCGAAGCCTTGTAAAGCATTGAATGGTTTTATCAAGCAATTCTTTTCCTGTCTGGAAGGGAGCTAAAGGTTGAGTGCCTTCAGGTTCTGCTTCTGTATCCCATGGACGAAGGGTATCTACTTTCAGCTTTTCTTTTTTGTGCGCATAAATTTTGTTTACCAAAGGCAAAACATGAAGCTTCACCGATTCATGAAAACGAAAAGTGTCTTCTTTGGTGTAATCAAACCTACCGAGTTGTTTGAATTTAAAATCGCGGTAATTATCAAAACCTGCATTCAGTGCTTCCTGGTTTCTCTTGGTCACCAATTGAGTGAAAAGATCATTTAACTGATCTTTATCCCGGTATCTTCTTTCTGCAATTTTTTTATAGACTTCTTGACGCAATTGCCGGTCGTGGCTTTCAAAAAATTTAGAGGCTTGTTGCAAGGTGTAAGTCTTGCCATTAACATCAACCGTCATCTGGCCCGTAATCATTCCATATTTCTGTTGTAATACGGCAATCTCTGATTCGATTGGGATATTCTCTTCCCTGAAAAGCTCTATGCTTTTTTTGATTGAGCGCAGGTAAGTAAAATATTTTTCCTGGTCTAACTCATTAATATAAGGCGAGTTTACCAGTTTTTTATTCAGTTCAAAAGCATAGGGCTGAATGTGCGGCTGTATTTCAAGTACGAAATAGTTGAAAGATTCTTCGAGGTCTTTATTAGCTGTATCACAGGTCATTTTTACCTGGCGCCAACAAAAGTCTTCGCTAACAGCAGCTTCCAGTTCGCTCATATCTTTTAACCATTTCTCCATTTCTTCTTTTGAATTAATTGGCCTTTTCAAAAGTTCTTTGAAATAGGGTTCAATTATTTCCCATGAAGAAATAGTAAGATCCTGCGGTAAATAATGCCTTTCTAATTTTTGTATATCGGCAGACTCGTTCATTGTTATTGAATATTTAGAAATTCATATTTTATAAATTGCTCAATCCTGATACCTGATACCTGATACCTAATACCTCAAACCTGATCTCCTACTTCACCCCTCTGCTTTCAATTTTGCGGGGTTTTGCCTGTTGAGGCTTGGCTGTTTTTACATTTTCCACATGAGCAGGTTTTGTGGATTTGGCTTCAGGGGCTGCTTCTTTTTCTTCTTCAGATTTTGCTTTAACGTCTATTTTGTTTTTATCGATGATTTGGAACCATTTTACCATCTTTTTCATATCACTTACATATACTCTGTCGAAATCAAGATCGGGATATACCTTTTCAAAATAAGCCTTCAACGCCTTTCCATCTGCATTTGGTTCAGGTACTTTTTCTTTACTTTCTTTCATCGCTTCAAATAATTCTGCAAGCGTAGTATTATCTTTTGTGGTATATACTTCAATACTTTCAAGATGCGAAAAATTGTGCTGGCGGCTACTTACGAATTTGGTGATATTATCTTCCAAAGAGCGAACCACTGCTCCGTCAGATTTTGATGATAATAATTCAAATAAACCCGGTAATCCTGTTACAGAAACTAACTTATTATACTCCATAATATTATATTATTTTTTGGGAGTGCAAGATAATTGAAATGATTTTTAGTTCCCGTTAACAAAAAATAAAAGTGGCAAAGAAAAATGTGATGAACGGTACGCAGGTTTCTTATAATACCGTCGTCCAATATTTACTTAATCATTTTTATGTTTAAATATTTATCCTCCCTGATTTTTGTTTCCTGTCTTTCATTTCAATTGCAAGCGCAATCTGTATCAGGAACCATTGAAGATGCAGCAACGAATATGCCTGTTTCCAACGCAACTGTAAAACTTGCAGTTACAGATTCCTCACAAGCGCCCATGTTAACGGTGAGTAATGCAAAAGGGGCTTTTACTTTTGATGGTGTTTCTAACGGAACCTATACTTTAACGGTTACTTCTGTAGGGTACACTGCTCAAAACAAGCCTGTTACAGTAATTGATCAAAATGTTAGTTTGAGGATCAATATTTCAAAAACCGAGCAAACACTTTCTACAGTGTTTATTAACGGTGCTCCGCCTCCTGTAAAACAAAATGGCGATACTTTGGATTATTCAGCCAACCAGTATAAAGTAAATCCCGATGCTACCAGCGAAGACCTTATCAAAAAAATGCCAGGCGTTACGGTTGATAAAAGCGGAACGGTAACCGCACAAGGTGAAACAGTGCAAAAAGTAACGGTTGACGGACGCGATTTTTTTGGAGATGATGCTACGGCTACTTTAAGAAACCTGCCTGCAGAAGTAGTAGACAAGATACAGGTATTTGATAAGCTGAGCGACCAGGCGCAACTTACCGGTTTCGATGATGGAAATACTACCAAAGCTATAAATATAGTTACCAAAAAAGATATGCGTAACGGGAACTTCGGGCGTATTTATGGAGGATATGGAACGGATGACCGGTATAGCGGTGGCGGAAATGTAAGTTTCTTTAACAATGCCCGGCGAATTTCTTTTATTGGGTTATTTAATAATGTGAACCAGCAAAATTTTTCTTCGCAAGATCTTATTGGGGCTACCAGCGGCGGCGGAAATCGTGGAGGTAGGGGCGGTGGAAATTTCAGAGGTGGTTCTTCTTCTAATTTTATGGTTGGCCCGCAAAGTGGGATAGCTAAAACGAATGCTTTTGGTGTAAATTACAGCGATGCATGGGGAAAGAAAATTGATGTGACCGGAAGCTACTTTTTTAATAACAGTAATACCACTAACAATCAAACAATTAATCAGCAGAATTTTATTACAAAAGATTCTTCTCAATATTATGATGAGAATACCATTTCTGATACTAAGAATTATAATAACCGGGTAAATTTCAGGCTTACTTACCGGATCGATTCAAGTAATACAATTATTGCCACCTCTAATCTGAATTTTCAAAAAAACAATACCATCAATTTTGTAAAGGGCATCAATTACCCGGATGAAGCAAAGCAGACTGCTTTAAGTAAAACAGAGAATGACCTTAACAGCAACACTGATGGAAACAGCCTCAGTAATATGATTTTATTACGACATGCTTTTGCTAAAAGAGGCAGAAGCATTTCATTAGGTATTTTTCAATCTTCCAATAACAGGAACGGCCAAAACTTTTTAGATGCATATAACAGTTATTATAAACCTACTCTGAGAGAGGACACAGTAAAACAACTTTCTAACCAGAAAAGTCTTACGAATCAGTACAGGTTTAGCCTTGAATATACCGAACCAATTGCTGCGAAAACCCAAATGCAAATTAATTACAGCCCGTCTTTTCAAACCAGCAGGGCAGATCAGGAAACTTCCGGGTTTGATGATGGTTCTTCAAAATATTCTTTACTTGATACCAGCCTGAGTAATAAATTTGATAATACTTATAACACGCAAAATGCCGGTATTACTTTTCGTCATGGCGACAGGAACAATATGGTTGCCGCGGGAGTTTCTTACCAGTACAGCGAATTAAAAAGCAACCAGGTTTTCCCACAAGTTTCGCAGATTGATAATACCTACAGTAATTTTTTGGCCCATATTTTTTCGAGATTTAAACTTTCATCAAAAAGTACGCTGAGAGTTATTTACCGGGGCTCTGTAAGTCCCCCTTCAGTAACCCAGTTACAAAATGTAATTAATAACACCAACCAGTTTTTCTATACAACAGGAAATCCTGATCTGCAGCAACAATACACCAACAATCTTATCACGCGTTATACTTATACCAATAGCGTAAAAGGGCAAAGTTTTTTCGCAAATATTTTTCTGCAGAACATTAATAACTATGTAACCAACGCCACTTACACAGCGGCTCATGATTCAGCGCTTACCAATTCTGTTATTTTGTACAAAGGTTCTCAACTTTCGAAGCCGGTAAATATGAATGGCTACGTTAATGCCCGCTCATTCTTTACATTTGGAACGCCAATAAAATTTGCGAAATTGAATCTGAATATGAACGCGGGTTTTAGTTATGCCAGGCAACCGGGATTGCTTAACCATGTTGAAAATATTTCAAATGCCTATAATTACAATCTTGGAGCAGTTTTATCAAGCAATATTAGTGAGTATATAGACTTCAACCTGTCTTATACTGCCAATATTAATACCGTAAAAAATACGATACAACCGACCTTAAATAATAATTATTTTACCCAATCAATAGGAATTAACGCGAATCTTTTGACGAAGAAAGGATTGTTTTTTCAAAACGATTTGTCCAATGAATCTTATAAAGGGTTAACGGGCGGGTTGAATCAGAATTATTGGTTATGGAATATGGCGATAGGCCAAAAGTTTTTAAACAACCAGGATGGCGAATTAAAATTATCCGTGTTTGATCTTTTGAAACAAAATAAAAGTATTACAAGAAATGTAACTGAATCTTATGTTCAGGATCAGACAAACCAGGTGTTGCAACAATATTTTATGCTCACATTTACTTACAAATTGAAGACCTTTGGAAAAGGAAAGCCTGTAAATGTCGACGATCGGCAAAGGGATTTTCGCAGATTTGGCGGTTTTGGCAGCCCTCCACGTGGTCCCGGTGGCCCTCAACTTTAGCATTTAAATATTTTTGCTTTGAATGAAATTGAATTGATTTCCCTGCTTAAAAAAAAAGACAGGGAAGCTTTTAAGGTAATTGTAGAAACATGGCAGGATATGGTTTTTAATACTGCTATAGGATTTTTACAAAACGCGGAAGATGCTGAAGACATAGCGCAAGAAGTTTTTATGCAGGTATTTGAATCGGTTTCTTCGTTTAAGGCAGAATCAAAAATTTCTACCTGGATCTACAGGATAACTGTTTCCAAATGCTTAGATCATCTCAGGAAGAAAAAAAGAAAAAAGCGTTTTGCTTTTATTCAAAGTTTGTATGGTAAAAATGACTATCTGGTAATTGATCCGCCGGATTTTTTTCATCCGGGTGTAAAGGCAGAAAATAAGGAAAATGCAGCAATTCTTTTTAAAGCGATTGATAAACTACCCATAACTCAAAAAACCGCTTTTGTACTTAATAAAATAGAAAACTTAAGTTATCGTGAAATTGGCGAAATAATGAATTCAAGTGAGTCGGCAGTGGATTCTTTATTGCAGAGGGCAAAAAAAAATCTGCAGACAATTTTGAAAGATCATTATTTGTTATTGGATTCATAAATAACCAAAGCAAAAAAAACGGCAGCAGGGTTTTTAATAAAAAAGCGTCTAAAATTAGTGATGGATTTGGAAAAAAATAAGAAATAAAATTCAAAAACAAAGTACATTACAGTAGTATTTTTAAATAAAAAGCAATGGATCAACATTTGAAAAAGAAAATCGATAAAGCGATGCAGAGCCTTGATGGTATGGCGAAAGCATCGCCACCACCTTTTTTCTTTACACGCCTGGAAGCACGCATGCAGAGGGAAAAAAACAGGTGGGAGGTTATTTCATCTTTTGTGGCAAAACCTATTGTGGCGTTTGCCTGCATTTGTTTAATTATCATGATCAATGCAGTAGTAATTCTTTCTTCATCAAATTCTAAAAATGTAACGGATCAACAAAATAGTGAACAGGCAACTGCTGATGAATATAATTCTGTAAGTGCTCCATTGTATGAATTTGTAAATTCAACACCATAATGAACAGCCAACAAAAAACCAAGTCTCTTATTACGATCATTATTTTTCTTTTGATCACTAATATTGCCATGCTGATATTTTTTGTAGTGGTTAGTAAGCCTGCAGAAAGAAGGCAAAGAATCCATGAGCCAAATGGATTGTACAATAGTCTTCAGAATGAAGTTGGTTTTTCTAAAGATCAGTTGAATCAATACCTGGCATTAAGAGAAGAACAAATGAAGAAGGTGCATCCGTTATTTAATGAAGTGAGAAATGCAAAAAAGGATTTTTACGTGTTAATCAATTCTGGCCAGGTTTCAGATTCTCTTCTCAATGCGGATGCAGATTCTATTGCTCAAAAACAAAAAAATCTTGACATGCAAATTTTCCGGTATTTTAAAAATGTAAGAGGAATTTGCACAGACTCGCAAAGACAGAAGTTTGACTCTTTAATGAAAAAAGTGGTTGTCAGAATGGTTGGTCGCCCCGGTGAACAACATAAAAAGTAACTGTTATAAACGTTTTAAAAAAAATATAAAAACAAAAATAAAAATTCATGAAAGCAAAGTTCACCATGTTGATTGCATTAATATTAATGGCAACAACCGGCATTTATGCACAAGGAATGCAACGTATGACCGTACCCGAAAGAGTAAAAGCAACTATGGATAAAATTACGCCTGCATTAAACCTTGATGCAACACAACAAAGTAAAACAGAGGGTGTTTTTACTGATTTTTTCACATCTCAAATGAAAATGTTCCAGGATGCAAGAGCTTCCGGAAACCGTCCCGACCGCAGTGAGTTTCAAAAATTAATGGATGACAGGGATGCTAAATTGAAAGAAATTTTTACTGCTGACCAATACACCAAGTATAAGAACGAAGTAGAGGCTTCTCTTCGTCCGCAAAGACAACAACAAAATTCTAATTAAATAACTAAAAGAAATTTTAATCGGTAAGGTTGCTTTTTGGGCAACCTTTTTTATTTAAACAAAACAAGAAATAGGCTTATTTGTTCGTTCACTGCCGACCTACTCGTCGCTATTTATAAAATCCTGATTTTTCTCTTCTATCAAATTCAGGATTTTATCTCTCCCCATCTTTTTAGCTGAGCTCGAAACAAAATGTTGTGGTAAAAATTGTTGCGTTTGTTTAAGGCGTTCCAAAAAAGATTTTACATTTTTACTTACCACAGTTTGTTTTTCTTTATCGGCTTTTGTAAAAATTAGGGTGTAGGGAACCTGCCATAACTCAAGGTTTTTTATAAATTCCAGATCCAGTTTTTGCGGAGAATGCCTTGCATCGATCAATATAAATACAGTTACCAGGTTTTCTCTTTTTCTTAAATAATTTTCAATCATCTGCTCCCATCTTCGCCTGCTGCTTTGCGAAGTTTTGGCAAATCCATACCCGGGCAAATCAACAAGATACCATTTGGTATCATTAAATTCTCCTGCTTTGGCAACACTCACAATTTCAAAATGATTGATCATTTGCGTTTTGCCCGGAGAATTGGAGGTTTTTGCCAATTTATCATTATTGGTTAGCATATTAATAAGCGAAGATTTTCCCACATTACTTCTCCCGATAAATGGATATTCCGGAATGTCCGGTGGAGGACATTTTTCGTAAGAGGGGCTGCTGACAATATATTGTGCTTTTTTGATGTGCATTGTGCTTGCAATATACATTGTAATGCCAAAAGCTAAAGGCTAAAAGCCGAAAGCCAAATGAATTTCAAAAATAAAAGTGAAAGAATAGTTAACTGCGAAACTTGTAAATGCAAAAAACTATCTTTGAGGGGATGAATATTTATCCGCACGATACGGTGGTTCCTTTTAAAGATTCAAAAGAAAGCAAGAAGAAACAGGTGGAAAACATGTTTGATAAAATTGCTTTCCGTTATGATTTTTTAAATCGGTTTTTAAGTGCAGGAATTGACGTCGGTTGGCGAAAAAAAGCCATCAGGCAATTGGTTTCTGCCAACCCAAAAAATATTTTGGATGTGGCAACCGGTACCGGCGATTTTGCATTAACCTGTTATGAAATATTAAAACCCGAAAAAATTATCGGAATTGATATCAGTGAAGGGATGTTGGATATTGGGAGAAAAAAAATTGAAAAAGCAGGATTACAGCAAAAAATAGAGCTGTTAAATGGCGATAGCGAGGCAATTTTATTTGATGACAATACGTTTGATGCAGTTACAGTTGCTTTCGGTGTAAGGAATTTTGAAAACCTTGAAAAAGGATTAGCTGAAATAAGGCGTGTTTTAAAACCAGGAGGAAAACTGGTTGTTTTGGAATTTACCAAACCATCTCTTCCGGTCATAAAACAACTCTATAATTTCTACATGAATACGATCACTCCAAAAATTGGAAAGATTATTGCGAAAAATAATGAAGCTTATCAATATTTAAACGATTCAGTTCTTCAGTTTCCTGAGAAAGAATCATTCATTCACATTTTAAACCAATCAGATTATAGAAGTGCTTTTTACAAAACATTGACTTTAGGAATATGCTCTATTTATTGCGCAGAAAAATAGTTTTGATTGTATTGTCGCTTCTGTTCTGTTCAGCTTCGGCTATTGCACAGGAAAATGTGATAAACCAGGAAAACCATGATGATAGGCCTTATCATTTTGGTATCAATATTGGCTACAACGAATCTCATTTTAATTTTACTCACCATCCAAGGTTTCTTCAATATGATTCTATCCTGGATGTGGAAAGTATCAATAACCCGGGAATCAACCTCGCCTGGCTCGTGAATGTGCGCATGAGTAATCATTTTGATGTGCGCGTCCACCCGCTTGACCTTACCTTTTCTGAAAAAGCTTTTTTGTATACACAAAAGTATGAAACCGACTCTTCTGTAACTAAGAAAGTGCAATCGATTACTTTAAGTTTTCCGGTAAACGTTGCCTTTAGCAGCGACCGGATTGGTAATTTTAAAGTGTATACACTTGCCGGTGCCAAATTTGATTATGACCTGGCGAGTAACGCCGGTGCTTCACAGGCAGAAGACCTGATAAAATTAAACCGGTCTGATCTAAGCGTAGAACTTGGCCTCGGGTTTCATATTTATTTTCCCTACTTTGTTTTATCGCCTGAGATTAAATTGAGTAGCGGACTTACCAATATTCATGCGCGTGACCCTTATTTAAAATATTCAAATGTGATCGATAAGATCAATTCAAGGATGATTACTTTTTCACTTACTGTAGAATAAAAATCTTACTTATTTCTTCGTTTACTATATTACTAATTCATTACAGCAAAGGCAATAAACTGGCATAAAATGGAAATGAGGATGCCGGAATATATATCAAATGGTTTGTGATCACTTACAATTAATCTGGAAGTGGAAACAACACCAGTGATAATAAAGACCAACATGGCCGTGAGGAAAACAGCATAGGTAAAGCCTGAAAAAATAATTATAAGCATTAGGCCACATAAAGATCCTAAACCAAGTGCATGCATACTTACTTTATAATAAATATTAGCGAGCAAAGCGGCTGAAGAAGCCAGGAAGGCGCCAAATATAAAACCCGTAAGAATAGCAGGAACTTCAGGCTGATTTCTCAAAACCAGGAACACCCAGAAATAAAAAATATTGGTAGCGATATAGGGAATAATTCTTTCCCGCTGGGTTTTTAAAAAAATACTTTTGCTAAATCCCAGCGCTTTTAATAATAGAACCGTGAGTGCCGGATAAAAGATCGTATTGTATCCTACACGGATAACAATCATCGTTTTTTCATGCGGGGCTATACCTGTAAAATATCCTGGTTGAACAAAAGCTAAAAACCAGGTACCTATTGCAGGAATAAAAAGAGGGTGAAAAATAACAGAAAAGAATTGAGCCCAAAATCTTGCGATCCACGGAAAGTGCAGTGGTGTTTCAAAAGAACGCGGCGATTGAAGTTCATTTTCCGGAGCAGAATAATTTTGTACCATATTAAAGTTCTTTTCTTAAGCGTGCAACAGGAATGTTCAATTGCTCACGATATTTGGCAACCGTCCGGCGCGCAATGTTATATCCTTTTTCCTGCAATTGCTCGGTAAGTTTCTCATCGCTTAAGGGTTTCTGTTTACTTTCCTCTTCAATAAGATCGCTTAAAATCTTTTTCACCTCGCGTGTACTTACTTCTTCACCACTATCTGTAACAAGGCTTTCGCTAAAGAAAAATTTTAAGCGGTAAGTTCCAAATTCAGTTTGTACAAATTTACTGTTGGCTACACGGCTAACGGTTGAAATATCCAGCATCGTTCTTTCTGCAATATCTTTCAGGATCATTGGCCTCAGGTCAATGTCTTCACCTGTTAGGAAAAATTGTTTTTGATAATCAACGATTGTTTGCATGGTACTTAATAAAGTGTGTTGCCTTTGTTTAATGGCATCAATAAACCATTTGGCAGAATCTATCTTTTGTTTGATAAAAAGCACTGCTTCTTTTTGCCTTTTATCTTTTTTGGTGCCACGGTCATAATCCTTCAACATATCTCTGTAACCCTCACTGATGCGAAGGTCAGGAGCATTCTTGGAATTAAGGGTAACTTCAAGTTTCCCATTATTATTTACAACAAAAAAATCGGGTATTACATAGCTCTGCAACTTGTTTGTTTCGCCCACCTGACCACCTGGTTTGGGATTTAATTTGATGATCTGGTTAATTACTTCTTTAATTTCATCATCATTCAGGTTAAGGCTTTTTTGAATTTTTTCGTAATGTTTTTTGGTAAATTCATCAAAATATTTTTCAATAATTTCAATCGCTATCCCTACAGGCAAACCTTCTTTTTCTTTTCTTCTTAATTGCAATAACAGGCACTCCTGCAAATTTCTTGCTCCAACGCCGGGCGGGTCAAATTGTTGAATAAGGTCGATAAGTTGCTCAATTTCTTTTTCTGTGGTGATTATATTTTGACGAAAAGCGAGGTCATCACAAATGGAAGTAACTTCGCGGCGCAGGTATCCGTCATCATCAATGCTTCCTATAATCTGCTCTGCAACTCTTCTTTGCTCAGCCGTTAGATCCAGCATAAGCAATTGGTTTTTTAGTGTATCGTAAAACGAAGTTTCTACTTTGTGAGGCACTACTTTTTTATCATCAGGATCTCCGTAATTATCGTCGCGGTATTTGTAATCTCCCGGCTCGTCATCCCCGTCATTCACATATTCGCTGATGTCTATATTTTCATAATCATTCTCACTTCCGTCATTTTCAAATTCATCCACTGTTTCAAATTCGTCCGCTCCTTCAGCAGGTTCTGTATACCCGTCTTCAACTGAATCAAGGGCGGGGTTTTCTTCAAGCTCTTCTTTTATTCTTTCTTCAAGATGTGCAGTAGGAACCTGCAACAACTTCATCAACTGAATTTGCTGTGGGGATAATTTTTGTAATAGCTTTTGTTGTAAACGCTGGCTTAACGACATATCCTTTTTTTCTTTTTAATAGTGTAAATTTACAAGCAAATGTAACGATATGTTTTTTTGGAACAAATTTTGTGGAGTTATAATCTTTTTTTTAATTCTGATAGATTTTTCGTATGCTCAATACGTAAAAGAGCCACTTAGTGCTACAAAAAAAAATTCGTTAAAAAATAATTTTCTTTCTTTTCATGCTGGCATTTCACCTGATTCAAAAAATTCTTTTTTGACTTTTTATCAACCGAAATCCGGTTACCTTTTGTATCAAAACCAAGCTGCGCAACCACTTGAAAATTTTGATGCATCATTTTCTTCAATTATCCCCGACAATTTTGTAACCTGTGATTATGGATTTTTTTGTCGCCAGGAATTAAAAATCGAAAAAGCTACTAAAATCCCTATTCGTTTCAGGCTTGGTTCTTTGGAACAATGTAATTACTACGAAGGCAAGCATTAAAAGAATTTAAGTTTTCATTCCATAAAAATGGAAATGTCTTTTCATATCTTCGCTGCCATGTCGGATTTTGATAAATATGAAGCAGTCATTGGACTTGAAGTGCACACGCAATTACTTACGAAAAGCAAGTTGTTTTGTGGAGACAGCACGGAGTTTGGAAATCCCCCAAATACCAACGTTAGCGCTATTTCTCTTGCGCATCCGGGAACCTTGCCAAGAATGAACCAAAAAGCAGTTGAACTTGCTATCAGGCTGGGTCTTGCTTTTAATTGTGATATTGTACGGGATAATTTTTTTGCAAGAAAAAACTATTTCTATCCTGATCTTCCAAAAGGTTACCAAATTTCGCAACATACAACGCCGATTTGCAAAAATGGGCGAATTCCAATTTCTGTAAACGGAGAAGAAAGGAATATTTTATTGAACAGGATTCACCTGGAAGAAGATGCGGGAAAAAGTGTTCACGATGTGGATGAAAATTATACATGCATTGATCTGAATCGGGCAGGCGTTCCTTTGCTTGAAATTGTTTCTGAGCCCGATCTTCATTCTTCAGAAGAAGCTTTCGCTTACGTAACTGAAATAAGAAAAATGGTTCGTCACCTGGATATTTGCGATGGCAATATGGAAGAAGGAAGCATGCGTTGCGATGCTAATATTTCTGTGCGGTTAAAAGGTGAAAAAAAACTGGGAACCAAAGTGGAGGTTAAGAATCTGAATTCTATTCGGAACGTAAAAAAAGCGATTGATTATGAAATAGCCCGGCTTGTAAAAATGCTGGAAAAAGGTGAAGAAGTAAAACAACAAACCAGGAGTTTTGACGCCGATAACGGAACTACTTTTTCTTTAAGATCAAAAGAAGAAGCCAATGATTACCGTTATTTTCCTGAGCCTGACCTGCCGCCATTTTTAATTACTGAGGAGCAAATTCAATTGATACAATCATCAATGCCCGAATTGCCAATGGCCCTTGAAAAGAGATTAGTCAACCAGTATTTTCTATCGGATGAAGCAGCGAAGGTAATTGCAGGCGACAGAAAAACGGCTTCTTATTTTCATGATGTTATTCAACATACCAATCATTTTAAAGCAGCTTCAAATTGGATAATTGGGCCGGTAAGATCTTATTTGAATGAAAATAATATTGAAATTGAAAATTTCCCAATCGACGCAGCTACCATGGCTAAACTGGTAGATATTACCGAGGAAGGAAAAGTAAGTTTCGGTATTGCCGCAGGTAAAATCTTTCCGGTATTGATAAATTCTCCTGAAAAGGATCCTTTACTCCTGGCAAAAGAATTAAATCTTCTACAGGTTAAGAATGATGATACATTACATCAATGGATAGATGAAGTTTTGTCTTCTATGCCCGATAAAGTATCGGAATATAAAAAAGGCAAGAAAAACCTGACTGGTTTATTTGCCGGGGAAGTAAAAAAGAAAAGTAAAGGAAAAGCCGATATGCAGGCTGTAATTCAAATGCTCAATCAAAAACTAAATCAATAAATTCAATATAATTACGATGAAAAAAACAATGATTTTTTTAAGTGTACTTTTTTTATTTTCGTGCACTTCTACACATAAAAACGGGCTTTTTACGGTAAATGGCGATCTGCAAAATGCGCCTGACCAAAAAGTATACCTGGAGCAATTACATTTTAATGATACACCACCACAAACCTTGGATTCAGCAGAAATGAAGAACGGAAAATTTACTGTAAAAGCAAATGCTTCAGAAGAAGGGTTGTATCGCCTGCGGTTCGAAAAAAACGCGGGTTATTTATTTGTAAATGATAAAGACAATATCGATTTTTCTGCCGATGCAAGGGATTCTGTTTTAAGCACCACCAAATTCAATACACCGGCCAATGCATCGCTCACTGCTTTTATTATGCGCTTAGATTCTATTCATTCCAATCTTTTAGATGAAAACCAGAAAATAAAAGATTATCAGCAGCAAAAAAACGATTCAATGGCCATATTAGCTGAGAATACTTTTAATGCCAGCAACCAGGCGTATATTAATTTTTTGACCCGGTATATTGATACAACTTCAAGCCCCGTAACCGCTTTGTTTGCTGTGGGGTATACGTCAGATGTACCAATGGATACCGTGAAGAATTTGTTGACGGATCTTATCAAAAAGTTTCCCCAAAATTCTTCTGTTACCGGGATGATGAAGCAGTTTAATGACTATGTAGCTGCGCAGAATAACCAATCTCAAAGTACTGAAATTGCTCCGGGAAAATTGGCACCTGATATTACATTGCCGGATGTAAACGGGAAACCTTTTTCTTTAAGTTCCCTTCGTGGAAAATATGTGTTGGTAGATTTTTGGGCAAGCTGGTGCGGCCCTTGCCGGCAGGAAAATCCTAATGTAGTAGCTAACTACAAGGAGTTTAAAGACAAAAACTTTACCGTTCTTGGTGTATCTCTTGATCAGCAAAAGAGTGCGTGGTTAAAAGCCATTAAAGATGACGGCCTCGTTTGGAAACAGATCAGCGACCTTAAATTCTGGAATAGTGAAGCGGCAGCGAAATATAATGTACAGGCAATTCCCTACAACGTGTTGATCGACCCACAGGGAAAAATAATCGCTACAGAGTTAAGAGGCAGCGAATTACACGATAAACTGGCTGAAGTTTTAAAATAGCGGAAATTAAATAAGCCTCATTGCTTTACTAAAGGAAGTAATCAACCACGGAAGTACCATCCAGAAATATTCTCTGATCCAGATAAAAAAAATGACTTGCACAATTGCGGATATTGTAAACATGATCCACCATTTAACAACTGGTTGTGTATCTTCCATCTGCTTTTTTTTTGGCAAATATAATTGTAAAATGAATTGGCTAAAAATTTTTTGACATTTTACCGATGAAAATCAGGAATCTGCAATTTTTGTTGGTTTACTGCGAAACTTCTTCCATGCATCTCCGTGCAGCTATTAAATTTCTCTATTCCGGATCCTTTTTTCTTCTTAATAAAAGTATGATTAAAAAAATTTATGCAAATTTTTCATAGATAATCAATTAGTTATGGAGGTGCGTTATAAATATTTTGCAAAATTGAATTATTTTCAGCTTGTTTCATCTTACCTTCGCAATCCTTAAAAAAATGCCGGGATAGCGGCAGTTCACTTCAACCGGTTTTTATTGTTGAATAACAATAGAAATCACTAAAAATTTAAAATGAGCAAATTACATTTCACCACCAAACATGCAAACGAGGCTACCGTGCAGCGTAACTGGTACGTTGTTGACGGTACTAATCAAACCGTAGGCCGCATGTGCGCAAAAATTGCGTCTGTTCTTCGTGGAAAGAACAAAGCCTACTACACGCCACACGTAGATTGCGGCGATTATGTGATCGTTACCAATTGCGACAAGGTAAGGTTTACCGGCAATAAATTGGAACAAAAAACTTACATCAATTACAGTGGCTATCCCGGAGGTAAAAAAGAAGAAGCCGCTGGCGATCTTTTAAAACGCCGCCCGGATGTGATCATTGAAAGAGCTGTAAAAGGGATGTTACCTAAAAATAAGTTGGGCCGCAAAATGTATAAGAAATTATTCGTGTACGCAGGTTCAGAACATCCACATAGTGCACAAAATCCACAACAATTAAAATTCTAATCCCGATAGTTATCGGGACCCATAAAATATAAAAAATGGAAAAACAAAAAAATGCAGTTGGCCGTAGAAAAGAAGCCGTAACACGCGTATTTCTTTCCAAAGGTGATGGCAATATCACTATCAACGGAAAAGATTATAAAACTTATTTTCCGCTTGTGTATTTGCAAAACCAGGTAGAGGCTCCTCTAAAATCAATTGATTCAGCTGATAAGTTTGACGTTACAGTTAATGCAAAAGGCGGAGGAGTTAAAGGCCAGGCAGAAGCGATAAAATTAGGAATTGCCCGAGCGCTTTTACAGGTTAATCCTGAATATCGTCCCACTCTTAAAGAAGCAGGATTCCTTACCCGTGATCCGCGTGCTGTTGAGCGTAAAAAACCTGGAAAGAAAAAAGCAAGAAAGAGCTTCCAGTTCTCTAAACGTTAATTTGGACCTCTTAGCCGATACAATTTTATAAAACAACCTTAATAAAAAATAAATGGAAAATAATACTTCTTTACAACAGCAGCTTTTAGAAGCAGGTGTTCACTTCGGGCATTTAAAAAAGAAGTGGAACCCAAAAATGTTGCCTTACATTTTTGCTGAGAAAAAAGGTATTCATATTATCGATCTCAACAAAACTGTTGAAGGTCTTGAAGAAGCCGCTGCTGCTATGAAATCTATCGCTAAAAGCGGTAAGAAGATCATGTTTGTAGCAACTAAAAAGCAAGCAAAAGAAATCGTTACAGAAGCAGCAAGAAGAGTAAATATGCCTTTTGTTACTGAACGTTGGCTTGGTGGTATGCTTACCAATTTTAATACCGTTCGTAAAAGTGTAAAGAAAATGCAGGCGATTGAAAAAATGCTCAATGATGGAACATTGGACAGCATTACCAAGAAAGAACGCCTTACACTTACCCGTGACAGGGATAAAATGGAAAAGGTATTAGGTGGTATCGCAGCAATCAGTCGTGTACCGGCTGCCTTATTTTTAGTAGATATCGGCCACGAACATATTGCGCTTTCTGAAGCAAAACGCCTCAATATTACTACGTTCGGAATGGTTGATACTAATTGCGATCCTAATAAAGTTGAGTTTTCTATCCCTTCCAATGATGATGCAACAAAGTCTATCGCCATTATCACTAATTATATTGTAGCGGCTATTGCAGAAGGATTGGCTGAAAGGCAAGCTGAAAAAGAAGAAGAAACTGAAGAAGTTGAAGAGTCAAATGCAAGAGACATCAAATTTGATGACGGCGCTGAAGATGGAAAAGAACGTCGCAGGGGAAGTGGTGGACCTGCAGGTGGCAAAGGACGTGGAGCAGCAGGACCTCAAAAACGCCGCGTAGCAGGGCCTGGCCAGGGAGGAGGAAGCAGGGGACCTGGTGGTGGTCGCAGATAACCTAATTATTACAATTGAAAATGAATAATCGGGAATAGGATTTGTGTAAACAAAATATATTCTATTTCATTTTTTTATTTAACATTCAACAAAAAAACAATGAGTACAACAACAATAACAGCATCAGAAATTAATAAACTAAGGCAGCAAACAGGAGCAGGAATGATGGATTGCCGCAAAGCTTTGGTAGAATCAAATGGAGATTTTGAAACAGCGATCGACTACTTAAGAAAAAAGGGACAGAAAGTAGCAGCGCTTCGTGGTGACCGTGAAGCAAAAGAAGGTGTAGTAATTGCACAAACAACCGACGATCATAAAACAGGGTACATTATTAATGTAAGTTGCGAAACTGACTTTGTAAGTAAAAATGCTGAATATATCGCTTTTGCCCGGTCAATTATGGATGCCGCCGTTGCCAATAATGTAAACTCTGCAGAAGAGTTGAATTCAGTAAAAATTGGCGACAAAACAATCGCTGATCAATTAAACGAGCAAGTTGCCAAAATCGGAGAAAAAATAAGTGTTTCAAGGTTTGAGAAGATTGAAGCGCCTTATGTAGCTTCCTATATTCACGGCGGTTATCGAATGGGTGTTTTAGTGGGTTTGAACAAAGCAAATGAGGAAGCCGGAAAAGACGTGGCGATGCAAATTGCGGCTATGAATCCGATTGCAATCGATCAGACTTCAGTACCGGCAGAAACTGTTGAGCGCGAAAGAAACATTGCTATCGAACAAATAAAAGCTGAGGGTAAGCCTGCAGAAATGGCTGAAAAAATCGCTGCCGGAAAAATCAATAAATTTTTTAAAGAAAGTACTTTACTTGCACAAGCTTTTGTAAAAGATGCTAACAAATCAGTAGCAGATTATTTAAAATCTATAGATCCTGAATTAAAAGTTCTTGGATTTAAGAGAGTTGCTTTAGGATAAACTTTTTAAAATATAATTTTAAAAGAGCTGCCAATTGGCGGTTCTTTTTATTTTTAATCTATCCTGTCGTGTCATTAATTTTTCATTTTATCCAAAATAGAAAACTGCTTTTTTTGTTGGTTTACTGTAAAACCCTGCTGAATATTCTATGAAAGAAATAGAGCATCAGTCAAATAAAAATTTATCCATTATCTTGCAACGATTTAAAAAAACAACCTCAATCAACTTATGCTTCCTAAGTTTAAACGAATCCTTCTCAAACTTTCCGGTGAATCCTTAATGGGCGATAAAAATTTTGGCCTTGACTCTCAGGTTCTTTCGCAATATGCGCAAGATATTAAGTTGATAACAGAGTTGGGAGTGCAAGTGGCCATTGTAATAGGTGGCGGAAATATATATCGGGGAATGAATGAAGCTGAAACCGGTATAGAACGAGCTCAGGGCGATTATATGGGAATGCTTGCGACGGTCATCAATGGTATGGCATTGCAAAGTGCGCTCGAAAGAGCCGGCGTTTATACAAGATTACAAAGTGCCATTAAAATGGAACAAGTTGCCGAACCTTATATCCGCAGAAGGGCCATCAGGCATTTGGAAAAAGGACGAGTAGTGATCTTTGGAGCGGGCACCGGCAACCCTTATTTTACAACTGACACTGCGGGCTCTTTAAGAGCAATAGAAATCGGTGCAGATGCCATTTTAAAAGGTACACGTGTTGATGGGATTTATTCTGCCGATCCTGAAAAAGATAAGTTAGCAACCAAATATGAAACCATCACCTTTGCAGACTGCATTGCCAGGAATCTAAGGGTTATGGATATGACAGCCTTTACTTTATGTATGGAAAACCAGCTTCCGATTATTGTTTTTGATATGGACACCCCCGGTACTTTATTACGGGTTATCACCGGAGAAAAAGTGGGTACTTTGGTAACTGGATAATTTGTGTTAATTTACGCTGCGCTTATTAAAAGAAAATCCATTTTCTGTAGACATACAGAAATCTATCCCTTGAAAAAAACACAATAAACCCCCGGCTTTAAAATAATTGTGTAACATTTTTTAAGTAACTGCACTATGTGGATTTGGTGGATTATATCCCTTGTTGTTTTAATTGCCTGTTTTATATTCGCTTACAAAGTGATAGTAAGCAGCTATGATCTGATGCCTGCTGATAAAAAAAATTTCCTAAGCTTTAAAAAAAACACTTCTTCCGAAAATCATTCTCCAAAGCCTGAAGCCATCTGGGATTTGAAAAATAAATTACAAAAAGTAGAAGAAAATTCTTCATTCTACGAAATACAGTTTTCAAAAATGCAGGAACGGATAAAAGCCCTCGAAGCACAGTATCAAATTCAACAGCAACCCATTTTTTTAAAAAAAGACGATGAAGAAGATTGGAAAGAAATGTATTATGAAGAAAATGAAATAAAAGAAAAATTAGAGAATGAACTGGATAGTACACTCCAGAAACTGGAAGAAGCTGAAAGACAAATAAACGAACTAAAAGAGCATAATACCAAATGGAGTGGCTTACAAAGTGAGTTTGATGCACGGCTTAACGATTTGCAATCCATGCAAAATAATATTGGACTTTTACAAAGACAGCTTGAAGCAGCAGCCGCACGCGAAAAAGAATTGGAAGTATTGCTCGCGGCAGAGATCAATGCCAAAAAACAATATTCAAATTTAGAAAGTGAAAATGCACGCCTGAAAAGTGAGAATGATAATTTAAGAAACCAGATGGTTGAAATTCATAAAAATGAAAGAGACCTGCAAGTGAGTATTTCGCGGTTACACGAATTGGAAAACCAGCTTGCAATTTATGAAGAAGAAAAAGCCAAAATGATTGCCAATCTTGAACTTATGGTCAATCAAAATAAAATGTCCTCTACTAAAAATTCTATGTAGCTTACTACAAATTTCTTTACATTTACTAGGTGAAATTCATCTGTAGTTTATGAAAGTTGCTTAATTTCTGAAGACCTTATTCAATTATTAACTTTAAAAACTTACGATTATGGATTTTCAATTAATGAGTAAACAAAGAAAATTTCTTTTAATCTCCTCATAATTGGTAAAAAAGACAAACCCGTTATCGATAACGCCTTTTAGTAAAACAATAC
>DAHXOZ010000219.1 GCA_027364635.1 bacterium | reverse complement strand
CCAATATTCCCGGGAGTAAAAATGAAAAAAGATGGCAGGATGTTTTGGATATTTTAGATGCGGGTATTGATGTAATATCCGCCGTCAACATACAGCATATAGAAAGCATTAATGAAGATGTAAAAAAAATTACAGGAGTAGAGGTTAAGGAAAGGATCCCGGATAAATTGCTGCAGCTTGCAGATGAAGTGGTAAACATAGATCTTACGGCCGACGAATTAATAACAAGATTAAAAGAAGGGAAGATTTATGATCATACAAAGGTTCAACAGGCATTACAGAATTTTTTTCAACCTGACCAGATACTGCAGCTTCGTGAGCTTGCTTTAAAAGAAGTGGCAGGCCAGGTAGAGAGAAAAGTCGATTACCAGGTTACGGCAAAAAAAAATCCATTCAGGCACGAACGTTTTTTAGCATGTGTTTCTACCAACCATGAAATAGCGCAACGCATCATTCGTAAAACAGCAAGACTGGCATCTTACTACAACAGTCAATGGTATGTGCTGTATGTTCAAACGCCAAAGGAATCAGCAGATAAAATTGCGTTGGATGCTCAGCGCCATCTTATTAATAACTTTAAAAACGCAACAGAGCTGGGTGCTGAAGTTATTCAAAAAAAAGAAGATAATATTGCTAAAGCAATAATGGAAGCAGTGAGTGAAAAGCAGATTACAACTATATGTCTTGGTAAGCCACATTTAAGCCTTTTCCAGGTTATATTAAGAACAGGTATTTTTAACCAACTTTTAAAAACACTTTCTAAAAACAATATTGATTTGGTAATATTTTCATGATGGCCCTGAATATAAAAAATAAGATATGGCTGGGAACATTTTTCCTCTTCGTCCTTTTATTATTAACGGGGGGAGTGAGTATTTACTACATGTTGCAATTGCAAAAAGATTCAAAAAATATTTTGCGTGATAATTATGAAAGTCTGTCTTATAGCCACGACATGCAGCAGTCATTGATTTCTGCCTCATTAGCTTATCAGCAGTCAGTAAAAGCATTTGCAATAGCCTTAAATAAACAGCAGAATAACATCACTGAAAAAGGAGAAAAACAGATTACCGACTCATTAACTTTTTATTTCAATGCATTTAAAAAAGGCGACACTACAGCAGCTAATATCAAAAAACAACAAGGTCTTATTCAAGAGATCATTGTACTTAATATGAATGCTATCAGGCTAAAAAATGAAAAAGCCGAAAAAAGTGCGGATAAAGCGCTTACCATTATTCTTGTTACCAGCAGCTTTGTGTTTATAATCTCTTTTACATTCCTCCTGAATTTTCCGTCTGTTATTACCCGGCCGGTAAACCAGCTTACTGCTGCAATAAAAGCCATTGGTGAGAAAAAATATGACCAAAGAATATACGTAGAAACCAAAGATGAATTTGGAAATTTAGCCAACGCCTTTAACGAAATGGCAGAAAAGCTTGAATATTTTGAAAGCAGTAATCTCAACAAGCTGATGTTTGAAAAAAGCAGGGCTGAAGCGGTTATTAACAGCCTGAAGGATGCCAGCATAGGAATTGATAAAGACAATACCATATTGTTTGCTAACAAACAGGCGCTTCAATTGTTGGGTTTGCAGTCAGAAGAAATAGTGGGTAGAAACGTAAATGAAATTAGCAAAAGGAACGACTTGTTTCGCTATCTCATGGAAGAGGAAAATTCAAAACTCTTCAAGGCGGTGATCGACAACCGCGAAAATTTTTTTACAAAAGAAATAATAGAGGTAAATGAAGGCGAAACAAAAAATAAGGTGATTGTGTTGAAGAATATCACGTCTTATAAGGAGCTCGATGTAGCCAAAACTAATTTTATTGCCACCGTATCGCATGAATTAAAGACGCCATTGGCCTCATCTGATTTCAGCCTCAAACTTTTGCTGGATGAAAGAACTGGCTCATTATCAACATCGCAAAAAGAATTAATTGAAAATCTGAAAGATGATAATAGCCGGATGCTTAAAATTTTAAGCGAGCTATTAAATATGTCCCAGGTAGAGTCTGGCCGAATTCAAATAAACATACAAAAGATAAACCCTGCTGAAATAGTTGACAATGCAGTTCATACTGTAGCAGTAAATGCTAAAGAAAAAGAAATCATTCTTGAGCAGGATGTTCCTGCAGATTTACCTGTTATAGAGGCCGACACAGACAAAACGACCTGGGTGTTAAATAATTTTTTAACCAACGCCATCAAGTATTCATTTAATAAAAGCTCCGTCAAAATCTCGATAAGGGTAGAAAATAAAGCGATTGTTTTTTCAGTTACCGATCACGGCCCGGGTATAGATAAAGAATATCTACCGAGGTTATTTGAACGATACTTCCAGGTTCCCGGCTCTAAAGAAAAGGGAACAGGTCTTGGCCTTGCCATTTCGAAAGAGTTTATAGAAGCTCAACAGGGAAGAATTTGGGTTGAAAGCGAAATCGGCAGCGGATCTTCTTTTTATTTTAGTCTGCCATTAAATACCAGATGAGATTATAAATGGCGATTTTGCCAGCAAACAAAGAAATAGTAGAAATTCTTATTTTCCTATTCATCTAATAGTTTAGCAAGAAAAAGAAGTTCGTTCTTTTTATAAAGTTGTTCCGGACCAGTAAAACATTTACTAAATTCTTCAAGTAAGTGTTGAATGATTCTTTTATTACCAAGGGGCTTAAAGTAAGAAGGAACGGGAGGTACAGAAATTCGTTTAAAATAACTTTCCACATCTTTTTGCGAATACACCTGCCCGTTAAGCGGATCGATATAAAAATTAATTTTTTCAGATTGTTGTTTTGCAGGATTTGGGAACTGGTAATCAATATCGAAATACCCAAGGATAAACTGCTTGGGAATGTTGATAGCTTTCGCAGGTATATCCAATAATTCACTTAGAATGAGATAAAGTATTCCGTTGGTAATAGAATTACCTCTTTTATTTTCAATCAGTTTGGTGAGTAAAAAATCTTCCTTAATCTCGTAACTTACTTCGTTTCCTTTTAGTTTATAATAGCTGTATAAAATTCCTGAGATCACATTTACCTGTTCCAAAGGAGTAAGATAACTGTTAAGCTCGAGCCAGATGTTTCGTCTGATTTTTTCTATTTCCTGCAGGGTAGAAGTGGCAATCATTTCGGGGTAACAATATTTTGCTACCAGTAATGAACCATGCAATAATTCACAGGTTCCGTTTTTCCATTCGGTAAATTCTTCAACAAGATCCCTGAAATGTAATTTGTGAATGATCAGCTCAATTCGTTCCTGCACATTTTCATCAGGGCTGTTTTCCCATAAGTGTTCCAGGTTGGGAATAATGGCACGGCCGTGAGAAATAATGCGTTCAGTAACGGTGCTGAAAACTTCATCATCAGGATCATCTATTAAATGAAAAAGGGCCGATATTTCTTTGTTTTCGAGCATTTATGAAAGATGGCACATTAGTTTATAATCGTGTAAAGATAGAAAAGTTTTAAAAAGCCACGGATTCAAAGCTACATTTTTTTCTCTTTTCCCGGAACGGTTTTCTAATAATAACCCTGAGAAGAATTCGGATGGTAAAGACTTTTAGCGCGCCTGATAAAAATCGGGACTCGTAAAATAATGATTTGCGATCCGTTATATTATTAAAATAATCAAACCAATTGATAACCTACATTTATCCATTCTGCTTATAAAAATAATATTTCCTTTAAAATAAAAAAGCTTTTTGATAAATATAGTTTTCGTTTATGTAAACTTGTTGCCGATAGTAGAAGAACAAATTTCCCGGAATTTTAATTTGTGCAATCTCTTGTTCCGGAGTACAATTTTCGCAAATAAAAGCTTTCAAAATATTTACATTTGCTAAAAGCATAAGTAAAAATCTATGAAAAATAAAATTGCGTTAGTTACAGGAGGAAGCCGTGGTTTGGGTAAAGAAATGGCTTTGCGTCTCGCAGAAAAAGGAAGTGATATGGTAATTACCTACGTTTCAAAGAAAGAGGCTGCAGAAGAGGTAGTAAAAGAAATTGAAAGCAAGGGAAGAAAGGCTGCAGTACTAAAATTTGATGCGAACAATATTGGCGCTATCGAAGATTTTATGGATGATTTTAAAGAAATACTTTCATCGAAATGGAATACAGATAGATTTGATTTCTTAATTAATAATGCGGGCAACGGCGCCAATATTCCGTTTGAAAAAGCGACAGAAGAAGAGTTCGATCTCTTTGTAAACATTCATTATAAAAGTGTTTATTTCCTTACACAAAAACTGTTGCCATTAATGAATGACAACGGAAGGATTATAAACATTTCTTCCGGCACTACCAAGTATGTTATTCCCGGCTATTCTTTATACTCGCCGATGAAGGGCGCTGTGGAAGTGTTGACGAGATATCTTGCAAAAGAAGTTGGTCCACGTGGAATTACCGTAAACGTAGTTGCTCCCGGGCCGGTTGAAACTGATTTTAATAACGGCGGAAACCGTGATATTCCTGAAAGGAAAAAGTTTTTGGCATCGCGCGCCGCATTAGGAAGGGTAGGGCTTCCGGAAGATATCGGGGGCGTGATCGCTTTTATTTGTAGTGATGATGCGCGTTGGATCACCGGACAAAGAATTGAGGTTTCAGGCGGAATGAATTTGTAAATTTCCCTGTGAAGTTTTAAAAATTGTATTGCTAATGATAAAAGAAAATTCTTTGAGAAAATCATTTTGTTTAATCTTCTTTTCTCTTTTTGCATCCTTGTTTTCTGTTGCCACCGCGCAGCAAATGGGTAAAACAGAAATCACCAAATGGCAAGACGGAAAGACCGCCGCCGTTTCCATCACTTACGATGACGGCTCTTCCAATCAATTCAAAACCGCCTTGCCGATAATGGAACGGATGAAACTTCCGGCAACTTTTTTTGTAATTACCGGGCCGGTAAAAGGTTCTGTGTATCCGCCAAAATTTGTTGGCCGCCCTGTAAAAAAGAGAAAAGAAGATTAAACAAAATGATTTTCTCAAAGAATTTTCTTTTATCATTAGCAATAC
>DAHXOZ010000218.1 GCA_027364635.1 bacterium | reverse complement strand
TGTCAACAGCAATTATAAAATAAGCATCCATGGCATTGGGGCGTGGGTAAGTCATGATGAAGTTTCAACAGCGGCCGATGGTACAAAGTCTTATTCGAAAGAAATAAGAATGCTGGAAAAAGTTGACGGTAACTGGAAACTGGTAGGGCAATCGATTCATTTGTATAAAAAATGATGAAGTTTATACTGCAAAACAAAAATTGCCACTATTTATCTGTTTACTATATTTTGCGTTTTATCATCACCGTTATAATAACCTGGTAAAATAAATTTACATCAAACAAAACCTGCTTTATCTTTATCAATAAAACCGCCACATGAATGAATACCCGGTAAAGATTTTAGAATGTAGTTACATCAATCATGACGTGAAGCGTTTTATTGTTGAAAAGCCGGAAGGCTACACTTTCATCCCGGGGCAGGCAACGGTGGTTTCTATTGATCTTCCAGAATGGCGAAATGAATTGCGGCCTTTTACTTTTACTTCTTTAAACGAATGGCCCTATCTCGAATTCACTATAAAAATTTATAATGATCATCACGGCGTCACAGAGCAGTTAGGTAAAACCAATGCAGGCGCAACGCTTTTACTGCACGATATTTTCGGAACGATCCAATACAAAGGATCGGGCGTATTTATTGCAGCGGGTGCAGGAGTTACGCCGTTTATCGCTATCCTTCGTGATTTATATAACCGAAAAGTTATTGCGGGAAATAAACTGATATTATCCAACAAAACTTCAGAAGATATTATTTATGGAAAAGAATTGTTTGGTATGCTTGGGCCCGACTTTATCAATGTTTTTACGCGTGAAGGCGTGATTGGTTTCAGGGAAAGACGAATCGACAAAAACTATCTTATTGAAACGATCCGTGATTTCAGCAGCAACTTTTATGTGTGCGGCCCTGATGACTTTGTGAAAGATATGACCGGTTACCTTTTAAGTCTTGGCGCTGTTGCCGGGGGAATTATTCTTGAACAGTAAACGAACTTTTTCTAAATAATTTTCTTTTCTGTTTGCAATATTCCAGCAAGAGAACTTCTAAAATGAAAATCTTTCTATTTTATTCGTTTACTATTCCAATAACTCTATGATTCCTTCAAAATATTTCTAAATTGTAGGATAGTTTTGTTTTATTAAAAATAAAAAAATTCACATTTCAATAACTGATAAAATATTTCCTGCAGGATCTTTGAACCATGCAACCTTTGGCCCATCCGGGTTTCTGCTGATTCCCCTGGCGTCTGTATGCAGGTATTCGTACTGTTCAAATACTATGCCTTTTGAAGTAAGTATGTCAACGGTTTTTTCAATATTTTCAACCGGAAAATTAAGTACCGTAAAAGTTGCCGGCTTATGATCGGACTTTGGATAAATCAACGTTTTCTCATCGTCGCCAAAATGTAGTTCAATTAAACCCATGGGGTTATCGGCAACATGTATTTCAAGCAGGTCGCCATAAAACTTTTTTGCTTTTTGCAGATCATCAACCGAAAAACTGCTGAATGCTTTGGATTGTTTCAACATGGCTTATAAATTTTAAAATTAGAAATGGAAAGCAGCTATCAGCTCACGCGGTATCGCAGGAAACCACTTTCCTTGTAAAAGGTAACATCAATTTTCGGAACCCCGTGCCGGACTTTCTAATTGATAATGCATCAGCCAATTGATACCAAATTTATCAGTTAAATCTCCAAACAAAGCATTCCAGAAAGTTAGTTCCAACGGATGTGTTTTATTACCTCCTTCCGATAATTTATGGTAAACGGTTCTTAACTGGTCTTCACTATCACAATCCAGCATCAACGAAACATTGTTGCCTTTAATCAATCCCTTTTCATCACATAAGTCGGACCCCATGATAGTAAAGTCATCGGTCTTTAATGTAGCATGCATAATCTTGTCCTGCATTTGCTGTGGCATATTGCCGGACATTGGGGACTCTCCTACTTTTTGCAGAGCAAGTTCGCCACCAAGGCAGTCTTTATAGAAAATCATCGCTTCTTTACAATTGCCGTTAAATCTTAAATAAGAATTGATAGTTGACATGGTTGTAAAATTTTTATGGTAATTATTGGGCTTCTGTATACTTTTTAAAATTGTTGAGAATTGATTGCCATCCTGCTCTTTGCATTTCCGGAGAATTCTCACCTTCGGTCTCAAAAGTTTCAACCACTTGGGTTTCATTACCATTTCCTAAAAACCTGATTTCCGCCTTTCGGCCGTCGCCCATGGTATATTTGATGAGTTCATTTGGTTTTACTTCATCATAAATTCCCCAAAAATCAAAACCCATACTTCCGTCTCTTGCTTCCATGCGCGAAGAAAATTTTCCTCCTGCACGTAAATCATTTTCTGCTCTTGGTGTATGCCAGTCGTCAGAAGCGTTATTCCATTGAATAATATCTTCAGGATTTGTCCAGCTTTGCCAAACTTTTTCAACAGGCGCTTTTACGGTGGTTTCTACGGTGATTGTTTTTTTTGTTTCCATTTTATTATTTTTTGTTGATACAAATGTAATTGCCTTATTAAAAAAAATAGCTGTGCAAAAACGACTATTAAAAGGCGATATGCGGCAATAAAATTATTATCTTTAATACATGAAAAAGGTTTCAATTTTAGTGTTGGAGACTGCTGTAATAGAAGCAGTGGCCGATCCGCACTATATGTTTCGCGCTGTAAATGAATTTTTACAGGCATCCGGTAAAGAACCTTTGTTTGAGATACAATTGGTTGGTTTAAACAAAACAGTAAAATTGAATAATTGTTTGTTTACTGTGCACGTCAATAAATTATTGGATGAAGTGGAAAAAACGGATCTCATCTTCATTCCGGCCATCAGCGGCAACATCCCCACAGCTCTCGAACTGAATAAGAAATTTATTCCCTGGATTGTTGAGCAACATAAGAATGGAGCAGAAGTAGCATCACTTTGCATCGGCGCATTTTTACTCGCTTCTACCGGATTATTAAATGGCAAAAAATGTTCAACTCATTGGAACGCTGCCGATCAATTCAGGGAAATGTTTCCTGAAGTGGAACTGGTAGATGGAAAAGTAATCACTGAAGAACAAGGTATTTATTCCAGTGGCGGCGCTAATTCTTATTGGAGTCTACTTTTGCATTTGGTTGAAAAATACACTGATCGTGAAACCGCGATTCTGGCTTCCAAATATTTTTTAGTAGATATTGATAAAAATTCACAATCGCCGTTTACCATTTTTAAAGGGCAAAAAGAACACAATGATGAAGCGGTAAAGGATGTACAGGATTTTATTGAACAAAATATTGAACAAAAAATAACCGTTGATGAGTTGGCAGATAAAGTGGCAGTAGGCAGACGTAGCCTTGAAAGAAGGTTTAAACGGGCCACCCACAACTCTGTATTAACCTATATACAACGTGTAAAAATTGAAGCCGCCAAAAGAAGTTTTGAAAGCAGTCGAAAAAATATCAATGAGGTGATGTATGATGTAGGTTATACAGATACAAAAGCTTTCAGAACTACTTTCAAAAAAATAACAGGTCTTACACCGATTGAATACCGCAATAAATACAACAAGTTATCAAAGAAAAATATGTATAATTATAGTGTCAATTAGTACCTTTTATAAAACAAAATCTTAAGTAAAAAATAATCGCAAAAAATCCTGATCAGGATCATAAAAGTTTTTGAAAATAAATTGCTCCTTTGCAAAATAAAATCGCCTGGAATGTGTTTAAAGGAAGAAATTCATTGTTAAATGACCTATCACCTCGAACCCGGAACCAGAACATCTGAAACCATGCAAAATCCCATAAAAATCTTATATCTCTATGAAGAAGAGTGTGATCTTTTGGCAATAAATGAAACATTGCAAAAAGCCGGATTTTCTTTTGAGAAAAAAATGGTGAATTCAAAAGAAAAATTTGAGAAATCTTTAGGTGAATTCCTGCCTGACATTATCCTTTCTGAAGAAACCACTTCTTCATTCTCTTCATTAGATGCACTACAAATCTTAAAGACGAAAGGATTAAAAATTCCTTTAATTCTTGTATCCGGTCAATTGCCCATAGAGCAGATAATTGAAATCATTAAAGCCGGCGCTTCTGATTATGTTAGAAAAGATCATCCGGAAAGGTTGCCGGTCGCTATTGATTCGGCGCTTGAAAAGAATCAGCTTGATAGAGAACGACAGGAATATATTGATAAACTTGAGAGCGTTGAAAGCCGCTATCGCGCTTTGATTGAGCATGCTGTAGATGCTGTGGTAATTCTAAATAAAGAAGGAAAACCTACTTATGCATCTCCGTCTATTGAACGCGTTTTAGGCTATACAGAGGCAGAAACGCTGGAGCTCTCACTTTACGAGGTAGTTCATCCTGACGAACTGCCTGCAATAAAATTGCGAATGGCTGAGTGCCTGGAAAAACCCGGTATTTCATTACCTGTTATTCAATGCAGATGTAAGCATAAGAACGGAAAATGGGTTTGGTATGAAGGAACCGTCACCAATATGCTTCACGATCCGGCCATAAATGGTATTGTAGATAATTTTCATGACATCTCCGATAAAAAATCAGCAGAATTAGATTTAAGAGAGAGTGAAGAAAAATACCGTTCAGTTTTTGAAACAAGTCTTGACGCTATTCTTCTTACGGTTACTGACGGACGAATTTTAGCAGCAAATCCTGCCGCTTGCCAGATGTTTCAAATGACGGAAGAAGAAATTTGTAGTGTCGGCCGTGACGGATTAGTTGTAAAAAGGGGGCCGGAGTTGGAAAGTATTCTGGCAGAAAGAAAAAAAAATGGAAAAATAACAGGCCAACTTACTTTCCGCAGGAAAAATGGAAGTTTATTCCAGGGCGAAATTAGTTCTGCCATTTTTAGTAACAGCAATGGAATCAATAGAACTTCCATGGTCATCCGCGATATTTCAGAAAGAGTAAAAACAGAAAGAGAGCTAAAAGTGTCTGAGGAAAATTATAGATTTTTGGTAACTATTCAGTACTAAAACATAATTTTTAAGTTATATATGTAAGCACTGCTTTTCAATTTTCTGATAGTT
>DAHXOZ010000217.1 GCA_027364635.1 bacterium | reverse complement strand
ATGCGAAAATTGAAAAAAGGTTCAGGTATAAAATTTTTATTTTCGTTGAATCGTTTACAGAGAATGCCCAGGGTTGGTGTTTGAACCCTACCTAAAGAAAACCGGCTGAGAAAAGCTGCACCAACGGTGAGAGCCCGGCTGGCATTCATTCCTACCAACCAGTCCGCTTCACTTCTACACCGTGCAGATTCATAGAGGTTGTCGTAAAGGCTACCGTTTTTAAGTTCACTAAATCCCTTCTCAATAGCTTTTTTAGTAAGTGAAGTAACCCAAAGCCTTTTAAAAGGTTTTGTGCAATGCAGGTGCTGATAAATAAGCCTGAAAATTAATTCGCCTTCACGGCCTGCATCTGTTGCGACAATTATTTCTGAGCATTGAGAAAACAAATCATCTATTACAGACAATTGCTTTTGAATGCCACTGTCTTCCATAAATTGTTTTTTGGAAGTATTCCATCTTTTTGCAGGCTGTATTTTAAATTCTTTGGGAAGCATAGGTAAATTTTCTTTCGTCCATTCTTTCCATCCATACACCTCCGGTGGGCACAATTCAACTAAATGCCCGAAAGCCCAGGTAATAGCATATTCCCGGTTGCTCATATATCCATCATGTTTCGTATTGATGTTTAATACTTCAGCTATTTCTCTTGCCACCGATGGTTTCTCGGTAATGATTACTTTCATAAGAATTCGTTTTATTGTCCCCAATAAAGATTTAATAATAACAGTTATGCATACATGATTATCTTTTAATACCTGCTGAGTTACTTTCTTTCATAACAGGGGAGGATTCTGGTTGAACACTTTGTTTTGGAGCGGTTTCATTTTTATTCAAAACGGAAGCAGGTATAAACATTTTGGATCCATCAAGATTTAAAACATCAAGATTTTTGAATTGAGGATTGGGAGAAATAAACTTTGTAGCTTCCTGGCCGTTCTCAGAAAATGTGACTGCCTGGAGGTTTCCTTTTTTTAAGGAGTTCATTAATTTGTCCGCTGCTTCGGGCGTTTCCATCTCTTTGACAGGGTATTTTGACAAAGTTTTTTCCAGGTCGAATCCGTAATTTTCACCAAAAATTTGAAAATCCCTGTTTCCTTTTTCACTGTTACCTTCTGATGGTTTTAGTTTTATCCAGGCATTGTAAGTAACCCCTTCTTTGTTGGTGAGGTCTTTATTTACTGCCCTGCCGGAAAGTAAATTGAAGGATTCTTTTGCTGTAATGCCTTTTCCTTTATTGATATAAAATTTTTGACTCTCGTTGTTATCCTCCTGCATTCCTTTCAATTGTGCAGAATAGCTATTTAAAAAATATATGCTGCTTTCTTTGCCCTTGCCAAAATGTAAAGTAAAGTCAACTTCCTGCTTTTTTTCTGAATGTAGAGGAGAATAGAATTCTTTTGAAATTGGAAAATCAATTTTATCACTTCCCCCTCTCATTGCTTCTTTTAGGACTTCACTATGACCCTCGCCAAACCCGAGGTACTTAACCTGGTTATTGATATAATCCAGATTTTTTTGAAGATAGTTTTCTTCATTGTTATCTAACTCTGAACTTTGGCCAGTAAGGTTTTCTTCGCTTAATGTGTTTTGAGTGTTCATGATTTTTGTTTTAGTTGTTTTATAATTGGTTGATATTTCATTGGCAATTGCTGTATCGTTTGGTGATCTCTGATTGCTTTGCAGAAACACTTCTGAATTCTGATTGAAAGAGTAAGACTGCCGGGGTAAATTATTCTCATGATATCCCATTTCGTTGTTTTGGTACTTTCCAAACTTTGTCTCCTGAATGGCAGCCATATTCATTATCTGCAATTTGACAGTTTCAGGTAAGTTTTCATCGTAGAAATTAACTTGTCCCCTATCCGAAATATGTGCAATTGTTTTATAATCATCATTTTCAATCTGGAGTCTGTTCCAAACTGTAATGCCACTTCCTAACCGACCAAATCCTAAGTCATATTCCGTGTTCACATTTCCCGTTTTATTTACATTATAATCTGCAGATTTCTCATACAATCTTCCCTGCTCCATTAATGACTTGTATTTTTCAAAAGTCTGACATACGAATTCGCTGCTCCCACATTCAATTACGTCCATAAGACCTATTTCCAGATTTTTTAAATCAGCACGTAAATCCCTATAAAAGGATGCATTGTCAGCTTTGTTTGTATATGCAATAACACTAGTGGCGCCAAATTTTGATACCAGGCCGGCTACTTCTTTATAGGCTTTATTTCTTTCGTGATTTGTTGCAAAAAAATTTCCTACAATTTCATTCTTTGTACTGAGTAAAAGGTAACCGGCCTTTTTGCCCGAACTAAATTTTTGTTGTGAAAGAAACCGGGCAGCATCAGCAGGAGATTGGATTCTGGTATTAATTGGTGATTGTAAGAATGCCTGTTTATTGAAAGAAAATACTTCGACTTTTTTTTCTGTATTTGAATCATAAGAGGCAATCCCTTCACCTGCGACAGAACCACCATTTTCGTCAAATTGCAAATAATTACCACTTACCAGGTTAATAATAATTGCATTTACCATAATTCCCATTGGTTCAAAACCATTTTTCAATTTTGCAACAATATTCATATCGGCTGTGGATGGCTTCAAATTTCCTGAAGGATGATTATGAACCAGGTAAATCTCCCTGGCTTTTAATCTTTGTGCTGCATCCACCATAATCCGCGGATCAATGATGGTAGCATTGATTCCCCCCATACTCAGCCATTGGACGGACGGCCTTTTTTCTTTATCAATATAAACGGCAAAAGCTTGTTCAACGGCTTCACTTTCTAACTGCCGGAATATGAAGGCCACATCTGCTACATTAGTTATTTTATGATTGTCCCTTGTTGTAAATTCAAACATTCCAACTTCTGCATATTTGCGCTCTACCACTGCAAATTCACCTTTCTTTAATTTAGGAGCCAGGGGCCTGTCTGAATTTCTTTCTTTCCATATTTTTCCGGATCCGGCTTTGTGGTCCAGTTTTGCATCAGAGGAAGTTTTTGGGAATAAGCTTTTGTAAAAAATGGTTTCTTTTTTAACCGTTTGATAATTCTCAATACCTTTTTCATTTTGACTGAATTTTGTTGGCTTATAAAATGATGTATTTAGATTTTCCATGAGGATAGTCAATTATCAATTTTGAACTTTATTTCTTTGGAGGCATGAACAGCAGCAATCAGGCTTTGTATAAAAATGATTTAAAATTTTAGAATGTTGAAAAACATCAAAGCGCACCCTAATCCAAAATAGAAAAGGTTAATTGCGGTAATCATGTATAGATTTTTTTTGGAAAACTTTGTTTTTGGAGACAGCAAATCAGTAAACATTTTCACCTCCTTTTCTATACAATAAATAAATGCGTATCCTATTATCCCTGAGGAAAAAGCTATTGCCAAACTTAAAGGGAACAACATGATTTTAAATTTTGGATTGAAGAATCTTATTTGATTACATTTTTACAGAGAATTTTTTCTTTGGTTCTTCCTTATTAACTTTCGTTTCATTTCCGTCTGTAACAATTGCGTTTACGCCGGTAGGATAACCGGGTTTAAATTCCAAATCACCAATCGCTCCCACTTCTATATGGCGGTCTAAATGATTTTCTATCATTTGTTTTAATTCCTTCGGAGATATAAATTCACCTTTTTTAATTTTGCCGGCAATTGCGGGTGAAGTTTTTGCAAGTGCATCACGAAGTGTTTTATTTTGGTTTAGCAATTGACTGATATTATTTTCTTTCTTTCCCCTCATTGTTGAGGCTGTAGTTAGGATCAATAAATCGGCAAGGTGCCCAATCATAAAAATCGATCCTGCGCCGGTTGATAAGAGGGCTATATCAAATAATAGCTCTGAAGAATTATATTTGGAATGTTTGAATTCAAGACTGGAAAGCATCGAATTTTTACCGGTGCTGCCAATTCCTAATTCATCATTAGGGTTTAACCGGAATTTCTGACCTCCAATTTTTATATCACGGCCCTCTTTAAAATCTTTAACCTGAGCTTCGGTTAATTCAATGCCGTTAATTTTTTCTGGCGCTTCTATAGAATCTTTATCAATAGCAATATATTCATTGGTTTGTTTATCAATGCCAACAAGATATTCCCTTCCGTTTGCAAATGGTTTCTGAATAAAATTAGTGTCATTATTTAATTGATCTATTTCATCTTTGGTAAGATTGAAAGTGTTTTTAGGCATTTGATTGATAGGATGAAAACGGATTGCTGCACTACCATCCGGTTTTCTTTCCAATGAAAGCTTTGCATCCAATGAACCTCCTTCCAATCCCGGTACATTTAACTTATTAAATCTGATTAGGGAAGTTCTGTTTCCCGACATTAATGCGTTAAAAGTCCTTGGAGGCAAGTTTAAAATATCTTTTTTAGAAAGTCCCATCAGTTCCAGTTGCTTTTCAGGAAGTTCTTCAATTGAAAATTGCGTCATTTCATATTATTTTATGGTAAATTTATTACTTTAAGTTCTAAAAATCAAATTTATGATAAAATTTTTATTAATAATATTATTATTTAAAGGAACCGATTCTTATGCACAGCTAATAACGATTTCACAAAAAGGAAAAACAATTTTCGCGCCTGAAGCTCATGGTAACCAAACAATCGTTGGCTCTCTTACTCAGAAGATACCTGGGACAAATAATGAGTTTGAAGGTAGTCCAACAAGCGAGTCACAAAAGGAAGTTGATTTCAGAAAAAAATTTGATTTAAAATCAAATAAAACCATTTCCCTTCCATTAAATGGAATGACTTGCGTGACATCAGGTTTTGGTGAACGGTATCATCCTGTTTATCACAAAGAAATTTTTCATGACGGAATAGATTTAAAAGCCGCTTATCAAATTGTAAAGACGATTGCAAATGGAATTATCGCAATGGAAGGTTATGATAAAAGAGCAGGAAATTATTTAATAATTCAACATGGAAACAGAATTGAAAGCATCTATTGCCATTTGAGTAAATTTTTATGCCGTCCCGGCGATTTGGTTTTTGCTGGTGATACCATTGCAATTAGTGGAGCAACGGGAGCTGTGACTGCACCACATCTGCATTTTGCAATTAAGGAAAACGGCA
>DAHXOZ010000216.1 GCA_027364635.1 bacterium | reverse complement strand
ATTAAACCGATCAGAAAAATGGTGGTGCATTTTGTAGCTGCAAAATAATTGCTCCGTGCTTTGCTGAATTTTAACTATCCATTTCCATGTTAAAATAAAAAAGCCCGTAAACACTGCGTTTTACGAGCTTTTAAATTGGTTTGAAACCGATTTTGTCGGGTAGACAAGATTCGAACTTGCGACCCCACGCCCCCCAGACGTGTGCGCTACCGGGCTGCGCCACTACCCGTTTACTGGTTGCAAATCTAATGTAAATGAAGTTTTTTTCCTGATTATAATTGAAGAATTATTACGAAGATCAAAATAAAAATCCTGAAAATTTATTGGTTTACTGGTTGCGCCTTAAACAGGAATGATGATCAATAATTCACACCCATTGCCAGGGGATGAATTGATGTGCATTTTTCCTGAAAAAAGTTCTGAGCGTCTTTTCATATTGGCCAGCCCTATTCCGCCTTTAACCTGGCCAGGGTCAAATCCTTTTCCATTGTCAGCAACCCTCATGGTGAGTTTATTATTTTGTACAAATACACCAATTTTTATAGAGGTACAATCTGCATAGTTGATAATATTTCTCAACTGCTCCTGCAAAATTCTGTATAGGTTCAATCGGACTTCATGGTTTAAGGGATATTTTTTTGCACAATTATCGAAATACATCAGCGTTCTGCAGGTATCCTTCATATTGAAACTTTTGAGAAGCCCTTCAAACATTTCCTCCAGCGTGGTATTTTCAAAAAATGCAGGTGCAAGGCGATGCGATAAGTTACGGATTTCTTCTGTGGCCATTCGTATGCCATCTGAAGATTGACAGTATAGGTCCATTAAGGAAGAGTTTAATGCGGGTTTCAGTCTGCTTAAATTCATATTTACAGCAGCAAGGATCTGGCAAACGTTGTCGTGCAATTCGGCACCTATTTCATACCGTTCATCTTCCTGTGTTTTTATAATGGCTTTGGTAATCTTATTTTCGTAATGGTTTCTCTCTGTAACATCAAGCGCAATAGTCAAGAAACAATTTTTATCGTCTATTTTGATGGGTGAAGTATAAATCTCTACTTCTATTTTTTCTCCTGACTTTTTGTAATGATTGACACAATGCCTGTAAGTTTTATTTTGATGAGAACTATCAATATCTTCCTTCATTTTCAGAATAGCATTGCTTATAACAGATAGATCGTCTTCCCTCCTTATATCAGCAACCGTTTTGTTCAAAAACTCCTCTTCAGTAAATCCGTAATGACTAACGGCGGCTTTGTTTACGAGAACAAACTTATATGTTTCAGGGTCGAACGCCCACATGGGTATCGGCGCTACATTAAAAAAAGTGCGAAATTTTAGTTCAGAAGCTATCAGAGATTCTTCCAGTTGTTTTTTTTCTGTTACGTCATTAAAAAAGCCCATTGTACCGGCAAAGACCCCGTTTTTATATTCAGCAATAATATTGCCCTCCAGATAAATTTTCTTACCGCTTTTGCTTTTAAATATATTTTCAATATGGGTAAATACTTTTTCCCCTTTTTCAGGAAAGTGAGGAAACTCCTGGTTTTCATCGTCAAGTATATCAGAACAAGAAAGTCCGGAAAGTTCTTCGTCTGAGTATTCAAGTCTTTTTTTGAAGGAGTCATTGGCAAATACAAATTTCCCGTTTGCATCACACTTCTTGATGATTTCATTAGTTTGTTCAGTCAATGTGCGGTATTTTCTCTCACTTTCTTTTAACTCCAGCGTGGTTCGTTTGTTTATTTTGCCAATTTTTATGAGGTTGATCCCAAGAGAAATCATTACGATGATTAGGATACCACTTATCCAAAAATTTGACCTGCTGAGATTGGTTATTTCATCCTCGTTATCTTTGATTTGTTTGTTGTCTTTGCTGTCGGCGCTATTTAAAAGTTCTGTATTAACAAGTTGCAATTGCCGGTATAAAGGGGATAAGTTCTTTTCATAATTTATAATAGCCTCGTCATATTTATTCTGATCAATTAAATTTAAAATCGAAGTAAGATGATCTTTTTTAAACTTTGATAAAGTGAGTAATTCTTTCGTAGCTGATTGTTCCTTAGTACCCTGAACAAGAGAGGCATTTACAGCAAGTAAACTATCACTGGTTTTGATTTTTGAAATTAATTCCTCTACTTGTTTATTTTTTTCTGAAATGGGAGAATATAATAAATTCAATACTGAATTTTGCTCGCTGATATTATTATTATAGCTCGCGGTAAAGGAAACTCGCCGGGAAAGTGATTTTGATACCGTTTCTACCAGTATCGAACTTTTTTCCCGCATATTCCAAAACTGTATATTTTTTAAAACCACCAATAATATAAATAAAGCAGCATACGAAAGAAGAAGCACCCACAAAGAAGATGGACTTTGTAACTCTTGTTTTATTTTAATAGGTTCTTTTGGAATAGCCAAGTTATTTTTATCCAATGAATTCTAAGTTTTAAAATCTGGTTTTATTTATAAATACTTAGCTTTAAGAACGTTGAATATAAATGGATAGTATAAAGACCCATGAAATTTATTAATAAAAACTGGTAAAATCATTCTGGTACTTAACCTTTTCATTCTGAAAAATGCAGCGTAAAATCAGTGATTACAATCTTTTTTAGACTAATAATTTATGGTGAAGGAACCCGTATTTTTATTGCTTTACTTTAAAAGCGGTTAAAAAATAAAACCACCTTATAAGAGTATAAGGTGGTACAGCATTAGAATGTTGTTTTGCTTGTGAAAAATACTTGTGTTATTATTGAGGATGGTGTTTTCGTGAGTTATTTTTTTTTGCTCCCATACTAATTTGGGTAGTGATTTCAATTACATTCATTTTTGTTATTCTGTACAATAATTGATGATATAAATAGTTTGATCCCCGAACCAGTATCGACGCCGGTTACACCATTCTTGTACTATTCTTTTACAAATAATTATTTGATGTTGTAAAGGGAGCATTCTAATGTTACATTATGATTATTGAATCATTAACTTATTCTTACTAAATTGTTAACTCATGTATTTCGTTTATTCTTAACCGGTAGGGTCACTGAAATAAAATCTTAGTTATTTATAGCTTTACTGTAAATGGATGGAAGCGTGGGAATACCAATAAGGTAAGGTCTTGCAGGGAAACGAATCGTTAGAATGGGTAGTCAATACCAATAGTGGCATTGAAATTTTCATAACGCCATACACGGTCATCAAGGGAGGTGCCAAAAAGATGTTTAAAATTAACAGCAGGTAATTGCCATCCATCATTTTCTAAAACATCAGGACGTTTAAACCTGAAGGCTACATCAAACCGGATGAGAAAATAGGTGAAATCAAACCGGAAACCTACTCCTGAAGAAACCCCCAACTGTTTGTACAAATTTTTGAATTTGAATTGAGTGGTATCGGGTCCGCCATCGGGCTTGGTGTCTTTAAAATTCCAGATGTTACCAATGTCTGAAAACAAGGCCATCTTAAAAAGAACGGCGTTGGAAAAAAGCGGTGCTACATCAAAGCGGTATTCCGCATTTCCTTCCAGTTGAATATCTCCGGTGCGGTCATTAAACCTGATCTGGTTTGATTTATAAGGCGCCAGTGGCTGGCCACCCACTCCTATACCACGAACCGGCCAGCCGCGCATGCTGTTGGGGCCGCCTCCAAAGTATTGTTTGAAAAAGGGTAGGGTCGTATCGGTCTTTGATAAAGGAATTCCCACACCCGCAAAAGCCCTGAAGGCAATCGCGGATTTCGGATGGTTGATGGTATAAGTGTAATCAATGTCTGCCTTTATAAATTCTTTTAAATATTTATTAAAAAAATTGCCGGTTTGAGGTGTCTTGTTTTTTTCTTTCAACAGGTCCCATAGCAAACCCGATTCTTCAAGGTTGGCCTTTATATTGGTAACCAGTTTTGGATTTCTTGAGTTAGCTTTTACCAAATTATAACTCAGTCCGCCACCCATTACCAGTGCTGTGTTGAAAGAATAACGCAAAAAAGGATTTTCTGCTAAAGTGCTGTCGAAGCTTTTAGATCGGTTGTATAAACGACGATAATCGAAGTTGAAAAGTTTCAGGCTCCATAAATGTTTCTGGTTGTTGGTCCAGTTAAAACCATAGCTTGTATTAAAAACCTGCTGATCAAAAAAATCAATCCTGTTGATGAGCGAAATATTGGTATTAATAAATGATTGAGTGGTAATTACATTTTTATTATTGTAATTACCGAGGGGGAAAATAAATTTTGGAAACAATAAAGTGTTCGAGTAACTCAACTCGTTTGAATTGATAAAATTACCATAACTGTTCCTGTGCGACGTATTAAATTCCACTCCGGCTTTAATTCCATTTGTCATGCGTATTGCAGACTTGGCAAGGTTTCTATCGGTTACCGATAAATTGACTGACAGCCCCAAAAGGTTACCTGTTGCCGAAGTAGTAATGCCGCTGGTAGCATTGTTGGCCGAATAACTCATTTCAATATTTCCTTCAAATGCGTATCTCTTTAGCGGAACAAGTTTTACTACCAGGTTCAGAAGGTTGGTGTCTTTTTGTTCAATAATATCAATATTCGGGGTTTCCCACACACCCAATTTATAGAGATCATTAATGGTTTTAAAATAATCTTCCTGCCTGAAAACACTTCCTTTTTTGATGGAAAGATTTCTGTCTAATAAAGAGAATTTAAAAAGCTTGCGGTGGTATTCAGCAATATAATTTTTAAAAGTCCTGATCTGAAAAGTTGAATCCGTATATCTGTCTCCTGAAAAGAAATCAGGCAATACATAAATTTGATTGATATAGTATTTCTGAAGATTACTGCTATCGGGTAAATTGTTTAATTGAAAACCCAGGCGGATGGTTGGTTTATTTCTTTTTTCCTGCGCCTCGGCCAGTAACCGCAATTGTTCGAAAGGGTCTTCTGAAACGCTTGTCAATGCTGCAATACTCGTGTCTCCGGTGGCTCTGATTTCGTCAGCAGTAAATTTATAATAGCCGTTATTTTTAAAAAGATTTACCAGGCTCCATAAATGTTTCTGGTTGTTGGTCCAGTTAAAACCATAGCTTGTATTAAAAACCTGCTGATCAAAAAAAT
>DAHXOZ010000215.1 GCA_027364635.1 bacterium | reverse complement strand
AATCAGCAATTAAAATAAATAAATCAAATGATGCACAATAATTCCTGGGGTTGGGGAATGGGATGAAAAACTGATTCAGGGATATTCTGGTCTTTATCATTTTTGACAAACCTGTTTTCATTCCTGCAGCAGTTTTTATCTTCCTTATTTGTAGGCTCACTGCCACACTTGTTACCTATTTTGGATATACAGCGGTTAACACCACGATCTATCCGGCTATCGGTACAATATTGTTTCTGTAAAGTGAAGCCTAAAGAAGCAACTATGTACAAAAAGGTTATTATGGCAAGAAATACTCTTTTCATTTTATAACTGAGATAAAATACCTTTCTAAAATGAATTCAACTTTATTTTTCGATGTTTAAGTAAACACAAAGGAACAAAATATATAGCGGGTAAATAATGACCTAAAACAGGTTTTTACCTAATTTTAATTATGCGTTTTAAATATTTATACCACCCCTTGCTAAAAGTCATGACTTTAAAATTTTGATGTGACTTTAAAATTTTAATAAGTTATCGTAATTCCGGCCCCCAGCCCCATATCACTGTCATAATGTGAAGAAAGAGATAAATATTTTGTCAGGATATATCTAAGCCCTGCTGCATATTCTTTATCAGTATTTATCATAAAATTAAAACGCAGGCGCGGAGTTACTGATATATCTTCCCTACTTAACTGAAAGCGGAATTTACCATTACCATCAATACGGGCATCTGCAATAATCAACATAGGTAAAGTATAGGCTATACCTGCCACCACCGTATTTCTATGATCTTTATTACTTACCTGTCCAAACATATTTTTTGCATCACTACCGAAAATATTATTTTCTTTAGGATTATATTTCTTGTATTGGTAATCGTATCCAATATATGGAAACCACCATTGCATTCGGCCAAGGTAACGGCCCACCATAGTTTCACTTTCGTAACCCATTTTATCGTTTAAGCCCAGGTGCCACATGGTACTTGCCTGCCATCGTGTATTTGCCAACATTGCCAGGCCATCGCTGCCATTACTTTCCAAACCAACTTTTGCCATTGAATGGGGCATTTTATCATCCCGTTTAAACCTTCTGTAAGCAGCCGCAGGATCAGGAAATTCAGGATTGGCAGGGGAGTTTTCGTAACTAAAAACTCTTCCCATGCCGCTCATCATGTGGTACAAAATATGGCAATGAAAAAACCAATCACCGCTTTCTGTTGCAGCAAATTCAAGTGTATCCGTTTCCATTGGCATGATGTCAACTACCGTTTTTAAAGGAGCATATTCACCTTGTCCGTTTAGTACCCGAAAAAAATGGCCATGCAGATGCATTGGATGACGCATCATGGTATTGTTGTACAAAATGATTTTTACATTTTCGCCTTTCTTAATCAAAATTTTATCCGATTCAGAAATGGTTTTATTATTGATAGACCAAACATAGCGATTCATATTTCCGGTTAAATTAAAATGTAAAACTTTTGTTGGGCCATCTCCCAAAGTAGTTTTTACAGGAGAGCGTAACATGCCATAATTGAGCGTAACAATATCAGAACTACTGCTCATATCCATCCCCGCCATGCCATCAGTTTTTACAATAGAACCTGTGGTATCAGAATTTATATCCATTCCCTGAATTTTATCTTTCTTACTTTTGCCTTTGCCCTCTTCATAACCGGTTATTTCAGGATACATAACGGTGTTCATATCCATGGCCTGGTTTGACATATCCATACCCTCCATTGGTTTCATATCACCATTCATTTTCATCATATCGTTCATCATTTTCATTCCGGCGAAATATTTTAAATGCCGCAACGTGGGCGCTGGCATTTTCATTCCGCTGCCCAACCAGAGAGAGCTGTAGCCTGTTCTATCTTCTGAGGTAGCTCTAAATTCATAACTCATATTTTCCGGAATCGTTACTATTACATCGTACGTTTCTGACACACCCACAATCAACCTGTCAACATCAACCGGAACAACCTCCTGCCCGTCATTAGCCACAACGGTCAATTTACCACCGGCAAACTGTAACCAGAAATAAGTAGATGAAGATCCATTAATAACACGCAATCTTACTTTATCTCCCGCTTTAAACTGTGGCTGTTCTCTCTCGGGTTCGCCGTTAACGAGAAACCGGTCATAAGCCACATCGCTGACATCCATAGCCAGCATTCGTTTCCATTCGTTGGTAAGTTTAGTTTTTAAATGGCCTGTCCTGATTGCTTCTGCATAGCTTTGAGTAGTTCCTTTGCGTATAGCATACCAGTCTGTAGCATTATGCAAACGCCGGTTTACTTCTGAAGGTTTTTCATTCGTCCAATCGCTTAAAACCATAGTATATTCTTTCATCGGCGTTTCATTTCTTTTTCTAAAAACAAGCGCTCCATACATGCCGCTTTGCTCCTGCAGGCCCGTGTGGCTATGATACCAATAAGTTCCGTTTTGAACAATTGGGAATTTGAACAAATGGGTGGTTTTAGCTTTAATAGCCTGCGTAGTTAAATAAGGAACACCATCATCGCGATTGGGTAAAATAACACCATGCCAGTGAATCATTGTTTCTTCATTCATGGTATTATGTACATAAATCGCGGCTGTGTCGCCCTCAGTGAAATACAAAGTTGGACCGGGAATTTGACCGTTAATAGCAATGGCATGGCGCCGCTTCCCTGTGTAATTTACGGTAGTATCTGCTACATATAAATCATAACGAACAATTTTAGGTGGAACATTCACAATAATTTCTGTTGGCTTCTCTTTCGATTCACCCATCGGAATATTATCCGTGTTTTTCACGTCCATATTTCCCATATTGTTCATCGGCATGGTATCCTTTTTATCTACGGTTATATTCATATTGCCCATATCCATTGGTTTTTCTTTGGAGGTATCTTCAGGCATTTTCATTCCGTCCATATTTTTTGCTGCAGGGATTTTATGAGTTTTGGGGGTTGTTGCAACAACTTTGGATTTTTTCTCAGGCTGAATCTTTGCTTTATTTTCTTTTTTAGACATATCCATCCCTTTCATATCCTGTGCCAATGCTAAGGAATAAAGTGAGAAAAGAAATGCTATTAGAATTATTTTTTTCATTTCATTTTTTTATTTACAACAATCTTTCTTTCGTATAAAAATTGCTTTGAAAACTTTGATTACTTTTTCTTTAAATTTTTTCATCACGGATTTATTTTATCAAGACTGTCCTGAGCATTTTGCGCCCAATCAATAATGATTGCTTTTTGTTCTTTTGAAAGCCTTGCGTTATAGTGTATGATTGTGTAAGAGTACAGCGGCATTTCTCCATCTTTAATCTGGTCGGCAATTGCTTTCAACTTGCTTTGCTGTTTTCTAACTGGATAGGAGCCAAATTCATTGAAATTCAAATCCCTTTTTCCATGTTTGATATGATTGGCCAATATCCATGCCACAGGCTGCACATAATTGTACCAGGGATAATCGGTATTATTGCTATGGCAATCATAACAGGCAGTTTGCAAAATCATTTTTACATTTTCCGGAACGGTAATCGTTTTAGAAATATCCGTTGGCAAAACCTGCACGCTTTTATTTTGTGCAGGTTGTATAAACTGAATTGCAATAAACACGATTAAAAGAACCAATAGAATTTTTTTAATCCAGCTCATAAATTTATTGTTTTATGGTTTCTTTTATTGCACCGCAGGTAGGTGACTTTTTGCCCATATAAGGGTTCTTGATTTCTTTTACTTCGCTGAGCCATGTACCTTTTCCGCCATCATACATTGGGCATGAATCCAGATATAAAGATTTATCGGTACCAACAGATTTTACCAGGTCGGTCATATCTTTACTTAGCATTTCAAAATGTTCCCGCTGGTGCTCAATTTTATCACCATTTTCATTGATGTGTTCGCTGTTTTCTTTTATGTCGCCTACTAAACCAAGAAACGTTTTTTTCTGTTCGGGCGATAAAGAAGAAGCATTAAATTTTGACACGGCATCTAAAATTTCCTGTCCGTTTTTTGCTGCCTCACTTCCGTTATCTGCAGCCAAAGAATTTTTCATGTTTATATAACCGGTTAAAATAGCATCGGCAGGCGTAGCATCAGTTGCTTCAACCGGCGCAGTCATATTAGTTGTGTCTGCTTGTGCTGAATCTGTATTATTTGTTTGTTTACTGCTGGTAGAATTGCAAGCAGTAAAAGATAGCGCTAAAATACCGGCGCTCAAAACCATGATTATTTTTTTCATTATTGTTGGTTTAATTATTTTTTGAAATATTTTTTTAAAATCAAAAATCCCGAAAGAATCATTATTCTATCGTTTCTGTTGTTTTACCACAAGTGGGCATAGCCTTGCCAAAGTAAGGATTTTTAATAGTCTTGTTGCTGCTAAGCCATGTTGCCTTTTTCATAGGACAATATTGGTAATAAACAGGCGCTGAATTGAGTTTCACTGTTTTAGCTAAAGCAAACATATTGGCTGAAAAAGTTGAAAAGTGTTGGCGTTGGTCTTTAATATCTTTAGTGACAGATATTTTTCCGGCGTCTTTAAGTAATGCTTCCTTGTAGGATTCGTGAATGACCTCTGAGGAAATACTATTTATTGTTTTTACAAATTGTTCAGCATTTGCGGCTGCTGATTTTGCGTCGTCAGAAGTTAAAGCGTCTTTTATGTTGTAGTAAGAAGTGAGTAATTCAGAGGGTTGTGCTGCTGAAGTATCCTGTGCAAAAGTTTGCTGCACCAATGCGGTTGCAAAAATGGCAACCATTACCATTATTTTTTTCATTTCTATTTGATTTAATATTAATAATAATTACAGGCATGGAATATATCCCATGCATAATATTGAAAAACATCAAATCATATTTGAAAACTTCGTATTGCTACTCGAATGTCGGGTATAGGTGGGTGATGACTTCGGACAAAATATTTTATATCTGAAATTTGGGTTGAGTGAGATAAAATATCGATATTATAAAAGGAAGCACAGTATGAGGGAAAAAAAACCGGATTAACTACAGTTATCGAAGATGCAAGGGCCTTGTCAATCTTCTGAAATTGCATCACTTCACCATTACAGCAATTATCCTTATCATTTTTTGATCCATGGTTTCTTTTATTGCACCGCAGGTAGGTGACTTTTTGCCCAAATAAGGGTTCTTGATTTCTTTTACTTCGCTGAG
>DAHXOZ010000214.1 GCA_027364635.1 bacterium | reverse complement strand
GGAAAGGATTAAAAGAATATTTTTTGGAATTCTTAATGATATTCCTCGCAGTAACGCTTGGCTTTTTTGCCGAACAAATGCGTGAAAGCGTAGCTGATCACAACCGTGGAAAAGAATTTATGAAGTCAATGGTTGAAGATTTGAAAACAGATACAGCAAATATTAGTTCGTTTTCGATTAAAGCAAATGAGGCACTCATCCAAATGGATTCACTGATACATTTGATGCGAAGTCCGGATCGGGTTAAGTATGGTAAAACGATGTATTATTTTGGAAGAGCCCTTACAACTAAACTAGGCAGGTTCGCGTTGAATGACAGAACGTATGTAGAAATGAAAAATTCCGGTTCATTGCGGCTCATTACTGATGATGTGCTTTCTGATTCCGTTTCAAAGTATTACGCTTCACAAACACATTTTAAAGAACAAGCTGAAATACAAATAGAAGAAATGACGGAATATATTCATTCAGCAGTGAAGGTTTTTGACGGCGCGGTTTTCCAAAATATGCTGCAAAAATTTCCTTATCAGATAAATCCGCCAAAAGGAAATCCGCAACTGCTTACAAATGATGCGGATATTATTAATGAATTTGTTGGTTCACTGCATTATTACAGTGCGATAGTTATAATTAATTTAAGCTATGCAGAAAAGGAAAAAGATTTTACAATCCGACTGATTAAAATGATTCAGAAAAAATATCACGTTCAATAATACCCAACTAAAAGTAAAACTTAAAACCAAAATATGGAAGTACATCACCATCCGGATCTTCATCATAAAAAGAAAAATTTAAAAGAATATTTTTTGGAATTCATCATGATATTTCTGGCAGTAACGCTTGGTTTTTTTGCAGAGAATATTCGTGATAAAATATCTGACAAAGCAATTGAAAAAGAATATATGGAAAGTTTCGTGTCTGATTTGGAAGCAGATACTTCGGCAATTTCCCATGCGATAGATAGATGGTCAGCGGCAAATAACGATGTGGCCATTATTCAGCAATCGCTGAAAGCACATCCTGTGGATGTAAAAAACTTTTATAAATCGTTGTCAGAAGATTTCTGGCATTTCGACCTCTTTAAATACGATAACAAAACGGTGGAAGAATTGAAAAGTTCAGGAAATTTCCGTTTGATCAGGGACAAGAAAATTGAAAACCGGATTATGTTATTCGATCTTGATATGAAGTACCTATTGACACAGGAAAAGGATGTTAAAGACCTGATGAATGTGTCTAAACAGGCAGAAGAAAAAATTGCTGACTATACCCAAATTCGATTCGGAAGTTTTAATAACGATTCATCCTATAGCCTGCTGAATAATGACCTTAAGCTCATTGGAGAATATTATAACAAACTTCTCGCCTTTAATAAACTCGCACTCTACCATGAATTTTTATTCAGGCAAATACAAGTAAAAGCAAAAAATCTTTTACAAACCATTCAAAAAGAATATCAGTAATGAAATCAGTTAAAACCACTTTTGTTCTTTTGCTGCTGGCTGTCCAGTTTGCCAAAGCCCAGGACACTACGATAGTAGTATCTTCCAACATGTTTGATAAATTTACCGATCAGCTATCCTTAGCCAACGATAATGCATGGTTATTCAGGCCGGGCAACGATTCCAACTGGGCTCAGCCGCATATTGATACTGCAGGATGGATAAAAATGAACCAAACAACTGACTTAAAAAAATATGCAGATAAAAATGGCAGGGTGGAAGGCTGGTTCCGCATAAAACTAAAATTTGATAGCTCCCTGCTGAATAAAGAATTATGGATAGATTTTGTGCCCTGGGCAGCAACAAAATTTTATGTCGATGGCAAACTGATGGCCACGAGAGGTAATACCGGGGACAATGGAAAACCTTTTGAGGAGTATAATGGTGATCATGAACCGCTTGCTATTACTTTTAATAGTGACACGGCACACAGTTTTGCTATTCATTTTGTAGGTTACCTTTCTCCTTTTCCGCCGCATGATTTAAAATATAAATCCAGTTCGGCTGATTTGTTAACCATTGTTGGCCCTAACCCTTATATTAATTTGGTAAAGTTTCGCACAGTTGTGTATTCATTCTTCAATACCTGGGTCGCGGTTTGTGCGGTATTAAGCTTGTTATTTTGGTTATTGGCTTTTCAAAACCGCAGGGAAAAAAATCTCTTGTGGATAGCCGTCTGCACGAGCCTGTATACGCTTTTAAATTTTAGCCTGGTATCACAAAATACAATTGGTCTCCATTATATAACATATTATATCTTTGATGAAATAGGTTTAGTTTCTATTTCTTTGTTAATATTCATCTGTATTCCTCTTCTACTAAACAGGATCTTTAAAAGAAAACTCACCAGTAAATTAATAATATTGCTGGTTGCTTTATTTCTCCTGTTTTTTTTGCGATCCTTCTTTCATGTCTCAAGAACGATTAACGTTCTAATAGGGGGAGTAACTATTCTATCCACATTGGGCATTTGTTTATATTATATAATCAATTCATGGAAGAAACTGAAAGGAGCACAATGGGCGATTGTGATTGGGCTGCTCTTCTCGCTTTTCACGATTTGCACAACTTTTATCTATGCGATAATAGCAGGGTCTCTCAGCAATATCTATGTAGCCTTTGCATCGCTCTCCTGCTTCGTTCTCTCATTTCCAATTTCTTTATTGGTATATGTGTCTATGCGGTTTAAAGAAATAATACAGGAGGTCAGTCTAAATGCAGATAAGGTAGTACAGCTTTCAGAGGACAAAAGATTGCAAGCAGAAAACCAGCAACAAATACTGCAGGAAGAAGTAGACAGGCAAACGGCAGAGATACGCCACACACTGGACAATTTAAAAGTTACGCAAAAACAACTCATTCAATCCGAGAAGATGGCTTCTCTAGGAGAATTAACTGCGGGCATTGCCCATGAAATTCAGAACCCGCTAAACTTCGTGAATAATTTTTCGGAAGTGAACAGTGAAATGATCGATGAATTAAAAAATGAATTGGCAACAGGCAATTTGCAATTGGCAAATGAAATTGCTGATGATATTAAAAGCAATGAAGAAAAAATAAATCATCATGGCAAACGTGCAGATGCTATTGTAAAAGGCATGCTACAGCATAGCCGAAGCAGCAGCGGTGTAAAAGAACCAACTGATATAAATACTCTGGCAGATGAATATTTACGATTGAGCTATCACGGACTGAGAGCAAAGGATAAAGATTTCAATGTGGAAATGAAAACTGACTTCGATCCATCGATTGGGAAAATTAATATCGTTCCGCAGGATATTGGAAGAGTGTTGTTGAATCTTTATAACAATGCCTTTTACGCCTGTACTGAGCGAAGCCGAAGTGCAGCAAACCAACAAAAAAGCAACAATCTTATTTCATATGAACCAACCGTTTCAGTAACGACAAAGAAATCCGGAAATAGTGTAATCGTTACCGTTGGTGATAATGGAAATGGTATTCCTGAATCAATCAAAGAAAAAATATTTCAGCCTTTCTTCACTACAAAACCGACAGGATCAGGAACCGGATTGGGATTGAGTTTAAGTTATGATATTGTAAAGGCTCATGGCGGAGAGATCAAAGCGGAGAGTAAAGAAGGTGAGGGAACGGTGTTTATAATTCAATTACCAGTTGTCTGAATCACGCCTGCCCGACTGCGTCATTCAGGCGGGGATTATAAAGATTAAAAGATTGCACAGATTGATACTATGGCAGAATTAAAATATAAAGACATAACGGAAAAAATTATCGGCGCTTCCTTTGAAGTACATAAGTTCCTGGGAAATGGGTTTCAGGAAGTAATATACCAACGGGCATTAGCTTGGGAGTTGTCACAAGCCGGGTTAACTTTTGCCAGAGAAATTGAACAAGAAATATTTTATAAAGAACTTACAGAACCGATTGGAACAAGAAGAGCCGACTTTGTTGTGGAAGCAAAAGTTTTAGTGGAGTTGAAAGCAATTGTTGAACTGGAAGATGTACATATGGCGCAAGTATTAAATTACTTAAAAGCATATAAACTGGAAGTAGGATTGCTAATCAATTTTGGCAGTAAAAGCTTAACCTTTAAAAGACTCGTCCTTTAAAAATGAAATCTGTGAAATCCATGAATCCATTAAATCCGTGATTCAGACGAGTTATGATATTGTGAAAGCACATGGTGGGGAAATAAAAGTGGAAAGTAAAGAAGGAGAGGCCCGCCCGGATGACCCGGTCGGACGGGGAACAACTTTTCTAATTGAATTGGCTTCGAAATGATATAAACAAGATTTATGAAAAAAAAATTATTACTGGTATTATTAACTGTTGCATCTTCCATGCACATAGATGCGCAGACTTCGCTACAGCCTTATGTGATCAGTTCTGACACTGCAACACAGCTATTTTTGAATCATGATTATTGGCAGGCACTGAATGATGAAAACAGTAGCTTCACTATTCAGGAAGTGCAGCAGAAACCCCTGTCTGATCAGTTTAATTATATTACAAAAAACAGTAAAAAAATTTCTACCCAAACAACCTGGTTTCGTTTCAACTTAGAAAATAATACGGGGAAAAACCTGGATATCAGTATAGCCTCCGATGCCGCACAGGCAGATTTTTATATTCCTGACAGTAATGGCATTATGCATCATTTTCTGACAGGAAAAGCAGTTTCCTGGAAAAGAAAAGGTGGTTACAAAAAAGCCAATGCCATCCCTTTCACCATAATGCAGGGGCGGCAAAAAATGATTTATCTGAAAACATATAATCCTGCCTTTTTACCGGTTTCTGATACTTTAAAATTTTCTTTATTTAATACTGAGAAATTAGAGAAATCAATTTTTAAGGACTACCAGGCCAATTATAACAGAACTTCTGATTGGCTGGGTTTGATATTATCCGGGATGTTTTTTTTAGCCGGTATTTTTAATTTGCTTTTGTTCTTTAGCGTAAGGAGGAAAACTTACTTGTATTTCTCCATATTTTCCTTATGCGCCACTTTATCTTATGGGGCACACTACAACGACAATGTGGAACACGTCGGCTCATTAACTGCGCAGGTTCTCGTTGACATTGCCTATCTCTGGGCTTTTTTTCTATTTCTGTTTGTTAGGAATTACTTGCAGGTATCCAAATATTACCCCCGGTGGAATAAATGGCTGCGAGTTAGCTTAATCCTTTTG
>DAHXOZ010000213.1 GCA_027364635.1 bacterium | reverse complement strand
GGTAAATGCGATCTTAACTTTTAAAATAAGGGCAATAGAAAAAGTGGCGAATAAAAAAGAAGAAAAAGAAAATACATTAAAACTATACAACACACTGCTGAACTCACTTTCGCATGAATTAAGGACCCCGATTTCAACAATCGTAGCTGCAACAGACAACCTGCAGGCTGACAATAATAAACTGTCTGAGCAAAATAAAGCTGACCTTCTTACAGAAATTTCAAAAGCATCGCTCAGGCTCAACATACAAGTTGAAAACCTGCTCAATATGTCGAGGTTGGAGTCGGGAGTCATTCAACCGAAAAAAGACTGGTGCGATATTAATGAATTAATTTACGATGTAGTAAACAGGCTTAAAGAAAATTTAGAAAACAGAACCGTTAGTATTTCAATAGAAAATGATATTCCATTATGCAAACTGGATTTTGGCTTAATAGAACAGGTATTGTTTAATCTTATTTTGAATGCCAATTTATATATCGAAAAAAAATGCGTAATTGGTGTAAAAGCAAAAGTGGTGGATAACAGGCTGCTCTTAATTGTAGAAGACAATGGCAAGGGGTTTGAGCCCGAAGAAATTGATAATGTATTTGAAAAATTTTATAGATCAAAAAATACCAGTATCGGCGGAACAGGCTTAGGTTTGTCTATTGTAAAAGGTTTTATAGAGGCACATAATGGAACGATCAGGTTAGAAAATATTGAATCGGGTGGTGCAAGATTTACTATAGAAATACCGGTGGAAACAAATTATATCAATAATTTAAAAAATGAATAACCCGGAAATATTGATAATAGACGATGAGCCACAAATTCGTAAGTTGTTACAAATAACCTTACAAAGTAATGATTACAAGGTAATAGAAACTTCAACTGCGAAAGAAGGATTAATAATGGCAGCCAATCATCCGCCTGACATTATTTTGCTCGATCTTGGTTTGCCTGATGAGAACGGGCATGCTGTTTTAAAAAAATTAAGAGAATGGTACTCAAAACCGATTATCATTCTATCCGTTCAAAATAATGAGGAAGATATAATAAAAGCACTAGACAATGGAGCCAATGATTACCTGGTAAAGCCCTTTAGAACAGGAGAATTACTGGCAAGAATACGTACTGTATTAAGAAGCCCGGTAAACGATGACGAAAGCCCGGTTACTATTTACAATGATCTTGAAATAGATTTAGCTGCAAGACAGGTTAAGAAAAAAAATGAGTCAATAAAATTAACAGCAACCGAGTTTACATTACTTTCTTTATTAGCCAAAAACCAGGGAAAGGTATTAACTCATCAATATTTATTAAAACAAGTTTGGGGCCCCAGCTATATAAATGAATCGCAATATTTAAGAGTTTTTATCGCACAGCTCAGAAAAAAAATTGAAGACGACCCCAATAAACCACTTCATATTATTACTCAAAGCGGGGTAGGATATCGTTTTTTATAAACAATCTTTATAAAATCTTTATACTGATCTTACTAATCTTTACATAAGATTTATAGATTATGGACTTTCTTTGATTTCTTAATCCTGAATTCTATGAGTGCATCTGCCAAAACAGTAAATAGAGTAACTGTAGCCTCTTTATTAGTTGCCCTTGGCATTATTTATGGCGATATTGGTACCAGTCCCCTTTATGTTTTAAAAGCCATTATCGGAGAAAAAAAAATTGATGAGACATTAGTATATGGAGGCGTTTCTTTAATTTTTTGGACCCTTGTTTTTCAAACAACCATTAAGTATGTATGGCTCACCTTACGGGCCGATAACCAGGGAGAAGGTGGCGTATTCTCATTGTATGCACTGGTGCGCAGGTATAGCAAATATTTAGTGATCCCAACTATATTGGGCGCTACCACATTATTGGCTGATGGTATTATTACTCCTCCAATTTCTGTTGCATCTGCTATAGAAGGATTACATGCTGTTCACGGGTTAGAAAATACTATTATACCAGGAAATTTACTTACTGTCGGAATTGTCATTGCAATAATTTCTGCTTTATTTTTCTTTCAGCGCTTCGGTACTCAAATGATTGGTAAAGCCTTTGGGCCCATCATGACAATTTGGTTTTCCATGTTATTAGTAATTGGCAGTATCGAAATAATTCATTTTCCTGGGGTGTTAAAAGCAATAAGCCCTTTTTACGGATACAACTTACTGGTTCACTACAAGGAGGGTTTTTGGTTATTAGGCGCCGTATTTTTATGCACTACCGGAGCAGAAGCATTATACTCTGATTTAGGGCATTGCGGAATAAAAAATATACGCATCACCTGGATCTTTGTAAAAATTAGTTTGGTTGTAAATTATATAGGGCAAGCCGCCTGGGTAATGCATGATCATACCACCTATTTAAAAATTATAAATCCTGTTACTAAAATAACAACACTGGAGTTGAATCCTTTTTTTGAAATGATGCCGCATTGGTTTTTACTACCCAGCATTGTTATTGCTACGGCAGCTACTATCATTGCGTCACAGGCGTTAATCAGTGGTTCCTTTACATTGATTAGCGAAGCAATGAATCTCAATTTTTGGCCCAGGGTTACTTTACGTCAGCCAAGCAATATCAAGGGTCAAATTTATATACCCAGCATAAATTCCATTCTATGGTTTGGCTGTATTTTAATGGTCGTATATTTTAAAAACTCCTCAATAATGGAGGCGGCCTATGGTTTTTCTATCACTATAGCCATGATGATGACCACTGTTTTACTCACTTATTTTTTACTGTATAAATTAAAATGGAATAAGATTTATGTGGCGCTTATAATTGGTTTATTTGCCATTATTGAAACTTCATTTTTTATTGCTAATGTGGCTAAAATTAAAGAGAGATGGATGTTTTTATTCTTCGAGCTGTTTATATTTATGACAATGTACACCTGGTATTATGCCCGAAAAATAAATAACCGCTTTGTGAAATTTGTTGATATAGGAAAATACACCAACCAACTAATTGAATTGAGTTGTGATGATGCTATACCTAAATTTGCCACACATCTCATCTATCTTTCAAAAGCCAACAGTCGTTCACAAATTGAAGAAAAAATTATTAAATCAATATTTGCGAAAAAACCTAAAAGGGCAGATGTATATTGGTTCCTTCATATTAACAGAACAAGCGAACCTTATACAATGAATTACGATGTATCTGAATTGATAGACGACAAAGTAATAAAAGTCAATATCAATATCGGGTTTCGTGTTCAACCAAAATCTGAATTGTATTTTAAAAGAATAGTGCAGGAATTGGTTCTTAATAAAGAGTTGAATTTACATATTCGTCCAGATGGTTCAACAAAATATAATCCCGAACCCGACTTTAAATTTGTGGTGATTGAGAAATTCCTTTCAATTGAAAATGAATTTTCACTGAGGGAAGGCATGCTGTTGAAATCTTATTTTTTACTTAAAGATATGAGCCTTAGTGATGAAAAAGCTTTTGGGTTAGATAAATGCGATGTGATAGTAGAACATGTTCCTTTAGTATATAATCCGGCCTCGGGGATTGAATTAATCAGAGTGAAAAGAGAGCAGGTTTTAGAGAAATAATAAAAGGAACTTTACCCCGTTACCATTATAATGTGATATTATTGGGAAAGAGTATAAACCAGCAATTTAGCATCACGATCGTACCTGGCAGGTTGTGCAACAATAAACTTATTAAGCCGTGGAATAAGTAAAGACGTTCTTGCGCCATTTCCTGTTGGAATATTAGCAATGCTTTCAAACTTATTATGATTCTGCAATAAAAAAATATTGATATACCCACCACCGCCACTTGCATACAGGCGCTTACCGGTTGCGTCATAATACAGGTCATCACAATCAGCACCCAGGGTAAGTTCATCCTGCAGGCTTCCTGTTCGTGTATCGATCACTTCCAATTTTCCGGGATGCCGGTAACCCACAAAAAGATGGTTTTCTGCTGCATCCAAAGCCATCGGAAAATTACCATTACGGTGGTCCTTGTTCCAGGTATTCACTAATTTCATTTTTGCAATTTCTATTACACCCACTTCGCCGGTTGCCTGCAGGTTCACATACAGTTTTCCGTTGGTATCATCTATTTGAAAGCCTTCAGGATGACAGGGTAATGAAACATTGCCCGTAATTTGATGAGTGCGCGCATCAATAGCCGCAATGCCGCCGCTTCCAAAGCCCACATATATTTTGTTTTGAGCAGAATCATAATGCACATCATCTGCATCAGAACCTAAATGGAGGGTAGCGGTTTTTGCCCGGGTGTATGCATTAAAAAAATAACAATCTCCATTTCCGCCATTTGCCACCATGATCTCCTTAGTTGCAGGAATGTAACAAATGCCCTGCGGCTCATCAAGGCCCGTAATATGATGTATTATTTTTCCGTTGGTAATATCTGCCATTTCAAGGGTATTGTTTCCCAGCGCAGCCACATATAATAATTGGTCTTTCAAATTAACGTCAAAGTGATCAATGCGTCCTTTTACACCCGGCATTGAGATAGTGCCGGATAGCTGCAAATATTTTTGTCCATAACTTTTCTGTCCCTTACAACCTGCAAAAGAAAAAAGGCACATAAGAAGGATGGAAAGATAAAATAAGGACTTCATTTTTTAAAGTTACCTTAATTTAAGATTCAATAAAAGTGATTTTAGCATCCATCCGGATGGAAGAACCAGGTTGCCGTTACTTTGTTTTCTCAAAAAACACACAACCTTTCAATGAAAAAAAATCGCAATTGTCCTTGCTTGTTTTATTTCGGCAACTGCTTTCAATTACCATCGGGATGGTTACTTTTTCATTTAATCGAAAAAGTGACAAGCAAAGCCATAATACGCAACAATTTACTAAACACAAACAATGGCTGTGCAATTGAAAGTAGTAAGTACGTTTATGCTTTGCCTGTTGATGGAACAGATTGGTAACCAACTTAGCTATTCACCAAAGAGGTCTGGAGGCGATGGCCCGGAAAAACAAGGTTAGTACAAATAGCTGCTTAGGCAATAAGAGTTCTAAAATATCTATTTTTTCTCAGTAAGTAAATGAATAAATTCGTCAATAGAAAGAACAGTTATTTTAGGAAAGGTTATAGCGTTCAAAACTCCAAAATGCTTATCCTCTGTTACAATAAAATTTGCGCTACCGGCAATTGCACAGTCGGTGTACTTGTTATCATCGGGGTCTGCATTAATTAGCATCCAGTTGTAGAATGGGGTATAAAACC
>DAHXOZ010000212.1 GCA_027364635.1 bacterium | reverse complement strand
TGCAGCTTCCACATAAGCATAACTGCCACCGGCAGAGGTAATGCGGCTACCTATTTCTGCATAGCAGAGCATGATAGTGGCAAGCATTACACCACAAAATAAATAGGCAAATACCGCAAATGAACCAAGTTCAATACCAACGATGGCAGGTAACACAAAAATGCCCGCACCAATAGTGTAATTAATAATATTAAGTGATAGCCCTGGTACACCTACTACCCGTTTTAATCCTTCATCTGTTTTTGTTGTTGGCATGGTTGGTTGATTTTGGTTTAAGAGAAAGAATCCAATTTACTATAACTTTTTTATCAGCTCATCTTCAATAGGCGCTTTTATTTTTACAACAGAATCCATTACTTCGTTCGGGATGGTGGCTGATAAAATGTATTGCATGATCTTCCATCCATTTGGTTCTTTTACCAATACGCCGGAACCTCTGCAAATTTTCATCTGTGTATTCAGAAGTTCATCAAACCACGCGTGTGTACCGGAAGGGTCAATGTAAATATGCCGTTCAAGCGCGGAAAAATTCCAAGTAGTTTTTTTATCAAAATAGGGCTTTGCCCACACCATGAACTCTTTCTTATCCCATCTTTCTTTCGCATCCGTTCCGGCAAAAACGGCATAGTCAGTAAAAAAATTAAAGTAGGTTGTATAGTCTGCCTTAGCTGCAGCTAAGTTGAAAGAGTCCAGCATAGAAATCATTTCTTTTTGTTGGTTTACTGTACCGCGCATTGAGTTAGGTATATTTTGTGCAGCCAAATTGTATGAAAAAATTAAAGAAGATAGGAGGGCAAGTATTGATAAAGCCTTATTTTTCATTTATTCTTATTTTAAGTTTTTTAAAGATGCAGGTTAATGCGGACTCTAAACTGTGATGTTTATAAGTAAATCAACAAATTCACTTGTTTTTCATTTTGTCGTTCTATGATTTTAGACACAATGATTCAATGTATCCTTTGCCACAATAAAGGCTATTCCCAAATCCTTTTTGGCCAAAGAGCTGTCATACACTATGGCCGCCTCATTAAGTGGAGGCTGATTATTAAGCATCAGTGAAATATCTGAGATTTTATAACTTTCATTCGCTATTAAATAATTTTTTCCATGAAGGCCTTTGGTGGTTGCGGCCTGGAAAACAGCTTCGGCTACGTCCCTTACATCTACCATAGAAAACATCGTATCTGTTGCAAATAACATCTCAACGAAAGGATTAGGTGCAATTTTATTTTTTATCAGGTATTGCATGCCGACAGAAGTAGAATCAGCACGATTTGAAAGACTATTGCCAATTACCATTGTGGGTGATACAGAAGTAATTTCAAATGAAATATTTGGATTTTCGTCAATAAATTTTCTTACTTCCCGGTCAGCAAAAAATTTTGCCTGGGCATAGGGATGATCCAGGTCACTCATATAAGGAGTATCTTTTTCTGAAAAAATATGATTAGAAGGATAAGTAGCAGGATTCAAAGGAAAAGAAGTATTCCATGCTCCGACAGAGGCAATGAAAACCACTTTTTCAAGGCCTTTTGATTTTGAAATTACCTCCAAAAAATTTCGCGTGCCCGTTACCGTTGGATCCAACAATTCTGTTTGTGGATCTTTTACATCCAGTTGAAAAGGCGTGCCACCATGAATAAGAATGTCGCAACCTTTTACAAACTTTTCCAATGCTTCTTTATCCCTCACATCCAATGGTAAAATTTGCAGGTTTTCCGAATTAGTAAGTGTTAGCAAATGCTCATATTTGCTTTTATTATTGATATCAGTAGAAGATACTTTTACTTTAAAATTTTCTTCTAAAAAAATCTTAGTGATGTAACTCCCGATAAACCCGGAGCCACCAATGATTCCTACAGTTTGCATGATGTTTATTTTTGTAGAGAGATGTTTTTTTAAATTTCCGCCCCAGTTTCAATTATTAAATCGGGGAGTTCAATAATGAAAAGGATTCTACATAAAAGCCTTTACATCGATACCCATCTGTGCCATACCTGCCGCCCATGTATCCTCATCTCTGCTGCCTGAAGCAATCCAGTCTTCATCAGAAAGTGAAGGCCGCCAATTCAGTAATGGCTCAGCATCGGCACCCACAGGATTTCTGAAAGCCGTCTTTTCACCATTGGCAATGGCTAAAACCGTTTCCGCAACTTCTGAAGGCATTACATGATGCGAAGCCGATGCCTTTAGGTATGCTTCGATTCGCTTGTGCCCGGGATATACTGAAGGAACTTTCCTGTCATCAAGTTTAGTAATGATTGGCGTGTCAATTACTCCCGGCTCTACAACCGACACCCTGATACCAAAACGACCAGCTTCGCCGGCAAGGCTTTCGCTTAGAGCTTCTACTGCCGCTTTGGAAGAAGTGTAAGCACCAAAGCAGGGACTATATAATTTCCCCGATACTGAGGTAATGTTGATAATATGTCCGTCATTTCGTTTGCGCATGACAGGTAGTACCGCCTGGATACAACGAAGTACGCCAAAAAAAATCGTTTGCATGGTGGCCTGGAAATCCTCAAAAGGTAATTCTTCCAATGAGCCAACTAACCCGATACCTGCGTTGTTGACAAGAATATCTATTTGTCCTGCTTTAGCTATTGCTTCTTCTACGGCATTTTTTACTTATGTTCCATCATCTACATCCATAGTAAGGGGACAGTAAGCGGCAAATTTTCTTCTTTGGCAAGTTCAGCTAAGGCAGGCGCTTTTTGAGGATTGCGCATTGTTGCGAAAACCTGGTAGCCGTTTCGTGCTAATGTTTCTGCAATAGCATATCCAATACCGGTACTGCATCCTGTGATGAGCACATTTTTTGTGTTGGTTGTTTCCCTTTTTATTTTTTTAATGTGCATTACCTGTTGTGAAAAGTCCTTTTCAAAAGAATGTCAACCATCAATCACTACTATACCGAATAGCCTGCTATATAAATATCCTGGGTAGCAAGATCCACTGTACCAACGCCCCACACTTGTATTGTATTTACCCACGTATAATCTTTTGAAGAACTGAACAAGGTTACGTTCTCCCGTAGGTCGGAAATGCTGCTGCCTGGTTTTGGCAGGGCAACGCCATCAGCTTTCAATGAAATTTTTTGTCCGTCTGCACTGGTTATCTCTGCATGAACGTCAAGTTGGAAACGTCCATCTGCGCGGATATGTAAATAGTCAACACCGGATACCTTTCCGCTCAGTTTTGAACCGGTTGCTTCGCCGGCAAATGCTACATCAAACCTGGCGCCTTCGGGCGGTGGGGGAATTTTTCCTGATGCCAGATCCTGGAGGTTTACTCCGTATTCGGTGAGGCCTGTAATTTTAAGGTTATACTCGTAAAGAGGTTCACCAAGGTCAATTGTACTCATATCTTATTGCTTTTATTGCCTACTCTAATTGGTTTTCGGCTTACCCGTTTTTTTGTTTTATTTCCTTCTTTAAACTTCGACCTGCATCGAGATAGTAACCGGTTCTATTACCGTGTGTTTGTCTTTAAACCGCTGGGTATCCGGGTCATTCATGATAGCTCCGAATTTTTCCATGTCGGTAACTTCCAGCACTAATGCGATCGAATTAGGATCATCCGTATCCTGGAAAGTTTTAAAGCTTGAAACGGCAGGTGCAAATATTCTGACTCTGTCTTCATGGCCATCCAGCCATGTTTTAAAATCGCCTACTTTGTGGCGGCCTATTACTGTTGGCATTGTTTTTAAATTTATATTGTTATTGCCTACTCTAGACGGTTTTCAGCTTACCCCTTTTTCGTTAGTTTTCAAAATGGCGATAAAAGTTTTCACGAAATAATTTCCGGGTATTCCGTGAAAACACACATAATTGTGGCAATTTTAACCCTTACTCCATTTTTGAAAAATCGCCATACATTAACTCTCTTACGATTTTGCCGTCGGTGTTAAAATCATCAAAAATTACTATCGGCACTTTTAATACTTCGCCTGTTTTCTTTGACTTGCCGGTCCATGTCCACCATGACTGCACCGTCATGCCATTATCTTTTTTGTAATGGAGATAATCAGGGTAGCCCTGGGGAATTTGTTTAATGTCATCGTACTTATCAAAATCAGTCATCCACATTTTCATCGCATCTGCAATAGGAATAGCTTTTTGTACAATGCCCGGTGCGTACCACTTTGCAGTATCTGAATATATCATTTTCAGCGCAGCCAAATCTTGATTTTCATACGCTTTTGTCGCATTATTTACTACATCAATGTAAGGATGCTTAATGTAAATCGTGCCGTTAGTTTCTTCCTGTTGGCAAAAAGCAGTTAATCCTAAAAAGAATAAGCCTGCCGTGATCATAATTTTTTTCATTTTTTTAGTTTTAATCGTGATATAGAAGAAATTTTTCTTATTTCCTTATAGTCTGATTTTTAATCCTGCTCCATTTTTGAGAAATCCCCGTAATTCATTTCAAAATCAATTTTGCCATCATTATTGAACTGGTCAAATTGAACAAACGGAATGGTTAAAACTTCCCCTGTCTTTTTTGATTTACCTGACCAGGTCCACCAAGACTGAACATACTTTTGATCTTTATCTATATAATGCAGGTAATCCGGGTAGCCCTGGGGAGTTAATTTTATATCATCATACTTGTCAAAATCTCCATTCCAGTGTTTGATAACATCTGCCATTGATATATTTTTTTCCATTCCGGAAGCCCAAAATTTGGCCGTGTCTGAATAATAGCTGCTGAGAGTGGCATTATCTTTTGCCAGGTAAGCTTTTGCACCGTTATTGACTACATCAATGTAGGGATGCTTGATGTAAATGGTTCCGTTCTCTTGTTCTGCCTGGCAGAACGCGGTTAATCCGAAAAGGAATAAACCCATTGTTAATAAAATAATCTTTTTCATTTTTTTGATTTTAAGTGTTAAAGAAAGAATTGTTTTTTGTGATCAGGAGAGACTTGTTTGATCACCCTAAACCTAAGGGAAAGAAAAATTGAAAAGAGTGCTTTAAGGACGAAGGCGGTCAATTATTGTCCGAACAAGGATATTTTTTATCGGCGAATAAAACTGACTACGGGTTCAATAAGAATTTGGGAATGAATGGTTGCTGTATAAATTAAAAAAAACTCTTCGTCTATGGTTAGCCGTTATATGCTGTTTTCTCACAAAGTCTGAATCCTGTTCAGAAGCTGCTCTTTCAAAACCATTCAGGCAATTAGATTTACAAAGAGCGATAGAACTTGCCATCTG
>DAHXOZ010000211.1 GCA_027364635.1 bacterium | reverse complement strand
CTGGCGTGATATGAAGCAGATCGATAAATTTAACCTATCGTTTTACCTTGTTAAGGAATCATTGCAAATGGATGTTACCGATCCCTTAGATCCGTAAAGAAAAATATATTTTGAATTGTACCCGGTTTTGGCTTTTATGATAATCTCCGTTTCTGACTTTTTTTTGTGATTCCTGCAGTGATGAAAACAAAAATACCCAATAAAAGTACGTTTACTGTGCTTCAATACGGATAATAAAATTTCTTGTTAGCTTTCTCGTATATTAATTATGAGCAAGTTCACCGTCAATCATAATTTCCTCCAATTTTCCAAATGCAATTTTAGCAGAAGATTCTTTCTAATGCATTTTCAATTTCAGATCCACCACACCCATGCCCTCTATTGTAATATTTTCATTAACGGGAATTTGTATTCCTGTGTCAACATTTATAAGATTCAAAGGCTTAACGCTTTTCCAGATAAATCCTGTTTTTTCGGCTACAGGTTCAGGGTTATACATCCTTACCAGGTAATTGCCATCGTCACCGGGCGTGATGCTGGTAACTACAATACGGTTACTGGTTAATCCAAACAATTCTTTAGGAAGAGCTTCTTCATTTTTCACCGGTACGGCTATTAATGGCTGTGTAAATGCTTCTGCATATTTTTCCATCTCAGAAGAATTAATCATTCCATGAGGCCTTAAGGCATACCTGAAATGAGCAACTCCTTCCTGGTCAGCTTTGTAATTGGTATACCAGTAATTATTCATGGCATAACTAAACCAGGTAGAGGTTGGCTTGCCATCTTTTTTCCACTTTTTAAGGCTTTGATTTACCAGTAACCTTTCATCCATCATACTATCGGGTTCTAATAAAGGCGTTTCAAGCAATATCAATTGCAATCCTTTGTTGGATTTTGAGGCATCCATCCATCTTCTGCCATACAAATAGTCCATGTTCGAGCCCGGTAACTGATCTGCCAGGTATTTCATGGTGCCGTAACCCGCATCTAATGTTGTTTTAATAAGCGATGAATTAAAAGGGAATCCAAAATGAACAGCTTCTTTTTTTCTTATAGCTTTTTTGTCTACAATATTTTCAATTTCTGCTTCATCGCTTTCTGAATACAAGGATATTCTTCTTTCTAATTTATTTGCGCCGGGCGCATCAGAAATTATTGCGATGTTAGTGAGTACAGGCCCGCTTTCTAAAACTTTTACCTGCACCTTCCCGTTCGTTTCTGCATCTGCAGGGTTGTATCCCGGAACATACCAGTAACTGTTCAATCCCTGGTTATTAAAACTTCCTGCATAATTGAAATTAGTGTTGTCTTCTAAAGATGTTATGCTTCCATTGTTCTTATCCCAACGCAACCATACATGTCCGTTAGATAAAGAACTGTCTGTAATGATAAACTTTTCTCCGGCTGCAGGCGCTTCTTCATCTGTAACTTCAAAAACAGAAGTTCCCAAAGGCGGTACATCCCTGGCTATAAAAACCGACGTTCCGTTACTTAATTTTTGCAAAGGCATTATTTCACCTGAAGCATTTTTTACAGACTTCCCGATAATATTTGCCGGTATTATTACGGGACCGGTGCGGCTCCATGAAGATGTATTGAATACCGCAATTTTTTTTGATTGATTATTAGTTATTGGCTTAAACAAATTTTTCTCTAATGAATCAATCTCTTTATCGGCATCCAGCATAAATTGTTTTTTTATGCGCCATTGTTCTTTGACAAAAGGAAGATCGGGTTGAGAAGTACTGTTATAGGCACCCCACGTATGCTCATGAAACATAATGATATTTCTCCAGGCTTTATAAAATTTCTCTTCATCATATTCTTTGGGATTAAGCATCGAATATAAGGTGGTGAGCTGTTGCAGGCGCAAACTGTTGACCCTGTTTTCACCTTCTTCACGTGCGGTAGAAAGAGCGCCATCTTCCCAATAGGGCGTTATATCTCCTTTTACAACAGGGATGCTACTTCCATATTTTTTTTCGAATTTTTCAAACAGTTTTTGTGTGGTATTTAAGATGATTTTCGGGGAGGCATATTTTTCATTCCATTGCTTTACAAAATCTGAAATGGTGGTATCAATTGGCCCATTATCAGAAACAATGTTGTATCGCCATTGTACTATGTCGTAAGGATATTTTTCTGCTGCCAGTTCATTTAGGTAAGCGGCAATTTTTTTTGGACCTCTGTCAAATATGGCCCCGGGAGCTGTTCCATGCCATGATGAGTATCCTTTCCCGGCTGTCCAGAATAAAACCTTTTCGTCCCCTGAAGGAGAAGTCCACCAAACAGGCTTATCTCCCCATTTTTTTAAAAAATATCCAACCCGGTCTCCAAGGTAAGGATGGGTCTCACCCATAAAATTAGGTCCGCTTGAGAAATATTTTATACCTCCTTTGGCAAGAGCAGGCACTGTTGTCCATGCATATCCCGGAACATCAGAGATCATGGCACTGTTGATTGTAAATCCAAATTCTTTTCTAAGTTTCTCAGCATAATCGGTATAATGAAACGTTTCTTCAGGTTCACTCAAACCGGTAAGAATATTGGCATATAATCCGGACAAACCAATACTCCCTTCTTTTACAGCCGCAATAAATTTTCCTTTTTGAGCAGGAGTCGCTTGTTGTAAATAGTTTTCAACCGCCCAAAGAGATTCAACATTCCATTTAAATTTTGCTGCTTCCGGATAGTCTTTTGTTTTATCTATCATCCGCAAAGCATCATCAATATTCTTATTATGGATTTTTACTATTTCAGGCTGCACATTAGAGTAGCCTATATCGGTATGGGAATTATGAATGAAATCCAGCTCCCTGTAAATAACCGGGTTCAGATACACAAATTTATTCAGCATCGTTTTTTTTCCAACAGAAACATTTACAAAAACGCTGTCTCTATGTGCAACAGCATTTACCGGTATATCAAAATTGTTGATTCCATCCTTTTCGATAAATGAGTACAATTCTTTATGATTAATCTTAACGCGCAGCGTTTCATTTTTTCCAAAATGTAATGCAGTTAACGCAATTGGCTGCTTGCCGTTTTTTAAAATAAATGGCATGGGATTTAAGTCAACCTTTTCCTCAAATGAAAATTTAAATGCCATATACCAGTCGTTACTGTTTTGGGCCTCGCCAACCACTTTAATGGTAACAGGGAAACCGGGTTTAACTTTACTCATCGGTAGCCTTAGATAATTAAAACCGTGCGCATCGTTAGCTCCATCGCGCTTTGTTTGTTCAAATACCAATGCAGAACTATCCGGAGCAACAAATTCCCAATTGGGCTTTTGGTGGTTGGGCAATGTAGTGAATGTCAAAACCTTTTTATCATTGACATACAAATCAAAGTTGCGGTTACCGCTGCTGGTACCCGAAGAGTGTCCTGCAACCCAACTAAAGTATACGTATTTGCCTTTGGCATTTTTTGGAACAGGTGCGGTCTCCCATTCAATTACCTTTTTTCCGTCAGTGGCCCGGGTTAATAAGGCAGTGGTAGCATAGTCCGGGAAGGCAGAAAAATAATTGATATTTTCCCCGGTGATTTCTTTGGCATAACCACTGATCCAGTTTATTTTTCCAAAGAAAGGCACTACTTTTTGAGACATAATATCTTGTGAAATAAATATAATTGCAAAGATTGGAATGACGATTTTAAATCTTTGATAAAAGCTATTCGGTTGCATACAGCTATAAATTAAAATGTTCAGAATTATTTAAATCTTTTGTTTGTTTTCAGTTGCCTAAATTGTATAGAATTATTTTTTGTATCTCTATTTTTTAAATTTTAAAACAACATTCATCCTTTACGTAAGCTACAACAAGGAACGCCTTCTCTTTACCCCGGCAGTTCACAGAATAGTTTTCAACAGAAGCAGGAATAACAAATGTTTCGGCAAAATGGAAGGCTGTCATTTTTCCATTAACTGTAACTTCCACTTTATCTCCTTCAACCAACATACACAGATGACATTGATTATGGGTATTGATTTTAATCACCCCTGTAAATTCATATCGGTCAACTGCATAGAAATGTTCTGCATGTGTTGGCAATTTAATTTTCCTGCCATTCTTCCATTCATTTTCAATTACGGGATGCGATATTAATTTGTCATGCACATAAGAACCCTTCCTATCAAAATAAAGATTATTGAATGCGTGATCGATATTGATTGGGCGGGCCTGGCCGTTGAGATCGGGTCGCAACCAATCGTACATCTTAAAAGTATAAATGTAGGGTGTGCTACTGATTTCCAGTACCATGTTGTTTTTGCCGGAAGCATGGATCGTTCCATTGGGGATGAGAAACAGATCATGTTTATGGGCAGCGTGTTTTTGTACATATTTTTCCGCCTGCATTTCAACACCTTTATTTTGGGCATCCAATAAGGCTGTTTTGAACTCATCAGGATCAATTTCGTTTTGAAAGCCTAAATAAACTTTTGCATCCGGTTCGCAATCGAGTATGTAATACGTTTCATCCTGTGTAAAATTTTCTCCAAACTTTTCCCGGATATAATTGGTTCGTGGATGACATTGAATAGAGAGATTACCTCCATCATATGTATCTAAAAAATCAAATCGTATGGGGAACTCTGTTCCGAATCGCTGCGCAGCTTTGCCCAATAATTTGTTGTTATTAAAAAATAAAAGGAAGTCGAATGAAACTTCGAGTAAGCGTTCATTTCCTTCTATAACAATACCGTTTTCGGGAGTAATCAATTCAAATGACCACGCATAGTTTACCTCATCTTTATTCAATCCCGCTAAATTCTTTTTCATCCAGTTGCCCCCCCAAACCCCGGCTTCAAACCATGGCCTGGCGCGGAAAGGTTGCTGCAATATTTCATTGAGGGTATTTCTAAAATCATTACCATCCATCCACGTTATTTCGTCGATGCGTTGTTCATCAACGATGTAATCTATTTTTTTAAGCAATTGTTCTTTGTGTTTATTAAGTACCGGCCAGTCAACAAAATAATACCGCTTATACATTTGCGTGTTAGCGTTTAATTCACTACTCCCAATATTATGTATGCTACCCGCTCTCATGCGGTATTGGATTTCATTTTTAGGTACATCGGCATAAATCAAAGCTCCTTTCCAGTTACTTAATGCAGCACCTGTACCATACACAATCGATATACCGGCATCCGGATCGGGATGAAGCAGATCCAGTTTTTCATGGTCAAAAAAATCAGCAAGACTTCCTTTATATTTTTTGATAACA
>DAHXOZ010000210.1 GCA_027364635.1 bacterium | reverse complement strand
ACAGTTAGTGACAATAAGACGCAAAATTTTGTCCTCAGCTTATTCCCTGATTAGAACTTTTGGGGAAACTCCAGTAATATCTGCCACTTTGAAATTTACTTTAGAAGACTTTATTTTTTCTTTTGCTTTTGAAAGCATTGCCTCTGAAAGATCAACTGCTGTAATGTGCGTTGCTTTGTGTACGAGCCATTCGGTATTTTTTCCCGTTCCGCATCCAATCTCCAGGCAGCTTTCAAACTCAACCGAAGACAAAGTTTGTCTTAACGAAATGGCTTCAAGATCGCGGGTTTTATTTACGTTACTGTCGTATTGGTGTGCCCAAATGTTGTATGACTCTTTAACGTTCATTTTTACTTATAAAGATTTCAGCCTTGGTAGTTTGCTTAATGGTTTTAAGTGGTTTTAATCTAAATTAAAAATACCAAATAAAAGTTAGTTCACTGTGCTTGTGTTTAATTAGCTGAGCGTGATGCACCGCAATAAGGTTTTATTTAAGCCCATAAACGACAACCTGGTTGGAAAAAGTGGGTACATATACATGTCCGTTAGCAATGGTGGGAGTAGAAAACTTGGCATAGGCACCATAATAGTCATCCGGGTTTTGTTTGCTGTTCCAGAGTTCGCGGGTGATATCGCTTGCATCAAAAGCCCGCAGGATTCCCGGGCTTACAGTACCTCCTGCATTTCCGCTTGCGGCATAGGTAGCCCAAAGGATCCCCGTTCCGCTCGTTGTGGCGTTTGAAGACACAGCAAGGTCAGCACCGCAACCACCAGAAGGACCCGGATCGGTAGAAACCACCTGGCTACCCGAAAAGGTATTGGTTCCTCTGTCAAAAGGTATTGCCCGCAACTGGTCATTTTCAGACCATATGTATACAAATTCTTTGCTGCCCCCATTATAATATGCCGGCTGACAATGCATACTGGCATTTATCGGAACTGTTTGTTTTACTAAGTTGCCTGTCATGGAAAATCCGCCCATATTATCTTTGTCCAGCAAATAGATATTACCGTCCTTGCCCCCGGTAACATAATAGTTAGAATTGGGAATTAAAAAAGTGCCCATTACCCCATAATCAAGATCGTTCATGTTCAGGTTATAATAATTAAAAGGAGTAAAATAGCTGCTAACTGTCAATGTAGATCCGGAAGGAGTAAGCTTTAGAGCGCTTTCTGAGCGATCTCTTAAATTGGTTGGATTCGGATTGGGGCCATTATCAATGGTTCCATTGTCGGTAGCAGTAAAATCGTTACCCTGCCCCACAGTTCCGTTACCGGTTGTTACATATAGGTTGCCGGAAGCGTCTGCAGCAATACCTTGTCCGCTTTGCCATATTCCACCATTTTCGCCGTCGGGAGTGTCGTTATAAACGATCTCCTGTTGCAGGGTTTGTTCATTATATCCCAAAATCCATCCGTGGTATGGATTCCAATCACAGTGTGAAGAAAATGAAATGTAAATAATCCCATTTACCAGGGTCAAACCCTGGCGCTGGTTATTGCGCATTGGATCAAAACTAACAACACCACCTACACTTCCATCGCCTGTTCCAGGTACACTGGCACTAATTTCGACGGGGCCACCAGCTACTTCACTTCCTGTTACAATATTTACCGCATGCAGGTATTGCACGAAATGGGTTCCATCTGTGCTGCGTGCCACAAAGTAAATTGTTTGGGAAGTTGAATCTATTACAGGAGTTCCTACAATACCGATATTGTTGGCGAAATCTGTATAGGGACTACACCATGACGAAGACATATCGCTTGCTTGTGGTGGTCTCATGCCGGAAGCGGTAAAATTCTTTTTCCAATATAGTGTACCACTGGTCCCATCAAAGGCATAAACCGAATTATTTACCGTGGCAATGAATACCACATTATGTAAGCCGGAAGTAATCTCCACGTTACCCACTACCAGGGGTTGTGCATACACCTCGTCGTCTACAGGTAAAGTAAACAACCTTCCAAACGTGGTAGTGTTTACATTAGAAGTGTTTAGGGTGGTTTCATTGGTATTCAGTCCCGCCCGGGAATTATCATTATGCTGTGTAAGCACAGAAATATGCTGGCCAGCGGGAATATTGGTTGGAGAAGATTGTGCACCGGCTTCATGACTTTTTTTTGCACAGCTACTAAAAAAGAACCCTGCTAAAATGAGGAAAAAAATTTTTATCTTAATAGGCATAAGTTGTCCTTTTATTAGTGATTTTATTTTTTTAAAAGCTTATTTTTCTTATTTTATTATTTTGAAAATCGGCTACATAAATGTTCCCTTTTTTATCTACAGCTACTCCATAAGGTCTGTTGAAACTTGCTGTTGTATCAGGACCATCTGCTGCGCCACGCAGTCCACTTCCCGCTATGGTAGTAACAATGCCATCCGGAGTGATTTTCCGGATTTTATTATTCCCCATATCTGCAACTATTATATTGCTTTGATTGTCTAACGCAATTCCTTCAGGATGCAGGAAAGAAGCGGCAGTACCTTTGCCATCAAGGGCACCTTTTTTCTTTTGTCCTGCAAGTGTAGTTACCATACCATCAGGTGTGATCTTTCGGATCATATTATTATACGAATCTGATACATATATGTTTCCTGTTGAATCCGCAACAATACCTGCGGGCAGGTAAAAAGAGGCTTTGGCTCCTGAACCATCAACCGCACCCGGTTTTCTGCTTCCGGCAATGGTAATTATTTTACCCTCCGGAGATATTTTCCGAATGAGATCATTGTTCCAATCGGTTACATAGATATTGCCCATTGCGTCTACTGCAACTCCGGATGGGTTATCCAGCCTTATTAAACTATCTCTTTTGTTTGCTGAACTATCCGCGTTTTTTATAGTAACAGAAGTAACTGTGCCGTCGGGGGATATTTTTCTGATTAGATTATTATGGGTATCTGCTACAAAAATATTACCGTGGTTATCTGCAATTAAACTCCCGGGATAAAAAAAAGAAGCCGTCCTGCTTTTTCCATCTGCTGAGCCTGGGGCCCCTGTGCCTGCGAAGGTAGTTACCTCACCGCCGGGAGTTATTTTTCGGATGACATTGTTGTGGGAATCGGCCACATACACATCTCCGGAATTATCGACCGTTACATCCATAGGATTTCCAAAACTGGCAGCAGTTCCTTTGCCATCAACCGAGCCAATTAAACCATTTCCGGCAAACGTAGTAACCACAGCCCGGCGTTTTTTACTTTGGCAGGCATTCAAAGCCAATAAAGGTAAAAGGGCAAGCAACAATAATTTTGTCATATCAAGGAAGCATAAAAATACAATAACCTAAGAGGAATTAAAATTAAAATACCCTTTTCAAATCAGACCAATAATATTTTCATGGCAAGTTGGTTATAACTTATGCCGGATTTCTCTCTGTTACGCAAATCATGGTTAATTTAATTTCCTGATCATGCAATACTGCAGATTAAGGAAGGACGGACTTGTTGTTTTTCTATACAGTTCTTTTCAGCATTCGAACCATTTATTCATGCCTTCTACATAACTATTTTGTAAGAAGTTATTCAGTTTAGTCCTTTAGTTGGTTGTTTTTTTCATATACTCAGCAATTAACTGTTCGTTGCTGCTATTACTTTTTAATAGATTGTCAATGATTTTTTGTTTCTCAGTGTCCGTTCTGTTTTGGCTTAGTTTTTTCTTTGCTTGCAAGTCTGTAACGATAATTTCAAATGCAATAATTCCTTTTACCATTTTCAATTTATAATCAACCGGAAATTCATCCCATTGTTTCCGGTATGAAATCTCATAATTGTTGATTGTTGCTTCAAGCACTTCGAACGTTTTATCGGTTTCTGTAATTAATTTGCCATGTCCATATGAATGAACTGCAATATAGTTCCAGGTTGGTACATTCAATTCACTATCATAATTTTTTGGAGAGATATAAGCATGAGGTTCACTAAAAATTACGAGGTTCATGCTACTTTCAACCTCTCTCCAATGATCATTTGCCTTTGCAAAATGGGAAGTCAAAATAATATTTTCGTCTTTAGTTGTTATAAGAAAAGGTAAATGTGTTGCAATAGGCAAGTTGTTTTTTGATGTAATAATTGTGGCAAAACTAAACTGTTTCATAAATGCAACAATCTTGTCTCTGTCCGTTTCTAAATTTACTTTCGGAATATACATCGCTCGGTATCTTTAATTGTAAGAAGTTTCAAAAAATTGCTACAAAGGTTACAAATTTACGCTCACCTTCGCCAACAAGGAGAAATACTGGGAAATAAAAAAACTATTTCTGTAATTGCAAAATGATCTTTTAGAGGATTGAAAGTATTGCAAAATGAAGATGAGATTCCTTTTCATTATCAGCAATAATTTTTGCTGCACTATTTTTGATGAAGTGAAAAATATTTAAATAAAAATTGAATGAAAAAACAGAACAATGAACACACAGCGCTATTGGTAATGGATGTACAAGGCGCAACCGTAAAAGCGTTGGAAGAGAAGGAACGATTTTTTAATTCATTACAAAAAGCAATCGCCGCTGCGCGGGAAAATAAAATTTGGGTAATGTATGTTGTAGTTGGTTTCAGGAAAGGATACCCTGAAGTAAGTCCCCAAAATAAAATGTTTTCTTCCATTATTGATGGAACCAGGAGTTTTGATAATGAGGAAGATTTTAAAGTTGCGGAAGAAGTAGCGCCACATCCCGGCGATATTTTGGTTACCAAAAAAAGAGTGAGCGCCTTTGCAGGTAGCGATCTTGAAATAGTATTGCGTGCGCAGCAAATACAACACATCGTTCTTACAGGAATCGCAACAAGCGGCGTAGTCCTTTCTACGCTTCGCGAAGCGGCAGATAAAGATTTTAAGATCACGGTTCTTTCTGATTGTTGTGCCGACAGGGATGAAGAAGTGCATCGTGTTCTTACCACCAAAGTTTTTCCCCGCCAGGCTGATGTGACGACGGCTGAAGGATGGACTGCTTCTTTAAACTGATTTAAAAATTACAGTTATTTCTTGTTTTACTGTTACAGGCGATTAGTGTAAAAACCTTTTGCGAAAAATCATTGTCCTTTCCGCAGTTAATGTTGCATTAAAAAGTTCAATCAATTGTGAAATTCACATTTAACTGCCAGTAACCATACATCGTTTTGTCTTCACCTCTTAACGGAAAATAAAGACTGCCGGACGGCGCTATCGAAAATTTGCCGGTGATAAATACAAGATAAAGATTCGCTTCAATGTTGCTAAGAGAAAATTCATTGGTTTGATTAATTACTGTTTC
>DAHXOZ010000020.1 GCA_027364635.1 bacterium | reverse complement strand
TGCATAACTATCAGAAAATTGAAAAGCAGTGCTTACATATATAACTTAAAAATTATGTTTTAGTACTGAATAGTTACTAAATATTTTCTTTTTGTTAAAATATTAAAATTAAAACGACGCCTAAAGTTCAGGCACGAACTTTACATTTTTTGCTGTCATTTTTTTGAACCTGAAAGTTAAAAAAGCGGCTGAGAAAGTGAGCCCGGTAATAAAGCCCATCCATATTCCGGCGGCACCCATTTTAAAATAAAACGCAAGCAGGCAGCCGACCGGAATACCCACTGCCCAATAAGCAATCGCAATAAAAATGGTCGGAATTTTCACATCTTTTATGCCGCGCAGTAAACCTGCACTCACAGCCTGTGTGCTATCTGAGATCTGAAATAAGGCAGCAAACAAAAGTAAATAAGAAGCCATTTGAACCACTTGTGTATTACTATTGAAAATTAAAGGCAACTGGTTCTTCAACACAATAAAAGTTACCGCGCAAAGAGTTCCATAGATCAACGCCATATACAAGGTGCTTTTTCCAATAATTCGTATCAGGATTTTATCATTTCTTCCAAATGAATTGCTCGTTCGAATTGAACCGGCCTGCGATAATCCCATTGAAACCATAAACGTGAGCGAGGCACAGCTTAATGCGATCTGGTGCGCAGCTTGTTCTACAGCACCAAGCGTGCCGATCAAAATTCCTGAAACCGCAAATGCGCCTGCTTCCATTGATATTTGAAAACTACTTGGAATTCCTATGTGTAATAAATCTTTGATCGTTTGCCATCTCAGTTTCCATACAATACTTCGTACTGCAATGTACCTTCTGAAGGTTTTATGATTTAAAACGATTAAGCCAAGAACAAAGAAAATAAAAATTCTTGTTATTAAAGTGGCCCATCCTGCACCTATAAGTTCCATCCTTGGGAAACCCCAGTTTCCATAAATAAAAAGCCAGTTTAAAAAAGCATTTAGGGGAAGTGCGCCAAGAGAAAGGATCATGGCGGTTTTGGTAAATTCCAATCCATCTGTAAACTGTTTTAGTGCAAGAAATAAAATCATTGGAATTACAGACAATCCCATTATTTCCAGGTATGGTAAGGCTAATCTTGCAACTTCAGGATCCTGGTCAAGATGGAATAAAATGTTTCTGCTTAATTCGATTACAAGCGAGATAGCTATGGCTGAAAAAGCGCACAACCAAAAACCATTAAACAAATAATGGCTCACTAATTTTCCATCTCTTCTTCCATGCGCCATCGAAACCATTTGGGAAACAGAAATGGTAATTCCTATTCCAAAAACATAAGGAATATTAATTACGCTCATCACCAAAGCCGCCGCTGCAAGCTGTTTGTAGTTCACAGCGCCTACCATTGCCGTATCGATAATGCCAAGCATCATTTGCGCCACTTCTCCCAATATGATGGGGAAAGCAAGCTTCCATGTTTTTTTTGCCTGGTCTATCAACATAGTATTAAAATGATTTAAAAAAAGGGCGGTGAAGTTAAGAAAGATTTAAGGTGAAATATTCTTTTATTCACTTCTGCATCGTCATTCATTGTTTAAAAACATTCTACCTTTATTCTCTTTTATAAAAAACTTAAACAAAAATTATGGCACACCCCCCTGAAGAAAACCTTTTAAAATCCGGCTTGATCCTTCCACCGCCACCTAAACCTGCAGGTGTTTACAAACCGTTACTTCAAGTAGATAATTTAATTTATGTTTCAGGTCATGGTCCTGTTTTGGAAGACGGGACATTAATAAAAGGAAAAGTTGGCTATGAAATAACAGTCGAAGCTGCGAAGGTTGCTGCGCGACAGACAGGCCTTACGATATTAGCTACTTTAAAATCTAACCTTGGAAGTCTTGATAAAATTAAAAGAGTAATAAAAGTTTTTGGAATGGTGAACAGCACTTTAAATTTTGAAGAACACCCGTTTGTGATCAATGGCTGTAGTGAATTGTTTGCCGAAATCTGGGGAAATGAAAATGGTGTGGGCGTGCGAAGTGCAGTAGGAATGGGATCTTTGCCGGGCAATATCCCTGTTGAAATTGAAGCGGTTTTTGAACTTGCATAAAATGAATCAAAAGAAATGTATGAAAGAAAGAAATTGGTATGAATTGAATGATCCGGAAGAAATTGATTCACCGGCTTTACTGGTTTATAAAAATCGTGTTGCATTGAATATTCAAACAATGATCAATATTGTTGGCGAAACAGAACGACTGGTTCCTCATGTGAAAACACATAAGATGGCTGAGATAGTGAAAATGCAAATTGATGCAGGCATTTCAAAATTCAAATGCGCTACCATTGCGGAAGCAGAAATGCTTGCAGAAGCAGGAGCAAAAAATATTTTGTTGGCTTACCAGCTTAACTTTTCAAAAGCAAAGAGATTTCTTTCTTTGATAAAAAAATTTTCTGGGATAAAATTTTCTTCTTTAGTTGATAATATTTCTTCTGCGGAAATGTTGAACAATTTGTTTGCGAATGAAAAGTTGTTTGCCAATGTGTATATAGATGTAGATGCAGGAATGCATCGGACAGGAATTGAACCGGATGAAAAACTTTTTGATTTGTATTTGACGTTAGACAAATTTCCCAATATTGATTGTAAAGGATTGCATATTTATGACGGGCATATTCGGGATGAAAACTTTGAATTGCGAAAGCAAAGAGTAAAAGAAGCTTTTGCTCCTGTTAATGACATTATTGAAAAAATTAAGTCAGCAGGTTTTCCCAAACCAAAAGTAATTGCAGGCGGAACGCCCACATTTAACGTACATGCATTACATAAAGAAGAATATTGCAGCCCGGGTACCTGTTTGCTTTGGGATTATGGGTATGATTCTTTATTGGCTGAACAACCTTTTGAATTTGCGGCAGTTCTAATCACACGTGTTATCTCGAAACCTGCCAAAGGGCTCATCACTACTGATCTCGGGCATAAATCTGTCGCGGCTGAAAATCCGGTTTCGAAAAGAATATTTTTTTTGAATCTAACAGATTATGAAGTTAAATCGCAAAGCGAAGAACATTTGGTAATTGAAGTGAAAGATGCAGATAAAATCAAAGTGGGCGATCTGTTATATGGTATTCCTTATCACATTTGCCCAACTGTTGCTTTATATGATGAGGCGAATATTATTGAGAAAGGCAACGTTGTTGACCAATGGAATATAATTGCACGAAAGAAAAAAATTAGCATATAACAACCTAAACAACCTAAACAACCTAAACCATCTAAACTCTTCTAAACTTTAACTAAGCAATGTCCAATTTAATATTTGATGCTCACCTTGATCTTAGTATGAACGCGATGGAGTGGAATCGCGACCTTACTCAAACGGTAATGCATATACGAGAAAGAGAAAAAGGAATGACAGATAAACCGGACAGAGGCAACGGCACGGTTTCGCTTCCGGAAATGAGGAAAGGAAACATCGGTATTTGTGTGGCAACATTAATTGCAAGATTTGTAAAACCCGGCAGCCATTTGCCCGGATGGAATTCGCAGGAACAAGCGTGGGCGCAAACACAAGGACAACTTGCATGGTACAAAGCCATGGAAGATTGTGGTGAGATGAAACAAATAAATGATGTGGACGCATTGCATGATCACGTGGCTCAATTGCAAAATAATGATATTGATAAATTACCTGTTGGATATCTCTTGAGCCTCGAAGGAGCAGATTCTATCGTTAATATGAACTACCTGGAAAAAGCATATCAAAATGGATTGCGGGCACTTGGCCCGGCTCATTATGGTCCCGGCGTTTATGCTTATGGAACGGATTCGGAAGGGGGACTTGGAAGTAAAGGCCGTGAATTGTTGAAGGAAATGGAACGCTTGAATATTATTTTAGATGCTACGCATTTATGTGATCTAAGTTTTTGGGAAGCGTTGGAAAAATTCAAAGGACATGTATGGGCAAGCCATAATAATTGCCGCGCGCTTGTTCCGCATAACCGGCAGTTTTCTGACGAGCAGATTAAAGTTTTAATAGAACGCGGAGCCGTAATTGGCGGCGCTTTTGACGCATGGATGTTGAAACCAAACTGGCAAAGAGGAAAATCAAAACCAAAAGAAGAGGGCGTTTTTATTTCAACGGTAATAGATCATATTGATCATGTTTGCCAACTTGCCGGCAATTCTTTGCATTCTGGAATAGGAACTGATTTGGATGGCGCTTTCGGTACAGAGCAATGCCCTGCTGATTTAGATACGATTGCTGATCTTCAAAAAATTCCGGATATTTTAAAAAGCAGAGGTTATTCTGAAGATGATATTGATAATATTATGTATAAAAACTGGGTTCGATTTTTAGAAAAAGCCTGGCAGTAAAGCAACCTTTTAGATCAATTATTATTTTGATAAACCAGGTGCATCGGTTCTTTTAAAGCATTATAAAGCTTGGTAAATACCAAGTAATTAGCTTCATGCTTTGCATGATTAGCAAAATCAGGCGATACGATTTCTTTGACCGAAGGTTTGAATGAAGAATAATTTTCTATTATTCCCATTGTCTTCATATTTAATAATGCAGCGCCAACAGCCGATGAATCTTCGGTTTCAATTACATAAATTTTCTTTCCGGAAATATCAGCTAAAATTTTCATCCAGGTTTTTGAATGAATGAAACCTCCGCCAACAATAAGTTGTTCAATTTTTTCAGTTGATGATTCTACAATTTTTAAAACCTGGTTCAGTGAATAACAAATTCCTTCTAATGCTGCACGTAAGAAATATGCATTTGTATGAAAAGGCTTAATTCCAAAAAAAACGCCGCTTGATTTTCCATCCCAAACAGGCGCTCTTTCTCCGTGTAAATAAGGTAAAAATATCAACCCTTTGCTTCCGGCAGGAACAGAATCGATATTATCAAAAAGAAGTTGATAATCTTTTTCAGAAGGCTTTTCAATTTTTAAAAAGGTTTCAAACAACCACTGGATAATATTTCCTCCATTATTAACAGGGCCGCCACAGATAAAAGTGTTTTTATCAAGCACATAATTAAAGGTCATTTCCCTGAAATTAAAAATGGGCTTTTTGTTGGCAATTCTTACCGCACCGCTCGTCCCGATCGTTAAAGCTGCGGTTCCTTTATCAATTGCATAGCTTCCCAAATTGGCAAGGCAACCATCACTACCGCCAATACAGAAGGAAGTCTCGGAAGAAATATGTAAAGTTTTAGCTATTGAAGTCGTAACGTTTTTCCTGATGAAATCAGTTGCTACAGGCTGTGAAAGTTGGCTGGTTTTTATTTCGCATAATTTCAACGACGGATCATTCCATTTCAACGTTTCAATATTAAACAAACCTGTTGCTGATGCGATAGAATGATCGATTTCATAGGCATTGAATAATTTGTACCAGATATACTCTTTGATAGAAATGAACTTAAATGCATCCTTGAAAATGGAAGGTTGATTTTCTCTGAGCCAGATGATCTTGCACAGAGGAGACATGGCGTGGATCGGTGTTCCGGTTACCTTATAAATATTTTCTGCTTCCGCTGAAGTATGAATTCTTTCAGCAATTTCTTCGCTTCTCGTATCTGCCCAGGTTATCAAAAGAGTAATTGGCTTATTTTGTTGGTTTACTACAATAAGGCCGTGCATTGCACTGCTTATGCTGACGGAAACCGGCGGATATTTTAAATCGTCAACGATTTTTTTAATTACATCTCTAAATGCTTTCCAGATAGTTTCAGGATCTTGTTCCGAATAACCGGGATGTATGTTTTGGGTAGAATAAAATAATTGAGAATTGGTAATAATTGTCCCTTTAGTGCTTATTGCGATGGCTTTTGTACTTCCCGTCCCGATATCGATTCCAATAAAATAGGGTTGGGTAATTTCTTTAGCCATATGTTATGAAATTTTAGTAGCCTCTTTCATTTTTGCCTTCCATATAATTTAGAAAAGCTTTATTTACCACACGATTTCCTCCGGGTGTGGGATAGTTGCCGGTGAAATACCAGTCGCCTAAATTGGTGGGGCAACAATCATGCAAATCTTCAATGGTTTGATAAATAACTTCTACAGGAATATTTATTTCTGCGGGCGTAATTAATTCGGCGATTTTACGATCAATTTCTTCTAAAGAAAATGGTTTATAAATTTCCCGTACAATATTTTGAGTGTGTAACTGATTGTTTCTTTTTAGTTCTTTGCATTTTTCAAAAAGGCAATGCAGTTCTGATTCCATCCCTCTCTCCTTAATTAATTCCATAGCTGCTTTAAAGGCTACAAATTCTCCCAGTTTACTCATGTCAATGCCATAGCAATCAGGATACCTTATTTGGGGTGCTGATGAAACCACGATAATTTTTTTAGGTTCAAGCCTTGACAACATCCTGATAATACTTTCACGCAATGTGGTTCCTCTCACAATGGAATCGTCAATCACTACAAGCGTATCGATACCTTTTCTAACGGTTCCGTAAGTAATATCGTAAACGTGTTGAACCATTTCATTTCTGTTAAGGTCCTCTGTAATAAAAGTGCGGAGTTTCACATCTTTGATAGCAATTTTTTCCATGCGCACTTTTCGGTTAACCATCTCCGACAGCTTCTCTTCATCAAAGTCCTTTCCCCAACTTAATATTCTTTCAATTTTTATTTTATTCAAATAATCTTGTGCACCTTTTATCATTCCATAAAAAGCGGTTTCTGCAGTATTAGGTATGAATGAAAAGATGGTATTTTTTAAATCATAATCTACCGCTTTCAGCACTCTTTCGCTCAAGTGATATCCCAATGCAATTCTTTCACGATAAATTTTTTCATCGCTTCCCCTGGAAAAATAAATGCGTTCAAAACTGCATGCTTTTCTTTCCTTTGGCTCAAGGATTTGTTCGATGGATAATTCGCCGTCAGGCTTAACGATCAGTGCATTTCCGGGCATTAATTCTTTTACAACATTTTCGCTTACATTAAAGGCAGTTCTGATTGCTGCCCGTTCGCTGGCAGCAACGATTACTTCATCGTCAACATAATAATAGCAAGGCCTGATTCCATGAGCGTCTCTTACCACAAACGAGGTTCCATCGCCGGTGAGGCCGCCAAAGGTGAAACCACCATCAAAAAAGGGAACAGATTTTTTTAAAACAGAAGCAATGTCAACGCCGTCAGGAGAAGCTTCATCGGCTTTAATCAAAAAATGCTGGATCATATCCAGCATAGCTCCAAGGTCACTTTCCCGGTCCTGTTCACTTCTCTGACTGTTTATTATTGAATACAACTCGTCTTTATTGATCAGGTTGAAATTCCCAGCCAAAGCAAGGTTGCGTGCCGGAATAGTATTTCTTTTTATAAAGGGGTGGCAAAATTCTATGTTATTTTTTCCCTGTGTTCCATATCGTAAATGGCCTAGTAATAATTCTCCTAAAAAATCAATATGACCTTTCATTAATCCCGGATGTTGCTCAATATCGGGATGATACTTTTTTATTTCATTTACCTGGTTTCTTATTTGTGAAAAAAGATCAGCAATTGCCTGGTTGGCCGTGCTCCGGATCCTGTGAAGAAACGGGTAACCGGGCTCTGTATTTAATTTTACAGAAGCAATACCGGCACCGTCCTGGCCACGGTTGTGCTGTTTTTCCATCAAAAGATACAGCTTATTTAAGCCGTACAAAACAGTACCATATTTTTGGCGGTAATAAGAGAAGGGTTTACGTAGCCTGATAAATGCAAGACCACATTCATGTTTTATTTCGTCGCTCATATATCGGAAAGAAATGCAAAATTACGATTTATCCATTGTGTATGTGTGTTTGGGCTAATTTTATTCTGTTATAATATTGCTATTTTCATTTGGTTTGTTTAAAAATTTAATTTATAATCAATTGACTTATATAGTTAATATAAAATAATCTAAAAATATTTTTCTTATACGATGACTTTTTTTAATTTAATTTCATACTTTGTTTAAAAAAAAATAAATTATGGCAAGACCCGTTAGAAATAATGAAGTTGCAGGTAAGTTAAAAACCCTTAAAGAACAGTTGGCCAGTTATAAAGAAGAATTAAAAACGGTTCATCCTACGTTCAAAATATCAAAAAATGGGAAACGGTTGAGTAATATTAATGCAACGATTCAAAAATTGGAGAGGGAAATAGAAGAGTTGAAAAAGAGATAAGGAAGTTTTTGCTTTCTAATAAAAGTTATTGATGAATTAGTAATAAAATGCATTTCTCTGGTGAGAAGTGCATTTTTTTGTCTTTAAATTTTCAAAAAATTCCTGAATAACTTTATTGCTAAAAAGTTATCAATCTGAGTTCAATATTTTCATGCCTATTTCTTTGAAGATCCAAAAGTTTACCTTTGCAAAAATTTTATTGCCTGCCTCCTTTTAGTGGAGGCATTATATTGATTATAATATGAATACTGAACATCTTTCTGAACAGCAAATTATACGCAGAGAAAAATTAAAAGAATTATCCAGGCTGGGCATTGATCCGTTTCCGGCAGAATTCTACCCGGTGAATACTACTGCAGCTTTCATAAAAAATAATTATAAAGGCGATGAAAATAAAGATGATTTTTCAGAGGTGTGCGTGGCCGGTCGTATTCTAAGTATCCGCGATATGGGAAAAGCTTCTTTTGCCGTTTTGCAGGATTCAACAGGAAAAATTCAATTGTACATCCGCAGGGATGATATTGCAAAAGATGAAAACGAAACACTTTATAATATTGTTTGGAAAAAACTAATTGATATTGGCGACATCATCGGCGTAAAAGGGTATGTATTTACCACCAAAACCGGTGAAACTTCTATTCACGTTTCGGAGTTTAAATTATTATCAAAATCGCTGCGTCCTTTGCCTGTAGTGAAAGAAAAAGACGGCGAAACTTTTGATGAAGTTACCGATGCAGAATTCAGGTACAGGCAACGTTATGCTGATCTGATTGTAAATCCGCATGTGAAAGAAATTTTTATTAAGAGAACAAAAATGATCAACGCCATTCGTGATTTTTTAAACGAGCACGGCGCTTTGGAAGTGGATACACCTGTTTTGCAAAATATTCCTGGTGGCGCTGCCGCAAGGCCTTTCAAAACACATCATAATGCCTTAGATATTCCTTTTTATTTGCGCATAGCAAACGAACTTTATTTAAAAAGATTGATTGTTGGTGGTTTTGACTGGGTGTATGAATTTAGCCGAAACTTTAGAAATGAAGGGATGGACAGAACCCATAACCCTGAATTTACCGTACTTGAATTTTATGTGGCCTATAAAGATTATTTGTGGATGATGGAAACAACAGAACAACTGCTGGAGAAAACAGCATTGGCTGTAAACGGTACTACCAAAGTAATGAGCGGTGATAAAGAAATTGATTTTAAGGCGCCTTACAAAAGAATCAGCATGTATGACGCTATTAAAGAATACACCGGTATTGATATAACTGATAAAGATGAAGAAGGTTTGCGGCAGGTATGTCAACAGTTAGGTATACACGCAGATAAATCCATGGGAAAAGGAAAGTTGGTCGATGAGATTTTTTCAGAAAAATGTGAAGAGCATTTTGTGCAACCCACTTTTATCATTGATTACCCGGTAGAGATGAGCCCTCTTACTAAAAAGCATCGTTCTAAAGCAGGACTGGTAGAGCGTTTTGAACTGATTGTGGACGGGAAAGAAATTGCCAATGCTTACAGCGAACTTAATGATCCCTTAGAACAAAAAGAGCGTTTTGAAGAACAATCAAAACTGATGGAACGGGGCGATGACGAAGCAATGTATATTGATTATGATTTTTTAAGGGCACTCGAGTATGGAATGCCACCAACAAGCGGCATTGGTTTTGGCATAGACAGAATGGTAATGTTGCTCACCAACCAGGCTTCTATACAGGATGTGCTGTTGTTTCCTCAAATGCGGCCTGAAAAAAAATTCACAGAAGAAAAGGATACCGAAATTGGACCAAAATAAATCATACTTATTTTTTATCTCCACATTTTAAGTTTTAGTATTAACTTAGAAAAAAACTAACTGAAATGTGGCAGCCATTAAAAGACTATTTCAGCTTTACCAAAAAAGAAAGAAAAGGAATTATTTCCATTGTTTTTATCATTATTATTGTAAGCCTTCTGCCCCGCTTCTTTTATTATTTTACAAAAAATGAAACAGTTGATAGTACTGAGTTTGAAAATGAAATTGCACAATTAAAAATTGATTCTTCTTCAGCAAACACTTCTTCTGAAAACCAGGGAGAATATTATAATGATTATCCTCCGGCATATAAAAAAGAGGCACCGGTAAAAAAAGAACTTTTTTATTTTGATCCAAATACTGCTTCAGAAACTGATTGGATAAGATTGGGGATAAGAAAACGAACTGCACAAACGATACAAAAATACATTTCAAAGGGAGGCAGGTTTTATAAACCCGAAGACATTAAAAAGATTTATGGACTTAGCGAAACCGATGCTGCGAGGCTGATTCCTTATGTTTCTATTTTGGTTGCTAAAAAAGAATTTTTCAAAAATGAAAATTCTTTTACTGAAAAGAAGAGTTATCCAAACAGATTTGCTGTTCAACCGGTGGAGATCAATGTTGCTGATACTACCGCCTTTATTGCATTGCGTGGCATTGGCAGTAAACTTTCAAAGAGAATAATTGCTTTCAGGGAAAAGCTTGGCGGGTTTTATTCTGTAGATCAAATCGCGGAGACTTACATGCTTCCTGATTCTACTTTCCAAAACATAAAAAAATATTTGATCGTTAACAGTAAAGCAATAAAAAAGATCAATATCAATTTGGCCACTATTGATGAAATGAGGGCCCATCCTTACATCAATTATAATATTGCTAATGCGATTTATCAATACAGGCAACAGCATGGAAGTTTTAATTCTGTTGACGACATCAAAAAAATTATGACGATCAATGATAAGTTCTTTAATAAAACTTCTCCTTACCTCTCCGTTCAGTAAATTCTTTTTACTAAATTATTAGCCAATACTTATTTTTAATAAAAATCCCTTCACTTAGCAGTAAACAAACAAATACTGAGGTTTTTTGTTTTTCTTATTGAACTGCATTTAATAATTACATTGAAACTATTGGTGAAATCAAATTGAGCGAATCGTACAATTATATAATTCGTTCTAAATTGCGAAACACAAAAGTGTTTAAACTATGGATTTTGCCACAAATGAGTTAACTACACAGGTAGCTGAAACGGCGAAGCAATTTGCAAATCAATTTGTCAGGCCACATGTAATGGAATGGGATGAAACGCAGGAATTTCCTGTTCCTATTTTTAAAGAGCTGGGAAAGCTGGGCCTGATGGGCATTTTAGTGCCGCAGGAATATGGCGGAAGCGGTCTTGGTTATTTTGAATATAGCGCAGCTATACAGGAAATTGCCAAAGTTTGTGGATCGATTGGCCTCTCATTTGCCGCACACAATTCTTTATGTACCGGTCATATTCTTGCTTTTGGGAATGAAGAACAGAAGAAAGAATTTTTGCCCAAATTGGCTTCTGCAGAATATATTGGCGCCTGGGGACTGACAGAACCAAACACGGGAAGCGATGCCGGAAATATGCAGTGTGTTGCTGAAAAGGATGGCGATGAATGGGTAATAAACGGAACGAAAAGCTGGATCACTCATGGAAAAAGTGGCGACGTGGCAGTGGTGATTTGCAGAACCGGTGAACCTCATGCACGTGATAATTCAACCTCATTTATTGTGAAACGTGGAACCAAAGGTTTTCTTGGGGGAAAAAAAGAAAACAAACTGGGGATGCGCGCCAGTGAAACAGCAGAAATGATTTTTGATAATTGTAGAATACCTGATTCTGCACGAATGGGCGAAGTAGGCGATGGTTTTAAACAGGCAATGAAAGTTTTGGATGGAGGACGCATTTCAATAGCGGCCCTTGGTCTTGGTATTGCTAAAGGTGCATATGAAGCGTCACTTCAATATTCAAAAGAGCGTTATCAATTTGGGAAACCCATTTCCGATTTCCAGGCAATTTCATTTAAGCTGGCTGATATGGCTACGGAAATAAAGGCTGCGGAATTGTTGATCGATCAGGCTTGCGATCTAAAGAACAAAGGTGAAAATGTTACCAAGGAATCGGCAATGGCTAAATATTACTCAAGCGAAGTAGCGGTGAGGGTTTCTACAGATGCCGTACAGATATTTGGAGGATACGGTTACACCAAAGATTATCCTGTTGAAAAATTTTACAGGGATAGTAAATTATGTACGATTGGTGAAGGTACCAGCGAAATTCAAAAAATCGTTATTGCAAGGGAAGTTTTGAGATGATCTCATTCGTTTTTAGTTTTTCCAAAAAGACCACTCAGATTTTTTTTCGCAAATTCCTCAATTTTTTCCCCGGTAGCTCCGGGAATGAATTCTGAAATTTTATCCATTAGATCGCTGTTGTCATTTATCGGATCTGCCGCAGTCGATTGAACATCTTCGGGCGTTGTTCCCGGCCCTGAAGGAGTAGTTCCTGATTGGAAGAGATTATCAATAGCACCACCTACCATCGGAAATTTTTCTTTAAGATAGTCAGCAATGGTACTTAAAATTTTATGTGATTCTTCTGCAGAAAGTCCATGATTGCTTTGCAATTTTTGGATCAATTCATCCATAATAGTTCTTTTTAAAAGTTGTTCAATTATATAAAAGTAATTCTTTTTCTAAAAGAGAAGGATGCATTTTAAACGACTTGCTTTTATCTTATTATTTTTGCTCGAGGAAGTTTTAAATATGTATAGTTTATGAAGTCATTATTATCATCTATTTTATTACTGAGTTTTTTAGTTTCCAATACCCACTCTTTTGCGCAGGACAAAACAGTAAAAGGGTTGCAAAGTGAAGTTGCGAAGGATATCAAAAACCATGATATTGATAGTGGTAAGGTTTGGAAAACAGGCGGCCAGTTTGATCTGAATCTTGCACAGGGAAGCCAAAGCAATTGGGCAGCCGGTGGCGATGATTTTTCATTTTCTGTTAATTCTTATTTTGGTTTATATGCTTTTTATAAGAAAGAAAAATACAGCTGGGATAACACACTTGATCTTAATTATGGATTAGTAAATACCACCAGTCTTGGAAGCAGGAAAAATGATGATCGCATCAACTTCTTAACCAAAGCAGGATATGAGATTGCACCTAAATTGAGTTTATCTGCTTTATTTAATTTTCGTTCGCAGTTTTCCAAAGGATATAATTACAACAAAGATGGAACAAAAGATCTTCTTTCTAACTTTTTAGCGCCTGCTTACGTTTTATTAAGTCTCGGGTTGGATTATAAACCTGCCGATGGACTATCCATTTTTGTTTCGCCAATTACTTCCAGGTGGACGATCGTTAGGGATGATAGTTTATCGGCGAAAGGTGCTTATGGTGTTGTCCCAGGCAAAAAAAGTTATAATGAAATAGGTGCTTTTGTAACGGTTAACTATCTAAAAAACATCTCTAAAACCATTACCTACAGAGGGAGATTGGATTTGTTTTCCAATTACGAAAAGAACCCGCAAAATGTGGATGTGTTAATGAATAATATGTTTACTGCAAAAGTTTCAAAAGTGCTAACGGCCAGCCTTGGGCTTGATCTTATTTATGATGATAATGTAAAACTTTTTGGTCCTAATCATGATTCGCCTGGGTTGCAGTTGAAGTCGCAGATTGCGGTAGGAATGAGTTTGAAATTTTAAAGTACCAGTAAACCAATAAATTTTACAGATTTTCAATTATACCTGCAATACCTTGTCCACCGCCAACGCAGGCCGTAACAATTCCGTATTTTTTATTCAATCTTTTCATGTCGTTAATAATCTGTATGGTGAGTTTTGCACCGGTACATCCAAGCGGATGGCCTAATGCAATAGCACCGCCATTGATATTTACTTTTTCAGGATCAAGCCCAAGGGTTTTTATTACTGCAAGAGATTGCGAAGCAAAGGCTTCGTTTAGCTCGATAAGATCTATTTGTGAAATATTCATTCCGGCTTGTTTTAAAACTTTAGGAACGGCTTCTACCGGACCGACACCCATCACACGTGGATGAACACCGGCGCTTACACAACTTACCAACCTCGCAATAGGTTTAAGTTTTAATTCATTCATCATTTTTTCACTCATCACAATTACAAAAGCCGCGCCATCACTTGTTTGAGAAGAATTCCCTGCTGTAACGGTTCCGCCTAAAGCAAAAGCAGGTTTCAATTTGGACAATGCCTCCATGGAAGTATCTGCGCGAACACCTTCATCTGTATCTACCACAAAACTTTTCTTTTGTTTTTTCAGATTTTTATCCAGGTAAATTTCTTCTACCGGCATTGAAAAAATGCCACTTTTAAAATATCCATTCTTAATTGCATTCAGCGCTTTTTGATGTGAATGCAAGCTAAATTCATCTTGCTGTTCGCGGGTTACATTATATTCTTTAGCAACTGCTTCAGCCGTTAATCCCATTCCTAAATAATAATCAGGTGTTTCTGAAGAAACCGAATACGCCGGCACCGTTTTCCAACCAGAAGTAGGAACCATTGTCATACTTTCTGTTCCACCTGCAATAATGCAATCTGCCATACCGCTCCTGATCTTTGCAGTTGCGATTGCAATCGTTTCAAGCCCGCTGGCGCAATACCTGTTAACCGTCATTCCGGGAACTGAAATTCCCAAGGCTCTTACGCTTATCATTCTACCTACCTGCAAGCCTTGCTCAGCCTCTGGTACAGCATTTCCTACAATCAGGTCATCAACTCTTTTGCTGTCTAATTCAGGAACGGATGCCACCAGGCCTTTTATTAAATCAACCGCTAAATCATCAGGCCGATAAAAACGAAATCCTCCGCGTTTTGCTTTGGTAATTGCCGTTCTGTATCCTGCTACTATATATGCTTCCATAAATAAATTTTTTCTTCTGATGGATAAAAGCAATTTACTTTTTATCCTTTTAAAAAGTTGTTGAATTAATATTAATCTTCAGTAAACGGATAAATAATCGTAATTTCTACTTTTTTGCCGCACTTATTTTATTAATAACAGATCTTCCTTCCTGATATTTAAAATAATTTCTTCGAAGTGGTTATTAAAAAATTGCAACAAATCATTTTTCGAAATATTACCCAATTTGACAAGTATTAATTTATAGGGTTCTTTTTTTATCATTTGGCTATAGAAAAAATCGCTGTCTTTTGTAATTACTATTCTTTTTTCCTGAATTGAAATTTGATTGATTAATATATCCGGAGTTTTGTTGCCAAGTTCAAGGTCTAATGTGTGAATACAATCATGTCCATTTTCAAGAAAAAGCTGTTTAAGAGATCTCGGTAATTGCGCATCAATTAGAAATTTCATGCGGCATTTATTTCTGCGATTTTTTGTTTAATATTCAAAACTGCATATTGAAGGCAGGCTTGAAAATCGTCCTTCTCCAGGTCAGGAAATTCCTCTAATAAGTCATCAATTGTGTCTCCTGCTGCAAGATATTCGAGAATCCCCTCTACAGTATAACGTGTATTACGAATGGTCGGATTTCCGTGAGCTATTTCCGGGTTAATAGTTATTCGATTTAATAATGATTCGTTCATACATAAAATTGACTAATAAAGTTAATTAATTAAAACAGTAAACGAACAAATCATTCTGATTTCTGTTTTGACCTTAATCCAAATAATTTCCCACTATTGGCATTCTTCTTCCTGTTCCAAAAGCTTTGGGAGAAATACGGATAATCGGGCAAAATTGGTTTCTTTTATATTCATTTCGGTTTACGAGTTTTAAAATTCTGTCAACCAAAGCTGCATCAAAACCCATTGATTTTATTTCCTGTGGCCCTTGAACTCTTTCAATATATTGATACAAAATTTCATCCAAAATATCGTAGGGAGGCAAACTATCAATATCTTTTTGCCCCGGTCTCAATTCTGCTGAAGGTGCTTTGGTAATAATATTTAAAGGAATAATTTCGTTGTCCCTGTTGATGTATTTTGCCAGTTCGTAAACCTGTTGTTTGTAGCAATCGCCGAGTACGCCAATTCCGCCGGCCATATCTCCATAAAGTGTTCCGTAGCCTGTGGCCAATTCACTTTTGTTTGAAGTGTTCAATAAAATGTATCCAAATTTATTAGCGATCGACATCAGCAAATTACCTCTCGTTCTGCTTTGAATATTTTCTTCGGCGATATTGAATGGAAGATTATTAAAAACCGGATCCAACTGTTTTAGAAAAGCCTCGTAAATGTTTTTTATTGGAATAATATCATAAGGATTTCCAAGTGTGTTGCTTAATTGCTCTGCATCAGAAATTGAGTGTGAACTCGAAAATTCAGAAGGCATTAAAACGGCCCGTACATTTTCGTTTCCCAGTGCCTCGCACGCAAGCGCAATGGTAACAGCGCTATCAATACCCCCGCTACTGCCAATAATAGCTTTGGTAAAACCCATCTTTGAAAAATAATCTTTTATGCCCAGAATAATTGCATCATACACCTGCTGAATGTTTAGTGATGGCGTAAACTCCAGCGGTTCTAAAAGCACGTTGGCTACTTCACTTGCAGGTCTTATTATTGGAGCATCAAAAGTTCCGTCATTGTTTAAATTTACCTCCTTCAACTCTTCTTTAAACTGCGAAAGTTCGTGGCAAAGATTAGCGTCTTTATCAAAACACAACGATACGCCATCAAATATAATTTCGGTCTGGCTGCCTACTGCATTGCAATAAATCAGCGGAAGTTTATATTTTAAAACATTCGCTTTAATAGTGGCCCTCCTGTCATCTGCGTGTGTATAATCAAAAGGCGACGCAGAAATATTGATCATCACATCAGGCTGCTGCTCCATTAAAATGTCCATCGGGCAAATGCGGTAAAGCGGGTTATCACCAAGGTTCCAGATGTCTTCACAAATCGTGAGTGCAATTCTTTTTCCTTTAAATTCAATAACGTTCCAGGTAAAGGCCGGCTCAAAATAACGGTATTCATCAAATACATCGTAATTCGGCAAACACGTTTTATGAGCCACACCTTTTATTTCATTTTCATAAAGAAAAAAGGCAGCGTTAAAAAGATCTTTTCCTTCTCTTACCGGGTTTATGTCTGGAGAGCCAACTATTACACCGATCGTATCCGCGTGTTGTTTTATTTTTTCAATACTATCAAAACATTTGTCAATAAAATCCTTGAAATCGAGAAAATCTTTGGCAGGGTAACCACAAATGCTCATTTCACTGAAAATAATTAAATCAGCTTTCTCTTTTTTCGCAACATTAATTGCTTCAATAATCTTATCCAGGTTCTTTTCAAAATTGCCAATGTGATAATTTTGTTGTGCAAGAAAAATTTTCATTATGTAAAATTAAGCCAGAATAAAATGTCTTAGAATTCTTTCATTTAACAAAATTGTCTTTATTTTTTTGCTTTATTTGGGGAATGAGAAAGTTTATTATTTGTTTATTTACTGCTACCGCAATTCTTTCATGCAACAGCAATAAGAATATTCCTGATGTTTCTTCAATAAAAGTTAACCTTGAAACCAGGAGATTTGAAAAAGATTTTTTTGCAATGGATACTACTAAAGTAGCTCAATCAATGAAATCAATTTTGGAAAAATATCCTGATTTTTTGCCTCTTTTTACAGCTAATATTTTGGGATTGGATCTGGATAGTTTGTTAGTTCCCGGCAACAAAGAAGATGAGGCCGTTCGTATGTTTATTCATGATTATATGCCATTAAAAGATTCTGCCGAATTGCTCTATAATAATTTTGAAAAAGAATCGCACGATATTGAACAAGGGTTACGATTTGTAAAGTATTATTTTCCTCAATACAAAATTCCTCAGTCTGTCATTACTTTCATCGGTCCGATTGATGCGAATTTTGAAACTTCATTTGGCGTACAAGGGGATGTATTGACTACTAAAAGCCTGGGTATAGGCTTGCAACTTCATATGGGAAAGTACTTTTCTTTTTACAGGAGTCGTGAAGGTCTTGAAGAATATCCTGATTTTTTATCAAACAATTTTGATAAAGAACACATTTCGGTTAATGCCATGAGGAATATCGTAGATGACCTTTTTCCGGCTAAAATAAAAGGAAGGGCTTTAATAGAGCAAATGGTGGATAGGGGAAGAAGGATGTATTTACTTACCAAATTTCTGCCTTATGCACCCGAATACCTGTGCATGGGTTATACAAAGAAGCAATGGAACGATGCAGAAAAAAATGAAGCTGTGATTTGGGATTTCTTTTTGAACAATAATCTTTTGAATAAAACAGATGACAATATTATTCAAAATTATATTGGTGAAAGCCCGAAAACACCGGAACTTGGTGAAGGCGCACCGGGAAACATCGGCACCTTTTCCGGCTTACAGATCGTGAAAAAATTTATAGAAATTTATCCTGAAACGAGTCTTCCAGACTTGATGAAAAAAGATCCCAGGGAAATTTATGACAAGTCGAAATACAAGCCCAGAATTTAATTGAGTTTGGTAGGAACGATCATTTCAAATGAAGGGATGTTGATGATAAAAGTTTGCTTATTATGGAAGTTTTCCATAAAATACAAACCATGCATTTTACCCATTTCACTACGCAAATTACAACCACTTACATACTGGTATTTTTCTCCTGAATTAATAACAGGCTGAATGCCGATAACCCCTTCACCTTCTACTTCCCGATGCTCAGAGGTGCTATCGAAAATGTACCAGTGGCGCCTTAATAATTGCACAGGAAATGTATTGTTGTTTTCAAGCGTGATGCGGTAAGCAAACATGTATTCGCTGTTTATGGGGTTACTGTATTCCGGTTGATAAAAAGTTTCAACACTTACAGTAACGCCTTCAGATATTTTTGAAATCATGGTTTTTAGGTTGTGATAAAGTTATTAAAACTGGTTAATTAAATAAATTAAATTTTACGCGATTTACTATAACCGTTCTTTAAAAGCCATTGTAATATTTTTTCTCTATGATCGCCCTGGATGATGATTTCGTTGTCTTTAGCCGAACCACCCGCTCCACAAAAAGTTTTTAATTTTTTTGCTATTGCTTCTATTTCAGTTTCTTTCATAGAAAAGCCTTTTATAATAGAAACTACTTTTCCTCCACGATGCTTTTTATCCAGAACAATTTTTAGCAGCTGTTCTTTTGGTGATAAAAACTCTTCAGTATTTCCAGCATTGAAAGAATTGAAATCTTCTGCTGTCGAATAAACAATTCCTCCTTTGTTATATAACTTTTTCTTCGGCATATTATTGTGTTATTTCCGCTTTTAAACTTAAGTCCAAACTGGTGGCGTGGTGAATAATCGCTCCGCTAGACACGAAATCAACTCCTGTATCAGCATAGCTTTCAATGTTTTCTAAAGTAATTCCGCCACTTGCTTCAGTTTCAAATCTGCCGTTAATTATTTTTAAAGCTTGCCGTATTTTTTCGGGAGAAAAATTATCGAGCATGATGCGATTTACCTTACCGGTTTGCATCACTTTCTTTACATCTTCCAGGCTCCTCGTCTCCACTTCGATTTTTAAACCCGGTTTTTTTTCCTGAACGTATTCGTATGCTTTATTAATAGCTTTTTCAATTCCTCCGCAATAATCAATATGATTGTCTTTCAGAATGATCATATCATATAAACCAAACCTGTGATTAACTGCACCACCAATTCGAACCGCTTCCTTTTCTATTATGCGGAAATTAGGGGTTGTTTTTCTTGTATCCAATAATTGGGTATGATAGCCTTTCAGTTTATTGGTATACTGTTTTGTAAGAGTAGCAATGCCACACATCCGCTGCATACAATTAAGTACCAATCTTTCACATGAAAGAATCGTCCAGACTTTAGCACTTACTTCAAAAGCAGTTTCGCCATAGTTCATTTCATCACCATCTTTTTTAAGCTTTTTTATAAACGCGGATGGTTCAACAAATGAAAATATTTTTTCCGCCAGGTCAACGCCAGCTAAAATCCCCGGATCCTTTATTTTTAAAATTGCCTTTCCTGTTGCATATTCATCTATGCATGACCGTGTGGAGTGATCACCATCACCAATGTCTTCTTTAAGCGCACTGTTAATGAATTCTTCGAGTTTGTTTTGATAATTTTCAGGAAATGCCATATTCAAATTTAGAGAATTGAAAGGTAAAACAGGATGTTTGAAATCAACCAAATATTCACATAGCAAATAAAAATTAATAGTAAAAAATGATTATGAACAGGCTGTTGATTTCAATTTAAAAATAATCTTCTAACGTTAAGCCATAGGTAAGTAACAGGTTTTCACGATTGGTGCGGCTTATTTTATTATACGTAATAGTGGCATTAATGGCAAGCCATTTATTTAGTTTCACAGAAAGCTTGTTGTTTAATTTTATAATATAATCTTTTAAAGAAAGCATCGAAGGTTGGTAAAAATTGGTGCCTTCAAGAATGAAAGTATTATTGTAAGACCAACGATATTTAACCCGTAATGAATTTCTTACTGTTTGATACACATCTCTCCCGATAACGGGATCGGTAAGATCACTGGTTTCAAAAACGAAACCATCACTCAATTCAAGATCAAAATTTGTTTTTTTTACAAAAGTATATCCAATGCCAACGCCTGATTGAAACCGGTAGTTAATTTTTAAAGAATAGCTTTCGTCAAAATTTACAAGACCCCAATAATAAAGCTTTTGTTCATCTTTTAAATAATCTATGTTGGCTGCCGCCGAAACATCATTATTGGAAAGTTGTTTGTTTTGAGTACCGTAAATCCATGAGGCACCGGTATTAAAAGCAATTTTTTTTTGATTGATCTCGTACCCGGCAGAATTATTTAGCACAAAGGATTTAAGGTCTTTTGTTTTGTTATAAACACCTGTTGAAGAAAAAGAAAAATGATGATGGACTGAATCATTAAACTGGCAAAACGAAAGTTGTGAATATAAAATTGATGAAAAAATCAGAATAATTTTTTTTAGCATAATCTCTCTGTTTGTAAGGCGTATCAACGAAGGAAATGTAAAAAATTATTTGGAATTAAAAAGTTGAAGAATTTTTGTTTGTTACAAACAAAATCAAGATGGTTCCATAGAAGGGTTACCTTTTACAGTAAACAAACAATTATCAGGGATTTTAATTTTACCAATAAATATTGAGTAACTATTTTTCAAACCGGAGTTCCTGTATCAATTCTTTTGCTCCAACTTGTTTGATGTAAATGGTAGTACGAAAAACCCCATTTGATGTTGTTAAATTGCCAATGCAGTATTCTGAGCCGGCATTCTCACTTTGATGAATTACCTGGAAATTTTTAACGGCATTTTCATTAAAAAAATCATGCAGCACAAGCTGAGCCTGATTTTTACTGTACGAGTTGCTTTTTTGTGGAAAAGTAATTTCTACGGTATTATCAAAATATTTAGCTACTTCGGTTGCATTTCCTGATTTTATCGCATTAATAATTTCAGTGAAAGAAATGTAAGTAAAAGAGGAAAATACGGTTACAATAAGAGAAGAGAGTAAAATTTTTTTCATATTAGATAGTTACGAATAAAATAGTCCAAAAACGTGCCAAATGGTAAAATTATGATAGGATTTGTAAAATCTTTTAATTATATAACAGCTTATAATTAGTTTTGAAAAATGGAAGCAAAAAAGGTTATACTAATAATCATGGATGGATGGGGTCTGGGGCAAAAAAAAGAAAGCGATGCTATTCAAAATGCCAAAACACCATTCGTAAGTTCACTTTATGAAAAATACCCACATACCACATTAACTACTTGTGGAAGGGCAGTGGGTTTGCCAGAAGGCCAAATGGGAAACAGTGAAGTAGGGCATTTAAATTTGGGTGCAGGGCGAGTGGTTTTCCAGGAACTGGAAAGAATAAATGTAGCTATTGAAAATGGCGAATTTGAAAAAAATCCGGCGCTCCTCAATAGTTTAAATTATGCTAAAGAGAATAAAAAACCTTTGCATTTGATGGGCCTGGTAAGTGATGGCGGTGTTCACTCTCACATTGATCATTTGAAAGCGCTTGCTACCATTTGTAAAAAGCATGATCTGGAAAATGTTTATATCCATGCTTTTACTGATGGCCGGGATACCGATCCTAAAAGCGGTATTGGTTTTCTGGAAGATCTTCAGCAACATTTGGATAAAACAACCGGTAAGATTGCTACTATCACAGGTCGTTATTATGCGATGGATCGTGATAAAAGATGGGAAAGAGTAAAAGTGGCTTATGATGCGTTGGTGCACCGAAAAGGTGAAATAGCGACCAATATTTTTTCTGCAGTAAAAGCTTCGTATGAAAATGATATAACAGATGAATTTTTAAAACCGATTGTAAATGCGGAAACGCCCGGTTCTGAAATTAAGGATGGCGATGCTGTAATTTGTTTCAACTTTCGTACCGACAGATGCCGAGAAATTACCGAAGCTCTTACTCAATCTGCTTTTCCTGAATATGATATGAAGCCACTCAAACTGGATTACACCACAATGACCCTTTATGATCACACTTTTAAAAATATTCATGTCATTTTTCAAAAAGACGACCTGGTAAATACCCTTGGAGAAGTATTGGCAGCGCATCATAATAAACAAATCCGGATTGCTGAAACTGAAAAATACCCTCATGTTACTTTTTTCTTTAGTGGTGGCAGGGAAGTTCCTTTTGAAGGTGAAAAACGTATTATGATTCCATCTCCTAAGGTAGCTACCTACGATCTGCAGCCTGAAATGAGCGCTTATGCGGTAACTGATGCTTTACTTCCCGAGATAAAAAATCATTCTGCAGATTTCATATGCCTCAACTATGCCAATGCTGATATGGTAGGACATACGGGTGTTTGGGATGCAGTGATCAAAGCGGTAGAAACGGTTGATAAGTGTGTAAAAGAAATTGTTACTGCGGGCCTGGAAAACGGGTACACGATCTTTCTTACTGCTGATCATGGAAATGCTGATTATGTTGTGAATGAAGACGGAACCCCTAATACAGCACACACTAAAAACCTGGTACCTTTTTTTATAATTGATAAAGAATGGCATGGAAATATTCATCCGGGAAAATTAGGTGACATTGCTCCTACCATTTTAACTATGATGAAATTACCAATACCTGAGCAAATGACCGGAAAAGTATTGATAGACAAAGATTAGCTGCTTTGCTGCTATTTACTTATAAACACAGATGATATCTAAAAAATTTGCTGTAGAAGTGTAATAAATTAAAAAATTTCTATTTTTTATTTAACAAACTTTTATTCATGCAGCATTTTAAGTAAAAAATTGTCCTATCTTAGTAGGGTTAAACAAGCAAACTATGACAGAAGAGTTGATGCTTCAAGGCTGTCTTGATAACCTTTCATCCGCGCAGGAAGCTTTATATAATAGATTTAGTCCGCGTATGCTTGGAGTTTGCTATCGTTATGCCCACAACAGGGAAGACGCTGAAGATATGCTTCAGGAAGGTTTTATAAAAGTATATTCTCAAATCCATCAGTACAAGGGATCGGGGGCGCTGGAAGGATGGATCAGAAAAATCGTCGTTCATACCTGTATTAATGTTTTGAAAAAAAATAAAAAGTTCTCTGATAGTGTTGACCTGGTTCATGCATCGAGTATTCAGATCAGTGATAATAACATTCCATCTATGCTTCAGGCAAAACAAGTGGTGGAATGTATAAGATTATTGCCGATTGGTTATAGAACCGTACTCAATTTGTATGCAATTGAAGGTTTTTCTCATAAAGAAATTTCTACAATATTGGAAATTGAAGAAAGTACAAGCCGGTCTCAATATACGAGAGCACGTGCTTTATTGGAAGAGATTTTGATTAAGAAAAAAATATTGCAGAAACCGAGAGAAAATGTGAGAATGGTTTCAATGAAATAGACGAAATAACTATCTTTTTTTATAGATATTTAAATCTCTGTCACTACTAACTGAAACGTATGAATAATGGAAAGAAGATTTGATATGAGTGATTTTGAGCAGTCTCTTAAAGATCATGCCGATCAATTTAAGATGATACCTTCCAAACGTGTATGGAATGGCATTTACAATAATTTACATCCCGGAAGCAGGTGGCCTTCAATTACAGTAGCAATGGTTTTTTTAATAACGCTTGTTACAATTGGTAATTTGAATAATTCAACAAAGCATTATCAAATTTCTTCAAACGGAGAACTGAAATCTTCAAAAAATATTAATATTCGGCGTACAGAAGCTCAAAAGCAAGCCGGTAATGAGATTAATGGCCAAAATAAAAGTAAAATCAATACTCCGGAAATCGATTTAAAGAATACTGTAAAAAATACAGTTTCAGAGAAATTTATTTTACGAAATAAAAGCACTTCGGTTACTCAATCAATGTCAGCAAACATTTCTGATGAAAATAATAATTTTCAAACTCAAACCCGGAAAGACTTACAGACAAATAATATTTCTGTAAATAGTGAAGCTCCTGGTCTGCAATCTGAAAATACTTCTACTAACAATAATAATAATGCTACAGTAAACCAACAAAAAAGTGGAATTTCTGTTTTAGAAGAACCGACAAATATCCAAACGCTTCCTCAACTAGCATTTGCACAACAGCCGGAATCTTTTAAAAACGATTTATCAATACCGGTTTCCTATCAAATTTTTTCTTTCCCACCATCTGAGTCTCTTCATTTAAGTTCGATTTATTTGAATAATACTGAACCTGCTGTTATTACTGATCAAAATATTGTTGAAGATCAGAATACAAGTATTACCATAAATAAACTTCATAAAAAAAAGAACAACAGGATCGAATGGACTTTTTATGTAAATCCTACAATCAGTACTGTTTCATTTAATAAGAAGACTATTCAGCCTTCTGGCAATGCTTCTTCTATTGTTGTTTTATCCGGTCAACCTTCTTTCAAACTGGTTCACAGTTCAAGATTTGGTTTTGAAACAGGAGCAGAAATGAGCCTAAAGATTGCTAAAAGGTTTAAGTTTATTACAGGCTTTAATTTAAGTTATTCAGGCTATAATAATGTGTCGAATTTGGTTCACCCAACTTTTGCCACTTTAACACTTAATGATAACCAAGGCGGAACTTATTCTAAAGATTATATTACTCATTATGGAAATGGTCAAAGCCAGGACCATATAAACCTGGTTAATTATAGTATTGAAGCATCAATTCCTCTGGGCGTTCAATATAATATTTGGGGAAATGAAAAGATCAAAGTTGATATAGCCTCCTTACTTGAGCCTTCTGTTATTTTGAGAGATAATGCTTACCTTATTTCTTCCGACGGAAGATATTATGTAAATGATCCGATGTTGGTACGAAAAACCAATCTTGAGGGTCACTTTGGCTCTTACATAACCTTTATCGGAAAGAATATTAAATGGCATCTGGGGCCCGATTTCAGGTATCAGTTGTTCTCAACTTACAAAAATATTTATCCTACCCAGGAGCATTTGATAAATTATGGCATAAGAATTGGAATATCTAAATAAAAAAGTAAACAATATAGGTTCTATTGATTTTATTTTTAACTGATTTTTTTAAAGGCCGTTGCTTCGTACCCTGCAACGGCTTTTTTAATTCGTAATTTTGCATATGCAAAAATTATTTTTGTTTTTCCTGCTTGCTTGTTTCTTATTTTTTAGCGCTTGCCATTCCGGTGAAAATACACAACCTTCAGTAACACAAAATACCGGGGATAGTGTAAATATTTTCCCTGTTACCAGCTTTTTAAAAGCACAATTAAGATCGTTGGATACGCTGCCGGTAACACCGTTGAGAACAATTACTCAAAATGGAAAGATAGATTCAACCTGGTTGAAAAGAGAAGATATCAGGAAGGATGCCACACCCTTTCTTTTTCCCGAAATTGATTCAGCCACTATGTATCCCTTGTTTACAGAAAAATCTTTTTTGGATCAAACTATCAATGCATTTACCTTCTCTTACGATCCGAAGGGAAAATTGCCTGATTCGATTCATCTTATCCATTGGGACGTTTATATGAACCCGCAAACAAAATCTATTCAGAGGATTTACATGGTAAAGGAAGCCAATGAAGGAAACCAGACTGTTACCACGCAACTCACCTGGCTGACAGGCAAATGGTACAGCATAAGAACCATCACTGAAATCCCTGGACATGAGGCGCAGATAAAAGAAGAAAAGATGATTTGGAACTTTGATAATTAATTTCAGATCATCAATAAATGCGATTTAGTTATGACCTCAGATTTTTTTCAAACGATACTTAAAACGCTTCCTGCTAATCCCGGTATTTACAAATATTTTGATGATCAAAATGAATTGATTTATGTTGGCAAAGCAAAAAATATCAGGAAAAGAGTAAGCTCTTATTTTACCAAAACTTTTACCGGCTACAAAACGCATGAATTGGTAAAAAGGATCGACCACATTGAATTTACCATAGTTGATAGCGAACAGGATGCCTTTCTTTTGGAAAATTCTTTGATCAAACAATTTCAGCCAAAATTTAATATCAATTTAAAAGACGATAAAACATACCCATATCTTGTTATAAAAAATGAACCTTTTCCACGAATATTTTTGACGCGAAATAAAATAAATGATGGCTCGGAATATTTAGGTCCTTTTACTTCAGTAGGAAAAGTTCGCGATCTGTTGAATTTTATAAAGGAATTTATTCCATTACGTACCTGTAAATTAAATCTTACCCAAAGCAATATTGCTAAAGGGAAATTTAAAGTTTGCCTCGAATATCATTTGGGAAATTGCAAAGGCCCTTGCGAAGGTTTGCAAAGCAAAGAAGATTATGAAGAAGGTTTGCAACAAATCAGGCAAATGATAAAAGGGAATCTGGGACCTGTTATTCAGCGGTATAAAGAGGATATCAAATTTTACTCTGAGCAATTGGAGTTTGAAAAAGCTGCAGTTATTAAAGGTAAGTTGGAAGGTTTGGAAAATTACCAGGCAAGATCCGTTGTCGTTAGCAAATCATTTTCAAATCTTGATGTGTTTTCAATTTTAAGAGAAAAAGACACTGCTTATGTCAATTACCTGATGGTGCAAAATGGAACAATTATCCAAACGCATACCGTTTCTTTAGAACCGAAATTAGAAGAAACCGATGAAGAGATTTTAAGCCTGGCCATAATTGATTTGCGTGAGAAATTCAATAGTGAAGCCACAGAAATTGTAATTCCTTTTGAAATAGAACTCGGAAGTGAAGAACTTCTTTTTACCATACCTAAAGCGGGCGACAAGAAAAAATTGCTTGACCTTTCCGAGAAAAATGTAAATTATTTTAAGGAAGAAATGAAGCGTAAAAAAATGTTGCGGCTGGAAGGAAGATCAGAAAAAGAAAAGAAAGATGTTTTGATTCAATTGCAAAAAGATCTTCATTTACCCTCGTTGCCATCGCATATTGAATGTTTCGATAATTCTAATTTCCAGGGAAGTTACCCGGTGGCGGCAATGGTGTATTTTAAAAATGGATTGCCTGATAAAAATGAATACCGGAAGTTTAATATTAAAACGGTTACCGGCATTAACGACTTTGCCAGTATGAAAGAAGTGGTTTCCAGGAGGTATAAAAGACTGTTGCAGGAAGAAATTCCCTTGCCGCAATTGATTATCATTGATGGTGGTAAAGGGCAGTTAAATGCGGCTGTGGAAGGATTGGAAGAAATTGGAATGAAAGGAAAAACAACCGTGGTAGGTCTTGCAAAAAATGAAGAAGAAATATTTTTTCCGGGCGATAAAGAATCCATCAAACTTCCATGGGATAGCGAAAGTTTAAAACTGATAAGAAGAGTGCGCGACGAAGTGCACCGTTTCGGAATTACTTTTCACCGTAATCAAAGAAGCCGCGGCACTTTTGTAAATGAACTGGAAACCATAAAAGGGATCGGCAAGAATACAGCCGACACGTTACTAAAAAAATATAAATCAGTAAAAAAAATAAAACTGCTTTCGCAGCAAGAACTTGAAGAAACCATTGGAAAATCAAAAGCCGCTTTGGTTTATAAGTCTTTTCATGAAGATAAGACCGGCAATAATTGATTTGCAACCAAAACAGAAAATTAAGTTTTTTGTTGGTCTACTGTCTTCCTCAATTTTTACAAAATAATTTTCAAAAACGATTTCTAACTTTAGTAGATGAAGTTGTTGGCAATTTTCATATTGTTTTTTTATGCAGTTCAGTCGGCAGATGCGCAAGATTATTCTGCGGCTGAAAGAATGTATGTAAGTATTCCTTCTTCACAAACAGCTACTTCTGCGGGTATTGCCGCGTACATCAATTCTCATTATCACACTGACGAAAAAAAAGTGGAAGCTATTTATTCGTGGCTTACCAGTAATATAAAATATGATGCAGATAGTATTCATTATGTAATTCTGGATGAAGACAACGAGCAACGTGTTTCATATGCGCTTCGCAGAAAAAGGGGTGTGTGTGAAAACTTTGCCGCTATTTTTACTGATTTGTGCAACCAATGCGGCATCAATTCTTTTGCTGTTGAAGGATTTACAAGGCAAGGTGGATATTTAGACAGGGCACCGCACGTATGGTGCGTGGCTTTAGTAAATAATGAGTGGGGTTTATACGATCCTACATGGGATGCAGGCCGTGTAGGAAGTACGGGATTTGATGCCAGGTATAAATATTTTAAAGTTCCTCCGGCTGAATTTATTCAAACGCATCTTCCTTTTGATCCGATATTTCAACTCTTAAATTATCCTGTTAACTACAATGATTTTATAAGAGGAAATACTCAACAAAATGGACGCAAAAACTATTTTAATTATAAAGATTCTCTGGAAGCTTTCAAAAATATGGACCGGCTTTCTCAATATGAAAGTGAAGTATCAAGAATTAAAAATGCAGAATGGCCTGCGTCTAAAATTGAAACCAAACTGAAGAGAATAAAATTTCAAATGGAGGTATTGAACCAGGATACTGATGCTGATCTTTACAATGCCGCTGCTGCAGATTATAATGCTGCGATCAATTCTTTAAACGTTTTTCTTACTTACAGAAACAACCGGTTTCAGCCAAAAAAATCAAATGCTGAGGTGCAAATTTTATTTCAAAATGTTCAAAATTTAATTGCAGCAGCCAACGAAAAATTAAAAAGAATCAACAGTTCCAAAGCCAATCTGCAATTGGATACCGGCGATATTCAAAAAAAATTGGATGATCTTACTATCAACCTGAAAGCGCAGCAATTATTTTTTAAAAATCATAATGATACCATCAACCGGATAGGTTTTCCAGGTCGCCCTTCTTCTGAATATAGTTTTGCAAACGCTTCTTCAAAAAT
>DAHXOZ010000209.1 GCA_027364635.1 bacterium | reverse complement strand
AACATAGCACCAAAGAATACCATAACGGTTGAAAAAAAAATGAACCTTTGAACTTACCCTATTCCACCCGAATCATGATTGTGGTAGCCAAAAGTAATGTTCGATTTTTTTGCCACTTCAGCGGCTTTATTAAAAACCTCTGCCACGCTTTTATAGTTATCAACTGTCTGACCGTTGGTAGGCATTACTGAAACAATTAAATATTCCTGCCCTGATTCTGCAGCTTCATCAACCGTTTGCTGCCAGTTTTTATCATAATGAACGTGGCCGCTGCGCAACGTCATGCCCAGATCGCTACAAACTTTTTTCATCTCCGAAGGTTTGAGACCATAATAAGATCCTTTCTGGCTTCCGGCAGATTCAATTTCTTTATAACCAATTCCTGCAATTTTTTTCAATGTTCCCACATTATCTTTCAGCATATCATTTCTTACGGTATAGAGTTGCAAACCCACGTCATTAACCGATTTGCGATGGGCGGCTTTTGCAAGATCAGGCAATAAAACAGCGCCGAGTGCAAAGGCTCCGGAGGCTTTCAGAAAATCGCGTCTAGAATTCATTTGTTTATTTTAAAGTTTACAGATCGATTATTTTTCAGCTTGTTCAGAATTACTTACAAAAGAAATGCGCCTGCTGTCGGGCGACCATGATTTAATATCTTTTGGGAAAAAGCAATCCGTTCACGTTAACGAAGTTTAAAGCTAAGGAAAAAAATCTCCTGGAAACGGGTATGCTAAAAACTTATCAATCTAAGATAAGAATTTGGGTTATTTGTGGGTTTACTATTATAAATAATGCCGGAACCGGGGTTTGTTGTGCGGGAGAGATTAAAAGGATAAAACCGCATAAAAAAATACAATATCAGATAATAATAGGGACTTAATTCTTTTTGGGGATCATCACGCTAAGGCTACCTTTGCTTTGCTACAAAACCATTTTAATGGAAACAGAAATATTAGCCAGGGCTCAATTTGCTTTCACTATTGCATTTCATTACATCTACCCTCCGCTAAGTATCGGGCTTGGATTGATGTTGGTAATTATGGAAGGTATGTATCTCAAAACAGGTAAAAAGATTTATGAGCAAATGACCCGCTTCTGGATTAAAATATTTGCATTGATTTTCGGGATAGGTGTGGCTACGGGCATCATAATGGAGTTTGAATTTGGCACCAATTGGGCCACTTATTCAAAATATGTTGGCGATATTTTTGGCAGCGCCCTGGCTGCTGAGGGCATATTTGCCTTTGCCCTTGAAAGTGGTTTTCTTGGCGTTTTATTATTCGGGTGGAATAGGGTAAGTTCAAAGGTTCATTTTTTTTCAACCGTTATGGTATTCTTTGGTGCTATGTTCAGCGCTTTATGGATAGTAGTTGCAAATAGCTGGCAGCAAACACCGGCAGGATTTCATATTGTAGGCACAGGTATGAATGCAAGGGCAGAGGTTACAGATTTCTGGGCCATGGTGTTTAATCCATCAAGTGTGGATAGATTAATTCATGTGTTGATAGGAGCCATTTTATCGGGCGCCTTTTTGGTCTTAAGTATAAACGCGTACTACATTTTAAAAAACAAATACCTTGAAATTGCCAAACCAGCGTTTAAAATCGCTTTGGTTGTCGCCACCGTTTTTTCATTGGCCCAACTTTGGGCTGGAGATCGAAGCGCCAATGTTGTTGCCAAATACCAGCCTGCGAAATTAGCCGCCATGGAAGCGCATTATGATACGAGTGCGGTTGCTGATATGTATTTGTTCGGTTGGGTAAATAATACAAAACAAAAAGTTACAGGAATAAAAATTCCCGGTGGTTTAACTTTCCTGTTGCATGGTAATTTTAAGACACCGGTTACCGGCCTGAATGCTTTTAAACCTGAAGAAAGGCCGGGCCAGGTAAATGCCGTTTTTCAATTCTATCATTTAATGATTGCAATTGGCATTATATTGATCTTCCTTACTCTCTATGCAAGCTGGCAATGGAAGAAAGGCAAGCTTTTCGAAAAACGATGGCTGATGATTGTTTTTGCCTGGGCCGTTTTTTTACCCCAAATAGCTAACCAGGTAGGTTGGTTTACTGCTGAAATGGGGCGGCAACCCTGGGTGGTGTATGGTTTATTAAGAACGTCAGATGCTTTGTCAAAGGCAGTTAGTGCCAACGAAATTGTTTTTTCTTTGATTCTTTTTACTTTGGTTTATAGCACACTTTTTATTTTGTTTTTATACCTGCTTAATAAAAAAATACAACATGGCCCGGTGGATTATGGAACCAAAGAAGATATTGAACAGGGTTCATTAAGGGATAATCCTTTATTAACACATTAATACAATGAAATGGAAACTTTTTTGGGTTTAGATTATAATTTCTGGTGGTTCCTTGTTTTTGGCGCTGTCATCAGCGGATATGCAATCCTGGATGGTTTTGATCTTGGTGCAGGAGCTTTACATTTATTTTTAAAAAAAGAAACCAGCCGGCGCATTGCTTTAAATGCCATTGGCCCCGTGTGGGACGGCAACGAAGTATGGCTGGTAATTGGTGGGGGTGCCTTATTCGCGGGCTTTCCTGTGGCTTATGCCGCAATATTTTCCGCTTTCTATATTCCCTTCATGATTTTTATGATAGGCCTTATCTGGAGAGGTGTTGCCATTGAATTCAGAAGCAAGGAGCCTGGCGTAAAATGGAGATTAATATGGGATTTTATTTATTCATTTGCCAGCATTTTAATTGCCCTGTCATTGGGGTTAATGCTGGGAAATGTTGCTTTGGGCCTCCCTTTAAATAGTCAACATGAATTTATTGGCAACTGGCTTTCTTTTTTTAATCTTTTCAGCATTATGGTATCTGTTACCACCCTGGCGTTGTTTATGATGCACGGCGCCATTTACCTGGCCATGAAAACTGAGAAAAGGCTATACACCAAACTAACCATTCTCGCAAAAAGTTTTACGGTTTTCTTCGTAGTGTCTTTCGGGATTACCACACTTTACACTTTATTATACATCCCGCACTTAAGTGATAAAATAAGAAGCAATCCGGCTTATTTTTCTTTGCCGCTAATTATGTTCTTATCAATTGCTAATATTCCAAGGCAGTTGAATAAAGGAAAATACCGGTATGCCTTTATCAGTTCATCAATAACTATAGCCTCTTTATTAGCTATGGTAGCTTTAGAAGTGTTTCCTTATTTATTATATGCAACCAATGATTTAAAAAACAGCATTACCATCATCAATGGAGCTTCCTCACAAGCAACCATGAAAACTTTGTTGTTGATAGCAGCGATTGGAACGCCGCTGGTAGGTGTATATACAAGTTTTGTTTTTTGGACATTTAAAGGAAAAGTAAAATTGGATGAAACAAGTTATTGAGTCATCAAAATAAAAATCCTGAAAATTTGTAGTTTTACTGTAAAAACTTATCTGAAATAAGATTACTTATCCTTCGCTCACAATTTCTTATTTTCGGTTATCCAAAAAAATTACAATCTTCTTCTGATGAAAAAAATTTACTTATTGCTGGTAGCTTCTGCTTTTTATTTTTCTGCCAATGCTTACCTGAGATTGCCTGATATTTTTTCAGACAATATGGTGTTGCAACAACAAACCACTATTCACTTTTACGGATGGTCGGGCCCTATTCAAAAAATAAGTGTGATAGCCAGTTGGAATGGTGATACGTTAAAAACTTCCACTTTGTCCGACGCGGTATGGACGGTCGACCTTAAAACACCAAAAGCCGGTGGTCCTTACACCATCACAGTTATTGGCGACAGCACAATTACGATACACAATGTTTTGATAGGCGATAACTGGATTTGCACCGGGCAATCAAATATGGAATTCAGTCCTGACTGGCACAAGAATTATTACAAACAGGAGGTTGCTGAAGCGAATCATCCTGAAATACGTTTTTTCCATATTTGGAATATTTCTGCTCCTTATCCGCAACAGGAAGTGAGAGGAAAATGGGAAGTTTTTAACGTATCACCATTCCAACTGGTAATCACACTTATTTTTTGAATAGGTCCCGACCAGCCATAAAAATGAACGGTAGTTTGTTGTTGCAATACCATATTGTCTGAAAAAATATCAGGCAATCTTAAATACGCATTAGCGGAAAAATAAAAAGCTGAAGTGACCAGCAATAAGTAAATTTTTTTCATCAGAAGAAGATTGAATTTTATAATAATCGAAAGTAATAAATTGTGAGATAAGAATATTATCCGAACCAGAATTTTCCGGATTAAAATTCAATCCTGTAAATCTTCTACATCCATCAAATCCTGATACATTCACAGTAAACCCACAAATAATTCAAATTCTTATCCTAGATTGATAAGTTTTTAGCATACCTGTTTCCAGGAGATTTTTTTCCTTAGCTTTAACCTCCTTTAACGTATTGCTTTTTAATTTTTTTCCACATTTTAAAAAACCGGGTATGAGATTCCTAACCTTCCTTCTTCTGTTTTCCTTTTACAGCGTTTGTTATAGCCAGACTTCAACTGTTGGTATTTTTAAAAGCGCAGATATCGGGAACCCGAAAACTGCAGGTTCGGCAACTTATGATGAAAGCACTCAAACTTATGATGTAAAAGGATCTGGTTATAATATCTGGTTCAACCGTGATGAGTTTCATTATTTATATAAAAAAATAAGCGGCGATTTTATCCTCACTGCGGATTTTGCTTTTGCCGGAGAGCAGGGAAATGAACACAAAAAGATGGGCTGGATGGTACGTGAATCCCTGGATGATGCAGCCGTAAGTTATAATGCAGTAACACATGGAAACGGTCTTACACTTTTGCAATGGCGGCCTTTGCGTGGTGCGTATATGCGTGATCCGGAGGATGAAATTTTCTTTCCTAAAATGGCGGTATTTCAAACCATACAACTGGAGCGTAGCGGTAATAAATTAACCATGCGCGTGGCCAACCCGGGCGAACCATTGCAGGAAGTAGGTTCTGCCAAAATCACCGGAAACCCTGATTCTGTATATGCAGGCCTTTTTATCACCGCGCATGATCCTGATAAAATTGAAGAAGCCAAAATCTGGAACGTAAGAATTGACAAGCCGGTTAAAAATAAATATCAGCCCAATCCTAATGTGAAAGCCGATGAGTTTCATGGTGAACTTGGTTCAAGAATGGAAACGATGGATGTATTTACGGGCGTTAGAAAAGTAATTCATGAAGCGCCGGGAAGATTTGAAGCACCCAACTGGATGCCTGACGGGAAAAAACTTTTGTTTAACGAAGGCGGTTCTATCTATACTA
>DAHXOZ010000208.1 GCA_027364635.1 bacterium | reverse complement strand
AAAAAAAGGGAAAGTAAAAACAATCCCCGTTTATTAAACTAACACTATTTGAGAAAAATTTATTTTCAGTTCTGGTTGCCTTTATTGGCAATGGCACGGCAAAACTATCACCGCTATGTTACCACACCATTACTTAGCTATTAAAAAATAGTTACCATTTTCAGTTTGGTTTATAGTAAAGAAGTTACCTGAGAGAAATGTTGCGAAGAACCTGGACGGTGCTTCGTGGAACATGCAGGCTAACGGGTAATAGTAAACGAAGCCTTTTTCTCAGTTTGCCCCGGTGTATTGATGTCGGGGTAAGGTTGCAGGTTGGTAAAGCTGATCACATAACCATTCACGGTAGTATCAGATGGATAGCCTGCAGATGGATAGCCTTTCAGAGACATCACGAAAGTATGCGCAGCCTGCGATTCATGAAAAGTCACTTTTATTAATGCGTTGCCCACCCATACACATTCTGCCCCTTTCGGGCACCGGCTATCCGTCAGCAAAGAATCAAAACAGATATAGGGTTCTACCAATTTTGCTGAACATTCATGAAGCACCACTGATTGAAAATCGTAAGCAGGCAGTTTATTTTTTTTACACGCTGAAAATAATGCTGCCAGGATGATAAGGACTGAAAATATTGCCTGTTTTTTTCGCATAAAATAGCTCCTGCTTTTTTATACATGACAACTGGTTAAACGATAACGTTGCATCAGCATTTTATAATTGTATCTTATAGGGAGTATTTATCCGTAAATGGGTAAAAGATTCAACATAGTGTAATTAGAAAAAATAGCGTACAAGTGATATGAAGAATGGCATGTTGATTGATTAATAACAGGCAAATAATATTTCATAATTTTAAAACAACTTAATATGTCTACTAACAATGAAAACACCGGCAATAGATTAAAAAATGCTGTGGGTGACGCAGGAACTGCAGTGAAGAATGCTGCCGGCGATGTAAAAACCGGTCTGCAAAATGCGGCTAATAAGGTCGCCAATAAAGCAGATAAAGCCGCCAATAACGCCAGAGCTGAAGGGGGAAACTTTTTTGATAAAGCCGGAGCTGCCGTTAAAAATACCGTTAACGATGTGAAGACTTCATCTGAAAATGCAGCACGAACTGCAAAGAATGAATCAGAAAAGGCTGTTAATAAAGCCGAAAACGAAGCTAAAAAAGCTTCCCACGATAATAGATAATAATTGATAACGATAAAATGTTATCAGAACCGGGATTTTTGTCCCGGTTTTTTTGTTGTGAATTTACCCGAACTTTTTTTGCAGCAACCCCTCCCAACGGGTACATTGCGTAAAACAGTAAAACAACAATTATTGTTTTTCCTGCCCGAATGCCCGCCCGGATGACCTGGTCGGACGGGGATGACCAGTTCCGGACAGAAATTTGTTCAGGCGGGTATTGGTTTACTACAGATTGGCTACTAAATTTAATTGTTGCCGTAACCCGGCAACTTTAACAACTAACGTTTGTAAATCTGTGCACGCAACGTCCTCAAAGGAGGCATGCTGAATAAGGTTTTTATTGTGTGAATGCTATAAAAACTCTGATGGGACAGAAATAGAAAGGCAATTGTCATTATAGATTTTAGTTTACCTGCAAAGCTCGCTGCATTACACTACCTTTAACAGTAGTGGCATGAAAACGCTTTTCAATTCCCCTGTTAATTAAGCCAAAACATTTATACAGAATTTTTAAAACAAAACATCTTTGTACAGACAAGATATGAATAAACAAAAATCGGATGAGTTAATTATTGCTAAAAAAGAAATTGCTTTTCAGGATGAGGAGATAGAAAAACAGGCCGCAGAGTTAATCATTGCCAACAAAGAACTTGCCTTTCAAAATGAAGAGAAAGAAAAGCGGGCCGCAGAGTTAATCCTTGCCAACAAAGAACTTGCCTTTCAAAATGAAGAGAAAGAAAAACGGGCCACAGAGTTAATCCTTGTCAACAAAGAACTTGCCTTTCAAAATGAAGAGAAAGAAAAACGGGCTGCAGAGTTAATCATTGCCAACAAAGAACTTGCCTTTCAAAATGAAGAGAAAGAAAAACGGGCCGCAGAGTTAATCCTTGTCAACAGTGAACTTAAGCATGCAGAAGATGATATTCGGGAACTTAATGAAGAATTAGAGCAAAAAGTAATTGAACGCACTGCACAGTTGGAATCTTCCAACAAGGAACTTGGATCATTTTCCTACTCGGTATCTCACGATTTACGGGCCCCTATAAGGGCCATCAACGGATATGCAAGAATTTTGATGGAAGATTACATCGATAAATTTGATACAGAAGGAACAAAAGTTCTCCAGTCTATTATACATAATTCGAAAAAGATGGGTGAACTGATTGATGATTTGCTCGCCTTTTCCAAATTAGGGAGAAAACAAGTAAAAGTATCAGAAATTAATATGGATACACTGGTAAAATTAGTAAGAGAAGAATTATTATTTGAGGAAGGTCAAAACATTCCGGAATTTAATTTGAATGAGCTCCCAAACGCTAAAGGAGATCAGTCTTTAATTAAACAAGTATGGATTAATCTAATTTCCAATGCCATTAAATATTCGAAGTATAAACCAAAAACCAGGATCGAAATCGGTGGTTATGAAAAAGGCAGCCTTATTGTTTATTATGTAAAAGATTATGGAGCGGGATTTGATATGCAATACTATGATAAACTTTTTGGTGTTTTTCAGCGATTACATTCGCAGGAAGAATTTGAAGGTACAGGTATTGGCCTGGCCATAGTACAAAAAATTGTGAACCGACATAATGGAGCAGTTTGGGCAGAATCAAAAATAAATGAAGGATCTTGCTTTTATTTCAGCTTACCAGCCTGACAGGAAGGCACAACGGGTATTAACCTTATTAACTCATCAATCAAAAACCTATGGATTACAATAACGTTGAAATTTTATTTGTTGAAGATAGTATAGAGGATGCTACTCTCACCATTCGCGCCCTTGCAAAAAGTGGCTTTAGCAACAAACTTCTACACGTAAAAGACGGGGCCGAAGCACTCGATTTTCTTTATTGCAAAGGGATGTATGCTTCAAGGAATACCAATGAAAAACCCAAACTGATTTTACTTGATCTAAAGATGCCAAAAGTGTCAGGAATGCAGGTACTGGAAAAATTGAAATCGGATCCAAAATTTAAACACATCCCCGTTGTAATACTTACTTCCTCTAAAGAAGATCCTGATGTTGAAAAATGCTACGCATTAGGTGCAAATAGCTATATTGTAAAACCTGTTGATAGCCATAATTATTTTAATGCTATAACGGGAATCGGATTATATTGGATGATATTAAGCGAGCCTCCTATTTAATGTAAAACGATTTAATAAAACCTGCAGGAAGATGATACAAATCCAATTAACCAAATGATGAGATTCTTCTTTTTTCAGACAGTTTCATAGACCTGTTTCATTTTGAAACTCGTATAAAAAAGGCAAATAAGTGTTTCAAAAAATACGCAAAAAATCTACCCGCTCATTCTTTCATAAAATAAACTATGGTATTAGTAGTTTTATGATATTAAAAAAAGGAATAAAACAATTCGCTTTCAGAAGATTTCAAAATAGAAAAAAAATGTCACCCAATCTTAAAATACTAATTCTTGAAGACAACCAAAGTGATGCAGATTTAATAGATCGCGAATTAAAAAAGTCCGAATTGAGTTTTAGCGCTGAAATTGTTCAAACCCGCGAAGAATATGAGAATGCTCTTCAAAATTTTAATCCTGATATAATATTATCCGATTATTCCCTGCCTTCTTTTGACGCAGTCACAGCTTTCCAGATTAAACAAAATAAATACCGTCATATTCCTTTTATTATTGTTTCGGGCGTAATTGGAGAAGAAAACGCAGTTGAGCTTATTAAGAATGGTATTACCGATTATACTTTAAAGGATAAATTATTTACATTATTCCCAAAAATTAACAGGGCACTAAAGGATGCAGAAGAAAGAAAGGAAAAAGAAATTATTACTGAAAAATTAAAAATACAAAAGGCAGAACTAATTATTGCAAACAAAGAACTTGCCTTTCAAAACAAAGAAAAAGAAAAACAGGCAGCAGATTTAATCATCTTAACGGAAGCGTTAAAAACTCAGAAAGGAGCATTAAGGAAGGCAAATGAGGAACTCGAGAAACGGGTTTCTGAAAGGACCAGCGAACTGGAAAAGCTAAACCATGAACTGAAGGATCTGAATGTATCAAAAGATAAGTTTCTATCGGTTATTTCCCACGACCTGCGTAATCCCTTAACGGCATTACTGATTGCATCAGATCAATTAAGCCGCGATACAAAAAATCTTATTTTTGACAACATACAGCCATTTGCAAAAATTATCCATAGCTCCACTCAAAATATTCTTCAGCAATTGAATGAACTGGTCGAATGGGCCAAAATGCAACAGGAGAAAACAACTTTAAATCCTGAAAAGCTTCATTTGGTTAGTTCAGTAGATCAGAGTTTTGAATTGTTAAAAGAAAATGCCACACAAAAAAATATTATTCTTGAAAACAAAGTCCCTTCTGATATTTATGTAAAGGCAGATTCATTAATGCTTCGTTCTATTCTTCAAAACCTCGTTACTAATTCTATTAAATATACTCCGCAAGGCGGGTTGGTAAGCGTAATTGCTCAACCTATAGATAAGATGGTAGAAGTTTGTATTATTGATTCGGGTATTGGAATGGATGCAGAAGCAAAGGAAAATCTTTTCACAAAATCTAATTTTTACTCGTTAACCGGCACCAATAATGAAGCAGGTTCAGGGCTGGGGCTAACACTTGTAAAGGATTTTGTGGCCCAACATGGGGGCACTTTACGTGTTGAAAGCGAAATAAAAAAAGGAACCTGCATTTCTTTTACTGTACCCGGTAAATAAACAGACCAGGTAATTACAATAGCAAGGGCGGTTCACTTTAGTTTCTTTAAAAAAGGGCTGTTCTCTATAAACAACTTAAAATTATCCGGGTGCTGAATAATGTAGTCGTGCTCATGTGGGGTATGAATAAAAATAATTTTATTATTGCGTATAATCGTTGGCGTTACATTGGATTCTTCCGGCGAATCTTCCGAAAGGTTAGCATCACTTACCTGTTTCATCATAATTTTTGTTTCATCCAAAGTGCCGCCGTGATCGGTGTATAAATTGATAAACCGATGATGTTTGCCGGCGGTTAACCAATTCATATATTGATCCCTGTTTCCATACAAAGCATCAAATAAAATCACTTCTTTTACGGGTACGTTACCATTTTGTACAATATGGGC
>DAHXOZ010000207.1 GCA_027364635.1 bacterium | reverse complement strand
AAAGTCATTTTTAAAATGGGATTGGCTTCAATTTCTTCCTTTTTCATAACAGCAATTTTAAAGCAAGTGTGGGCGATGAAGTGGAAGTGGGCCAGGTGGTTTGTATTATCGAAGCGATGAAATTATTTAATGAAATTGAAAGTGAAGTTGCCGGAAAGATCGTGAAGGTTTTGGTGGAAGATGCTTCCCCTGTAGAATTTGATCAGCCTTTGTTTTTGGTGGAACCTGCTTAATTAGCTGATTAGCCAATTAGCTGATGTGCTGATGATACGCCCAAATTGCTTTAAAATTGCTGTTATGAAAAAGGAAGAAATTGAAGCCAATCCCATTTTAAAAATGACTTTCGATTTTTCATTGTCAGTAATTGATTACTGTGATCTTTTAGATTCGATAAAAAAGTATACTATCAGCAGGCAATTATTAAAATCAGGTACTTCGATCGGAGCAAATGCAATGGAGGCTCAAAATGCAGAAAGCAAGGCTGACTTTATTCATAAAATAAAAATTGCTGCAAAGGAAGCTGATGAAACGCAATACTGGCTTCTGCTCTGCAGTCTTTCTAATATTTATCCTGAATGTGATTCAATACTGTTGAATCTTGAATCAATTCAAAAAGTTCTTAATAAAATATTAGGAACCGCTAAGAAAAAAGAACCTCTTGCTTTTAATCAGCAGGGGGAAAATAAAATTTAAAAACAAGGGTTAGCGTCCATTAGCACATTGGCTAATCAGCTAATTAGCACATTAAAAAGATGTTTAAAAAAATACTTATTGCAAACAGGGGAGAAATTGCCCTTCGAATCATCCGGACATGTAAAGAAATGGGCATCAAAACGGTGGCCGTTTATTCTACTGCTGATAAAGACAGCCTTCATGTAAAATTTGCTGATGAAGCGGTTTGTATCGGGAAGCCGGCAAGCGCTGACAGCTATTTAAATATGCCTCATATTATGGCTGCGGTAGAAATTACCAATGCCGATGCAATTCATCCCGGATATGGTTTTCTTGCAGAGAATGCAAAATTCGCCCAGATATGTTTTGACCATGGCATTAAATTCATTGGGCCTACACCAGCGATGATTAATTCCATGGGTGATAAAATCACTGCTAAAGAAACCATGATCATTGCAGGTGTTCCTGTAGTACCGGGCGTTGAAGGATTATTGACTGACGTGGATCATGCAAAAAAATCTGCAGCAGAAGTGGGTTATCCCGTAATATTGAAAGCTACAGCAGGTGGAGGAGGAAAAGGAATGCGCGTGGTTTGGAATGAGAAGGAAATGGAAAAAGCGTACGAGACTGCGAAAATTGAAGCAGGTGCTTCATTTAAAAATGATGGCATTTACATGGAAAAATTTGTGGAAGAACCTCGCCACATAGAAATACAAATCGCCGGAGATCAATACGGAAATGTTTGTCATTTAAGCGAGCGTGATTGCTCTATACAGCGTCGCCATCAAAAGTTGGTGGAAGAATCACCCTCACCTTTTATGACGCCTGAACTGAGAGAAAGAATGGGGGAAGCCGCGATTAAAGCTGCTGCGGCAATTAATTACGAAAGCGTTGGTACGGTTGAGTTTTTGGTGGATAAAGACCGGAATTTTTATTTTATGGAAATGAATACGCGGATACAGGTGGAGCATTGTGTTACAGAAGAGGTGGTGAATTATGATTTAATAAAAGAACAGATAAAGATCGCTGCAGGTGAAAGAATTTCAGGAAGAAACTATTATCCTGAAATGCACGCAATTGAATGCCGCATTAATGCCGAAGATCCTTATAATGATTTTCGTCCTTCCCCCGGAAGAATCACGGTTCTTCATCAGCCGGGCGGACATGGTGTTCGCGTCGACAGCCATTGCTACTCGGGCTATGTGATTCCTCCTTATTACGACAGTATGATCGGTAAATTAATTACCATGGCTCAAACACGCGATGAAGCGATTGATACCATGTATCGTGCTTTAAGCGAATATGTAATTGAAGGAATCAAAACCACGATCCCTTTTCATCTGCAACTCATGCAAAATGAAGATTTTCGGAAAGGGAATTTCACTACCAAGTTTTTGGAAGGATTTAAAATGAAATGATGATTACAAATCGAGAACAGTTGAAAGATTTAATTTAATCACGTCGATTTCTTTTTGATCCAGTTCGCCTATTTTTTTCAAAAGACGTTTATTGTCAATTGCCCGGATCTGGTCAATCATTATATCACAATCTTCTTTCAAATTAGCAAGCCCTTTAGTTAGATGTATTCTTAAAATTTCAGCCTCAGGTATTACATTAGTCGTGATCGGACATATAATTGTCGAAGGATGATATGTATTAAGCAAATCAGTTTGAACAATCACGACCGGCCTTGTTTTACTTGTTTCTGTTCCAAACCGGGGATTTAAATCTGCAATCCAGATTTGATACTGCTTAATCTTCATCCCGCAGTTTTTCAAATTCAGAAAGTACTTTCATTGATTCTTCCCGAACCGCCGTCGAATCCTTTTGTAACTGCCGGGAAATTAATTTTCTTTTTTGAAGCATATTATAAAACTCAACTGCTTCATTAATATAGCGGTTTCTGTTCTTACTGATCTTTGCAGTTATTTTTTCTGTCTCATTGAAAACAGCGTCATTCATTTTAAGCGATAGATTTTTCATAGACATTTTTAGTAAAGGTATATACTAAAAGTATATCTTCAAAATATTGCGATTTTCCCAATCAGCAAACGAATAAATAAGCCTGATTTCTATTTTTTATTTACATTACAGGTAAATGATCACTTCATTTTTCTTTCTATTTCTGATAAATCGATTTTAATGTTGCTGTTCGAAAATTCTGGTTGTTGTTCCAATCTTTTTTTATCGTTGAAACCTAACGAAACGGCTTTCAGTAAATCATCTGTAGCATCTTTTGCATTATTATCCCGGACATTTAGAATAGCTGAAAAATACCAGGCTTCACTGTTAGTGGGATCCGCTTTTTTATACAACGAAACAAAATGTTCCGCTTCTTTATTTTGATTCTGATTAATGAGTTGATTGCTTATTGAATAAAATGCCAGAGAAAGATAAGCCTGCAAACGTTGGTACATTGAGCCTTCCGGCGTTTTGGCTGCAGCTTTTACTTTTACATCCGCAATAGTTTTCTCCCAATAATTATCGTCACCGGTTTGAAACTTTTGTTGAAACCCGGCTTTGATATTTTCTTCTTTTTGCAATAAATTTTGTCTTTCCTGATCTTGTTTTTGATAAGCAGTGGTATGAGTAATTGAATTTTCTTTTTTGAGAAACCAACCTACTTTGTCTGTTACACCATCAAGCATGCCGGCAGCAAGTTTGCAAATTTCTTCTGCTTTTAGAAAATCATTTTTTGTTTCATTATCCGCAATTATTTTTTGGTTCTTGCTGATAAACTTATCAATGAATGTTTTGTCGCGGGGAATTATATTTTTCCGCATCGCATCAAACTGCAAGCCTTCAAATGCAGTATTCATAGTTGTTTCTGGAGCCCATTCATGAATGCCATTAAAAAAAATAATGCGGTGTCTGGTTAACGTTTTATCAAGAATTTTGTCAATAGAAACGAGGTCAGTCATGTTCATGTCTCCATTACCGGCAATTGCAGTAAAGCTAAAATTTAAATTTCCTGCTGTAGTAATATCTTCAAGTCCGGCGCCATTTGCAATAACACCGCTTATACCTGGGTGATGTAAAGCGATAAAAGTAGCCACTTTTGCTCCTCCTGAAAATCCACAGAGGTAGACCCTGTCTGGGTTAACGTTGACGCGTTTTTGTACGTCTTCATTCAAAGCACTCCAAATACTTTCCGCATCGTTCCAATCGTTTCCGTTTTTTGAATCGTTGCTTCCCGCTAAAATGAAATGAAAACTATCTGCCAGTGCCTTGTACTTTTTTACAGGAAGTAATCCATCACCATGCGGATCAAAAAAATAAACTACAGGCAATGGCTGGTTGTTGCTATCAGCCGGAATATAGAGGGCGTAAGATTTTGTGGGATCAGACTGGCAAAAAACCGGGTTGATGATTTTTCCTCTTTGAAAAGTAAGGTTCAATGAGGTTTTTACAATCAGGGACGAATCAATATTTGCATTTTCGCTGTTGCTGCTGCCACCGCAGGCAATTGCATAAAAAGAGAGTAATAAGAGTGCGGTGAAATGGATGGCTTTCATAATGGCCCTGAAAAGATTTTTTTTGAGTTTCGGCAATAGGCTGAATGAATATGATTTAAATAGATTTCAAATATAATCATTTCAGCAGGAGCTGAAAACAGAAACAGTAAACGAATAAAAAAGCAACTTTTTTATTTTGTTTACTGTTATGCACAAATCAAACAAGCTACTTTATTATTCCCTTTTTTGCCATATCATTTACAATCATCTGGCCATAATCCTGTGACAGGCTTGTTGCCGATTCAGGGTCAAAGGACTCTGTTTGCACTGAGTAAAGAAGCTCTTTGCTTTCCATATTATAGAAATTGCTTTCCCAAAAATATTTCGTGTTTCTCGTATAATATCCCGGGGTATAAATACGGCCATAAATAGTAGAATAATAGCCCCGGAAGTGCCTTTGGTAAATTATGTACGGTGAATAAGTTATCCTTGCAGGCACATAATACCGTTCCCGTTCTTTATCGAGTAATACAATGGTTATTACCGCATCAAAACCATTATCTTTTATTTTATCGAGCACTTCCTGTTCTTCCATATTTTGTAACGATTTAGGTCCGAGTTCGCTTAAGGAAGACACAGCATTATATCCACGCTTTTGCAGATCATCTACAAAGTGATTTTCCATACTTTCCCGAAGGCCTCTTTCATTTTCAGGAAGCATGCCTACTACCATGATTTTATTATAAGTTTTTGCAGGAAGAACATTTGATTTCCATGAATGTGTAATTCGCAGGGAAGAAGAGCAGCCCATGAATAAAAGTGATATTATTCCAACAAAAATTGTCCTGACTTTCATAATCGATATTTTAGAAATCCAAGGTAGAATCATGGAGATTTTCTGTCAATGATTGCCGTCAGTGATTTCTACAACTGTCGTCAGGGAAATCAATTATTTAGCTGGGGTATTTCTTATAAGATCTCTTTCAACTTTTCCACTACAACATCCACTTCTTCTTTTGTGTTGAAATTTATCTTCAGTCATTTAATTATTTCAGGTTGGGAAGTAATGATCCAAAATAAAAAAATGCCTGTAAAATTTTTTTATGTTCTTGCGATAAATTCATATTCCAAAGATAGAATTATTCAAACAGACTCTCCATTTAAAAATGGTTATAAAATAAAACAAAC
>DAHXOZ010000206.1 GCA_027364635.1 bacterium | reverse complement strand
GTAGTCTGCCTGGTTTGCATGTTGTACAAAAGCGAATCGGCCCGGATGTGTTTTTGGGGTTCATCCAACTTTACCTTCTTCTTAAAATAAATATCTTTTGTATCGTCGTAGTAAGTGCCTTCCACACTGGTAATTACACTTTTGCCTTCGATTATTTTTCCGCCGTTATGAAAATTGCCAATACCAGTTTGCATATTGTAATCAAGGTCATCGGTAAAAAGAGTACCGCTTTTGTTGGTAAGTTTTACTTTGTTTTTAAGATAGGCGATTTTTTCAACACCCAAATATTTAAGATACTGACTGTAAGTGTGGACCGTGTCGGCCTGGTTGATTTCAATATTTCCGAAAGCTTCCAATATGTGCGTAACAGGATTTACCACCGCACTGTCGCTATGAAAAATGGTCGTTCCCTGCTGAATGATAGCGCCACCTGCAATGGTTTGGAGCGTCGTATTGGAGTCAATTTTAATGGCGCGCATACTTGGGCCACGGATAATTTCAAATTCCCTCACTGTATCGGTGGAAGGTGGAGCAGGCGGCGGAGAAACCTGGGCAAATGAAACATAACCTGACCCTAAAAAAAAAATGAGGAAGAAATATTTCAGCTTTTGAAACATGTTATTTCTTTACCGCTTTTAAGGTATCATCAATCAAAGGCGCTGTCAGGTAATCGCCTTTATCTTTTTTACCAAATACAGAAAAATTTACATACCTTTTTGGGTGCACCCTTATATCGTCAAGCAGTATATTGAGTTTATCGGTAGTGCTTTCAAGGTTATGGTATAAAGTTTTATCATTGAGCAGCAAGCCAAGTGATCCATCTTTGCTATTGATCTTTTCTGCACCGGCTTTAAAATTATTGATGGCTACCTGCAAGGTATCAAGCGTTTGCTTCAGATCAATCTTAGAAAGTTTATCCGAGAAAACTGTTGCATTCTTCATGATACTGTCAAGATGGTTGTTATTGGTATTGAGATTGGAAGTAAATGTTTTCATGTTTTCCAAAGATTGGCCGAGCGCTCCGTTTTGAACATCCACCAATTTCTGCAACGATTGCGAAGTAACCACAAAAGAAGCAGTGGCTGTATTCACATTCGCCAAAATACTTTGTATGTTATTTTTGGTACGAACGTCGAAAACAGTTGTAACAGTAGTAAGTACCGAATCCAAAGATTTTACCGCATTTTTTACTTCATACAAAACCGGGTTTATTATTTTCATGGCCTCATCAAACGCGCCGCCACTAAGAGTTGTAAGCAAAGTATCCCCGTTCTTTAAATAAGTATTGGCATCCCCCAACTGGATTTCCATTGTGGGGCTCCCCAGCAGGTTAGGGTTTATGACGGCAAGCGAATTAGAGGGAATGTTCACATCCTTGCTAAGAGAAACCGTTACCAGGATTCTTTTCATATCTTTTCCGCCATCGAGGTCAGCTATCCTGCCCACCTGTAGCCCGTTGATCACAACAGGATTTGATTGTTTCAATCCCTGGACATCTGCATATACAGCATAAATATGTTTTTCCTTTTTAAATACACCACTCCCCTTCAAATATTTAAATCCTATAATCAGCATCGCGACTCCGACAACTGCCATAACGCCGATCTTTGTTTCATTACTAATTTTCATTTGGTATTTTTTCGTAATATTTTTTTTAAAGAATCAGTCCTTTAAAAGTATTATGCGAAAATAGTAAACTTCATTCGCAGTTCGTAACAAATGAATTAACAATTGAAATGTATCGTTTGGAGTGAATTAAGATATGAATTACTCTTAAAAAACTTAAAAAAGATTGATTTTAGTTTGCTGTATTATTATTATCTTTTGCAGTATTGGCAAGTGTTTTAGGAGTTTCTACCATCTTTCTATATTTCACTAGCGCATCGGTGATTGCCTGTGCTATTTCTTCCTGGCCCTTTTCGCTGTTCAAATAACGTTCGTCATCATAATTGGCAACAAACCCGGTTTCAATCAATACGGCCGGCATTTGTGTAGCATGCAACACCCATAATCCTTTCTGACGCTGCCACACTCCAAGGTTAGGCCTTCCTGTCTCGTCGGCCACTTCTTCCTGAACCAATGAAGCAAGCTGGTAGCTTTTTCTGAAATAGTTTTGAGAATACAAAAGCGCACTGGCTTTATATTCAGGGCTGTCGTAATTGATGTTAGCGGTACTATCGTCATCTTCAGTATTAAATCCTAAATCACCTTCTTCCAAAGCTTTGATCTTATCATTGGTCTGCCGGGCCGCCAATATCAATGTGCTGGTCCCTTTACGACTGGTTGGTATCTTATAGTAATGTCTTATCGGAACGCGGCGGGTATGTTTGGTATAAACTTTTTTCCTGCTTTTTCCTTTACCCACATAGTGAACAGTATGATATACTTCTGTTTTGTACCCCACAATTCTCGAAGCGGTTTTTAAGGTAACCGCATCGGCATGAATACAAACAAAAAGATCTCCATGATATTCATTGGCGAATTGCGCTTTTTCATGAACCGACATATAAACATCGGTAGTTCTTGTGGGAATAATATTGACATCAGGCATCGCTTTTTTAAGATCAGCCACCAATTTCATAGAAATTGCCAGTGTGATATTTTTTTCATAAGAGCCTAAAGTTCCTTCATATTCTCCGTGAGCACCATGATCCTGGCCCCCATGCCCCGGATCTATAATGATGGTTTTTATTTTATGGGGAGTTTGAGAGAAAATGTTAGTATTAAAAAATAACAAGAAAGTAAACGATAGAAGAACAGTTTTAAACGGAATAAAAAGGTTCGATTTTTTCAATTCAAACATTTGCAAATATTGGTTTTAAATGGGTCAATACAATTCTTTCTTAATCTTCACATAACCTTAATTGGATTATCTCTATTTTTGTTGCCTTACTGCTATGCAAAACAGAAACGAAATTAGGTCAAAAAATATTTTACCATTTGCTCTTACAGCTTTCCTGTTTGTGTTTTTATATTCAGCAGTAAAAAGCAGCGACCTGAGTTCTAATAAAGATTATTTACATCCCGGCTTCAATAATCCTGTTTCTGAATTAATTTCTTCAAAGGAAAACCATTTTTCTGTTGCAAAAAAGCAAAAATTTATAAACGATTCGATCCCACCAAAAAATAACATTTCTTCCGACTCACTCCCAACAAACAAAATAGATTCGCTTTCGCAAAAAGACACTTCCGGAAATATTAAAACTGCCGATACTATTCAGTACAATCTTGCCAAAAACGCCCTGGAAGCACCGGTAGTATATTCAGCTGAAGATTCAATGGTGATTGATGTAAAAGGAAAAACAGTTACACTTTACGGTAATAAAGTAACCACCAATTACAAAGACAATAAACTTACCGGGCCCATTATTTCTTTTGACGAAACTTCCGGAGATATTATCGCAGCAATAAAAAAAGACAGCACAGGCAAGATTATCGCGTATCCTACATATAAGTCATCTGATTTTACTTCTCAAAGTGACTCGATCCGTTTTAATATGAAAACCGGGAAGGGCCTTACCAAAGGCACCTACACCCAACAGGGACAAATGTATGTCTATGGCCAGGTTATTAAAAAAGTAAGCCCTGATGTTTTTTACGCCTTGCGTGGAAGGTTTACAACCTGTAACCTGGATACACCGCACTTTGCTTTTATTGCCAATAAAATAAAATTCATAACTAATAAAGTAGCTATTTCAGGACCTGTACATCCTGAGTTTGAAGGAGTGCCCATACCGATTTATTTTCCTTTCGGGATTTTCCCATTGAACCAGGGAAGACATTCAGGTTTTTTATCGCCAAATTTTACCGTGAACCAACAAAAAGGGCTGGGGCTTGAAGGAATTGGTTACTACAAGGTAATCAACGATTATTGGGACATTGTCGCCAGGGCAGATATTTATTCTTATGGCGGCTGGTCGTTGAATCTGAATCCCCGCTATTCGAAAAAATATCATTATAGCGGTAACTTTTCATTAGATATTCAGCATTTTAATTTGAATTTTAAAGGAGATCCTGACTTTCAGAAAAACAAATCATTCCATATAACCTGGAGCCATAGCGCCGATACAAAATCGCGCCCCGGCGTAACTTTTTCAGCAAATGTAAATGCAGGAAGCAGCAGCTTTAACCAGCAGGTGCCCAACAATCCGGTAATAAATTTCCAGAACCAGCTCACGTCCTCAATTTCGTATTCAAAAAGATGGCAGGATCTGCCGTTCAGTTTAACACTCACGGCCAACCATGATCAAAATACCAATTTAAAACTCATCAATATCAGCCTGCCTACTTTAGGTTTCAACATGACTACTATTTACCCTTTTAGAAAAAAAGACGCTGTTGGCGATTTAAAATGGTATGAAAATATCGGCATCGGCTACAATTTAAATGCAGGTAACCGGTTTTCATTTTCTGACTCAGTCGGTCATCCAAGCATTATCCAACAAATAAGAGACACCCTGCAATGGGGAGTACATCACTCTCTTCCTATCAGTTTATCACTGCCGCAAATGGGTGTTTTTCAATTGTCACCATCTGTAAGTTATGATGAATCCTGGTACCAGAGTAAAGTAACAGAAAAATGGGATTCAACGGATAATAAATTACGACCAAGCGTTCAGAAAGGATTTTATACAGCAAGGCAAATGTCTTTTGGGTTAAGTGTATCTACAAGAATCTTTGGAATGATAACAGCCAAAAATAAGAATGCTAAAATACAGGCAATACGCCACGAAATACGGCCGACCATAGGCATTAGTTACCAACCAAATTTCAACAGGAATAATTATTATTCGGTACAGGTAGATTCGTTTGGAAACAAAGATATTGTGCCTTACTTCCCCAGCAATTACAATTTGTACGGGCCTTATACCAATGGCCGTTTCGGGGGATTTACTTTCGGCCTGGAAAACAACCTCTCAATGAAAGTGCGCGACAAGAAAGATACCGGTAATGCGTTAAAGAAAGTATCCCTTCTTGACGCTTTTAGTATCAATGGCAGCTACAACTTTTTCCCGGTCGACTTCCGCCATTTTTCCAATTTATCAGCAGTAGCTTCTACCAATTTATTTAATAAGATCAATTTCACCTCCAGCGCCAATTTTGATCCTTATGAAGTAAACAGCGAAGGAAGAGATACCAGCATTTTAATATGGAAAAGAAATCCAATCTCATTGGGAAGAATGATGAATGCTAATATTTCATTATCCAGTTCCTTCAAAGGAGGCAACAAAAAAACGGGAGAAAAGTAATAAATGAGCCTACCGGCTTATACTCTGAAATAAAAACTGCTGATGAAACATTTTCTACACTGCATCTTT
>DAHXOZ010000205.1 GCA_027364635.1 bacterium | reverse complement strand
TTTTAAAACCTTTTGTTTTCAAACCGACTTTATCTAACACATCTGCTATTTTTTCAACTTTCGATTTTAAAAAATATGAGCGTGTTGTTTCGAAAAGAGCAAAATTTATTGCTGTGAGTAAGAAAGATAAAGAAACCTATGAAACAGTTTTTGGAGCAAAAGATATCCGATTTTTACCGGTTTTTTTGCCATTTGATAAAGTTCAATCTGAAAACGGAAAAGGAAATTTTTGTTTGTATCATGGAAACTTAGCGGTTGCCGAAAATGAAAAAGCAGCGTTATGGCTTTTAGAAAATGTTTTTTCTGAAATCGATATTCCGTTTGTCATTGCCGGAAAAAATCCGTCATCTTTTTTAAAGTCGAAAGTTGAAAAAAATAGAAATGTGCAGTTAGTTCAAAATCCTTCACAAAAAGAAATGGAGGAATTAATTAAAAATGCCCATATTCATTTATTACCCTCTTTTAATTCAACAGGAATAAAAATTAAATTGTTGAACGCGTTATTTAATGGGAGATTTATAATCACCAACAAGGCATCTATAGAACGGACGGAACTTGAAAACCTTTGTTGTATTGCAGAAGATGCAAATGCTTATATAAAAAGTATTAAGGTTTTAAGTGAACTTTCTTTTTCTGAAAATGAAATCTTTAAAAGAAAGGAGATCCTTGATGAATTGTATGATAATGAAAAAAACGCTGAACAATTTATGAAGTGGCTATAGAGGCGTTATCATAAACTTTTCCCCGTTCAGTTTTAATCGTCCTTGCCGGAAATTTGTTGATGACCGGATAATCGTGTGTTGCCATTATAATCGCTGTTCCGTAGTCGTGGCAGATACTAAAAAGTAATCGCATTATTTCATCAGAAGTTTCGGGATCGAGATTTCCGGTGGGTTCATCTGCCAACAACAATTTGGGAGAATTTAAAAGCGCACGCGCCACGTCAATTCTTTGCTGCTCACCACCGCTTAATTCAAAAGGCATTTTAAAACCTTTTGTTTTCAAACCGACTTTATCTAACACATCTGCTATTTTTTCGTCCATTAATTTTTCATCTTTCCAGCCGGTAGCCTTCAACACGAATTTGAGATTTTGGTTCACATCTCTGTCAGTCAGCAATTGAAAATCCTGGAAAACCACGCCAAGGTTGCGTCGGAGGTACGGAATTTGTCTCCAGTCTAATTTACTTAGATCAAATCCAACCACGGTTCCCTCGCCTTCATGAAAATCAAGATCGGCATACAAAGTTTTTAGCAGGCTCGATTTGCCGGTTCCTGTTTTACCAACGAGATAAACAAATTCTCCCCGATTAACAGTGATGTTTACATCAGAAAGTATAAGAGAATCTCCCTGGTAAATATTCACATTTTTTAATTCTACAATAGCTTCTGGCATAGTTGAAAATGTTCTTTAATTGGTTATTGATGAACAGCAGTAAAGTTAATTGTATAATTATATTTATTCTGAAAGAAATTTTATACATCTGTTAAAATACAGTGAACAAAGAAATAATTTGGTTTTCTGATTTTAAAAAGAAAGAGTATAACTAAAAAGATAGTTTGTAAACTAAAAAATTAGTTTTAAGTTTGTCCTCATAAAATATTTTCATAAAATGAAAACACTTACAAAAGCCGAAGAAGAAGTAATGCAGGTGCTTTGGAAATTGGAAAAGGCATTTTTAAAAGAGATTGTAAATGAGATGCCGGAGCCCAAACCACACCAAAATACCGTAGCAACTATTTTAAAAATTTTAGTCGAAAAAGATTTTGTGGGAATAGAAGTTTTTGGAAGAATGCACCAATATTATCCGTTGGTAAACAAAGATGTTTACTCAAAAGGAAGAATAAAATCTTTAGTGAAAAAATATTACGAAGGTTCTTTCAGCAACATTGTCTCTTCCATGGTGAAAGAAAATAACCTCAGTATTGAAGAACTGGAGTTGCTGCTTAAACAATTGAAAAAAGGTAAATAACTTAAATCAAACGATCATGATCACCTTTGCATGGTACTTATTGAAAGTAATTATTTGTTCCGGAATCCTTTTCGGTTACTACTATATAGCATTAAGAAATAAAGCCTTCCACCGGTGGAACAGGTTTTATCTGCTTGCTACAATAGTAATTTCATTAATAGTTCCTGTAATGAAAATTAATATTTTTTCCTTCGGTGAACAGAAAGGAACGGTAGTTCAAATGCTTCAAACCATCAGTTACGGAGATGAAGCGGTAATAGAATATAGCCGGAACAACAGTTTTCAGCTTACTACTGAAAATGTTACAGAAACGGCTTACTTATTAATTTCCGCGACTTTCTTATTTATTTTTTTTCTTTCTTTAATCAGAATAAAAAGACTGAAGAAAAAATATCCAGCAACCAAATTTGACGATATCAGTTTTATTAACACGAATGCAAAAGGAACACCCTTTTCATTTTTTAAATCTATTTTTTGGAATAACGCAATTGAGCTCAATTCAAAGCCGGGACAACAAATTTTTAATCATGAAATAGCGCATATAAAAGAAAAACATTCTTACGATAAAGTTTTCATGAATATCGTTTTGATATTTTTCTGGATCAATCCTTTCTTTTGGCTGATTCGAAAAGAACTGTACATGATTCACGAATTTATTGCCGATAAGGACGCACTGGAAGACAGTGATATCAATGCTTTTGCAAAAATGATCTTACTAACTGTTTATCCCGGGCAAAATTTTTCACTTACTAATAATTTTTTCTACTCACCCATAAAAAGGAGGTTACTCATGCTCACCAAAAACAAAAATCCGAAAGTAAGTTATGTAAGCAGATTATTGGTTTTGCCATTGGCAGCGATTGTGTTTTTTGCTTTTACACTCAAAGTAAAAAACAACAATGCAAATCTTTATGATGGCAAAAAAATTACAATTGTAATCGATGCCGGACATGGCGGAAGTGATAATGGAGCTGTTTCGAATGAAGGCGTTAAAGAAAAAGATATTACACTTTCCATAGCAAAAAAGATTGCTGAATTAAATTCAAATCCTCATCTCGAAATTCTGCTGACGAGAAACAATGACTATCCTCTGTCGGTGAAAGACAGGGTTGAATTTGCAAAAAGTAATGGTGCCGATATGTTTATTTCTATTCATCTAAATGCGGCAGCAGACAAACAATTAAACGGTTTTTCTGTTTTGATAGATAAAAATAACAGTCAACAAAATCTAGTGCTTGGCTCTGCATTAATTAATGAGTTAAAAAAGTCTTATAAAACGGAAGATAAAATCGGTGTAAGGGATAAAGGCGTTTGGGTTCTAGATCACAATGTTTGCCCGGCTGCTCTTGTTCAATGCGGGTTCATGAGTAATTCAGAAGACATTTCATTTATTGATAAGAGTGCAAACCAGGAAAAGGTAGCACATGATATTTTGGATGCCATAAATGAATATGCTGCTGGAAACAAAAAATTTGTTCGTGTAAATTCAATGGCTCTTGTTGATTCTGTACCAACCACAGGCGACGATTCTAACTCCCTGGTCATTATTGATGGAAAAACTTCAACATATCAAGAAGCAAAAAGCATTAGTTCAAAAAGAATTAAAAGTATCAATATTCTTAAGGATCAAAAAGCAATAGAAAAATATGGTGAGAAAGGAAAAGATGGTGTGATAGAAATTTATACAAAAGAAAATACGGTAAACGTATCTATTGTGAAAACCGGTGCAAAAACAAGTAACGAAATTCCTCAAAAAGCCTTAATATTTATTAACGGGAAAGAGTCAACCTCTGACGAAATGAAGAAGATTCCTGGCAGTAATATTCAATCTATAAATGTTTTAAAAGGTGAAAGTGCTGAAAAAAAATATGGTAAGAGAGCAAAGGACGGTGCGATAGAAATTACTACAAAACAAGTTGATTTGTCCTCATCAAACAATGATACAATACCTGATAAAGTTTTTACTAAAGTGGAAAATGAAGCATCATTTCCCGGCGGCCAAATTGCGTGGGTAAAGTATATATCCAGAGCGATTCAGGATAGCATTAATAAATTTACAAAAACAGATTACGGAACATGTGTGGTACGTTTTATTGTAAATACAGATGGAAAAGTCGACGATGTTATCGCTACAACGATGGAGGGAACTGAGTTAGCTAAAGTATCCATAAATGCCATCAAAAATGGACCTAAGTGGATTCCTGCTACTCAAAATGGGCATACAGTTGCTTGTTACAGGTTACAGCCGGTGACATTATCAAATGCGGATAAGAAAGTTCCATACGACCAAAACGAATCATCAAAAAAATCTACTTCTATCAATAATATCCAAACTGATAAGGAAGCGATTTTTACCAAACTGGAAAAACCTGCAAGTTTTCCCGGTGGTAATGCTGCCTGGTTAAAATACATTACACGTGCTATTCAAAAGAATGGAAATGACCTGATAGCAGATAAAAAGAGCCACGGCGTTTGTAAAGTTCGGTTTATCGTAAGCAAAGATGGAAGGGTAACTGATATACAACCAGTTACAAATCAGGATTCAAAATTGGCTGATGTAGCGGTAAATGCAATTGAAAATGGTCCGCGGTGGATTCCCGGAATGCAAAACGGGCATACCGTAAATTCTTTAGTGATTCAACCGGTAAGTTTTGCATTAAATGACGAGTCTGACTTAAAAAATGAACCTCAATAACATTTGCCAAAACTAGCTGCGCTTTTTTGAAGAAATGAGCTTCTGGGATTTTTAAAAAACCAATTCATTTCCATTCGCATCAATCACCAATTCTTTTTTATCGCTTACTTCAACTCTGCCGATAATTCGGGCTTCAATGTTAAAACCGGGGGATTGGTTCAGGTGTCTGGCCACTCAAAGTGGCCAGACACCTATTTAAAATAACCCTTTAATAATTTCATTATTCAACACCTTATTTTCCTCTTTAAAGTCAGAAGGAGAAAGTGATAATAATTCAACCGCCAAAATTTTATTGCATAATGTACCATTACGATAATCATAATAATCCCGGTAAGAAGAATATTTCCATTCGTAAAGTTCTTTTACCAGCTTTGCAGCGAATGGATTTTGATGAACATAATGAAAGCAGGTAAGCGCATAATCTCTTGCAGAAAATTTATTTGAAGGAAGCCGGATTTTACTTAAGCATTTTGCCTTTGTCTTCTTTTGGAAAAGATTTCCTGTGGTTTTATTTTGGATATTAATCGCTTTTGTATATGAACTCAGCGTTTTACCAATTGCTTTAGAAAGGTTCTGCATATCTGTTAGTTTGTCTCCTAAAACAATATTATCACAAGCCTTTTCATTTGGAACAATCAGAAAATGAAAATGATTTGGCATT
>DAHXOZ010000204.1 GCA_027364635.1 bacterium | reverse complement strand
TGGGAAGGCGATGCCAATCTTGCAGGCGATTTTTTAAAAATAAACGGCAACACTTTTTCAAATGCGACCAACCCTGCAGACAATCCATGGAATGGAACAATCACAGATAATGGGGTGCATGTTACTACGAAAAACCCTAATTATACCAACCAGATGGGAATTGATATTGATATGTTCAATGTAGGAACTGGTTACGGTATCAATCCAAATGCACAAAACGTTACCCTTGAATTTGGTACAGAGGCTGATAAGTATTTTCCCGGCGTTTTTACTTTTACCATCAGGATGAAAGATCCTACCATCACTTTGGAAAAAACGGTGACTGATGCCAATAATGACCATCTTGCAGAAAGCGGAGAAACATTAACCTATACGCTGCAGGGCGGCAACAACGGCCCGGGCAACGCCAATAATATTGTAATTTCTGATACCTTACCTTCAACTGTTACCTACAAACCGGGCACATTAAAAGTGATAAGTTCTCCGGGTATTATCGCTGGTACTAAAACTGACCAGGCCGGAGACGATGTGGCTGAATACATTTCAAACGGTGCTGTAAAATCAGTTTTTTTCAGAATTGGTACTGGCGCTACGGCTACCCACGGTGGCACACTTGCTGCCGGACAAACGTATCAGGTACAGTTCCAGGTAACTGTAAATGATCCTGGATATGGCAATCCTGTTCCTTCCATAATGAATATTGCACGTATTACTTCCACTTCGGATGCCGGCGTAAATTTTGTGGACGACGGAACAGCTATCATCAATCCTGAAGCAGGGCCGATGCCGGTTACTTTAACCAGGTTTACTGCAACACTTATGCAGAATAATGAGGTTCAGGTTGGTTGGGCCACTTCCATGGAAATTAATTGTAAGCAGTTCGTTGTTCAAAGAAGTTATGATGGTAAAATCTTTACTGACCAGGAAACTATTGCAGGAAATGGAACCACTAATTTGGTTCATTCTTATAGTATCTATGATAATGTTTCTTCTTTTACCGGAAGCACAGTCTATTACAGGCTGAAACAAATTGATATTGATGGAAAAGAAAATCTTTCAAAAATAATTCCTGTAAAGCTTGTGAATAGTAATGCTTCAGCCATTGTTTCTCCTAACCCGTTCAGAGATTTTATCAACATTAATTTGCAATGGGATGCTGCCGAAATGGTTTCTGCAAAAATATATAGTATCCAGGGCAGACAATTACTTTCAAAACAAATTCTTGTTAATAAAGGAAATAATAATATAAAAATCAGTGATCTCTCTAATCTTCCTTCTGGAAATTATATTTTAGAAATATCCTCATCTTCTCAAAAAATTATTCAAAAGATTTTAAAGTAATTAAAACGTGAATCCTTACATTGGCCACCTCATTGGGGTGGTTTTTTTATTTTTCGGGTAAATAGAAATTCTTATTATTTGTTTGCTTACTGCACAAATAATTTTTTACGTTTAGTAATTTCGAAAAATAAAGGCTTGATTATTGAGGAAATAAAATCAAAGCAGAAATGGCAGTTATTTGTTTGTCTGCTGTTTTTATTTGATCAAAAATTAAATGAAAAAAATTAAAAGTATGAAAATTAAAAATTTAGGAAACCAGGGATTAAAAGCTTCAGAATTAGGACTTGGGTGTATGGGAATGAGCGAATTTTATGGCGAAAAAAATGATGAAGAATCAATAAAGACCATACACAAAGCCTTTGACCTCGGCGTTACTTTCTTCGATACGGCCGATATGTATGGTCCATATGTTAATGAAAAATTAGTAGGAAAAGCGATCGCTCCATTCAGAAAAGAAATTACACTTGCCACCAAATTTGGAATTGTGAGAGATTCCGAAAATCCAAAAAACCGCGGCGTAAACGGAAGGCCGGAATATGTGAAAAGTTCGGTTGAAGGAAGTTTAAAAAGATTGAATGTGGAAGTGATTGACCTTTATTATTTGCATAGAAAAGATCCTGATACGCCGATCGAAGAAACCATTGGAGCTATGTCAGATTTGGTAAAAGAAGGAAAAATAAGAGGAATCGGTGTAAGTGAATTGAATGCAGAAACGCTTCGAAAAGCACATGCCACTTATCCTGTTTCAGCATTACAAACAGAATACAGCTTATGGAGCCGTGATCCCGAGGATGACATCATCCCCACCTGTAAAGAATTGGGAATTGCCTTTGTAGCGTATAGTCCGCTAGGTCGTGGATTTCTTACCGGCCAGATAAAAAAATTTGAAGACCTTGAAGTAGATGATTATCGTAGGTTTTCACCGCGTTTTGTAGGTGATAACTTTGAGAAAAATATTGAGCTTGTAAAAAAAATTGAATCAATAGCAAGAGAAAAAGATTGTACTCCTGCTCAGTTGGCACTTGCATGGGTGATGGCTCAGGGTGATCATATTTTCCCAATCCCTGGAACAAAAAGAGTGAAGTACCTGGAAGAAAATGTAAAGGCTGTCGATGTTCATCTATCCCAAAAAGACCTGGAACAAATCGAAGAAATATTTCCTAAAAATGCAGCTGCCGGGACAAGGTACCCTGAGGCTTTCATGAAATCTGTGAATTTATAGAAATGACCTAAGGATGAATTAACCGGTAGGCCGAGGGCAATATTTCAATCGAAAACTCTTTAAAGCTTTCTGCAGGATCGCCATCAATATGCAAGGGAGCAAATTGTGGATTTTTTATTTTTATTTTATCCGTTTGAAAATACAGAACATTCTTTTTATGAAAATTCTTTTCATTCAAACCTTTCGTTTTACCGAATAACACTTGCTTTATAAAAGACAATACCGCTTGTCGTTTACTGGACTTTTTTATAACCACCACATCCAGCAAACCATCGCTGATACTGGCTTTCGGTGCAACTTTAAAATTATTTCCAAACTGGTTGCTGTTAGCAATACAAATTAAAAAAGCTTCTACCGTAAAATTATTTCCATCGGCTTCAATTATGAAAGAATACGTTTTGGCCGAACTAAAATTTTTTAAAGCAATTTTGGTATAAGAATTCAATCCGCGATTTTCCGCTTTAGAAAAATCATGGGCCACTTTAGCATCAAAGCCAAGCCCGCACACATGTGTGCTTAATTTATTATTAATGAAAAACACATCTGTAGCAGTTGCTTTTCCCGTTAAAACCACTTCTATGGCCTTGTCGACTGATTTTGGAATGCCGGCAGTTCTTGCCAAACCGTTTCCAGAGCCAAGAGGAATAATGCCAATATTTACAGAAGTTTTTAATATGGCTGAAACAATCGGCGTTACGCTTCCATCGCCACCACAAATAGCAATATCAGTTATATTTTCGTCCCTGATTTTTTCATACAAAAAATCATAATCGCCCTCTTTGGAAGTAAACAGAATTTCAAAAGAAACATTTTTCTCTTCACACTTCTTAATAATCTTTTCTTCCAGGTGTAATTTATTTTTGGTACCTGAGATCGGATTGATAAAAAATAAAATTTTACGGCTCATATATTCGGATAATTGGTCCACAAAAACGATGGTTGCTTTTTAAGCGCTGTCGTTTAATTCGTCCCACAACATATCCTTTAATTCAACGAGCCCCCTGTTGGTGAGTGAAGAAATAAAAATATGCGGAATATTTGCAGGCAATTCTTTTTCTATGGCTTCTTTTAATTCCTCGTCCAACATGTCGCTTTTGCTGATAGCAATCAGAAATTTTTTGTCAAGCAACTCCGGGTTATATTCTTTCAATTCATTCTGCAAAATTTTGAATTCTTCGCCATGATCTTTGCTATCTGCAGGGATCACAAAAAGCAAAACCGGGTTTCGTTCTATGTGACGAAGAAAACGGTATCCAAGGCCTTTGCCTTCTGCTGCTCCTTCAATGATACCAGGAAGATCAGCTACACAAAAACTTTTGTTATCGCGATAAGGAACCATGCCAAGTTGTGGCGTTAAAGTAGTAAAAGCATAATCAGCGATCTTTGGTTTTGCTGCCGTTATTACCGATAATAAAGTAGATTTTCCTGCATTGGGAAAGCCAACCAAACCAACGTCGGCAAGAACTTTTAATTCTAAACTCACAAAACTTTCTTCCCCCGCTTCACCGGGCTGCGAATGTTGCGGAGCCTGGTTGGTGGGCGTAGCAAAATGAGAATTTCCCTGGCCGCCACGGCCTCCTTTTAATAAAATTTTTTCCTCTCCATCTTCCAATATTTCTACTTTCTGCCCATCTTCTTCGACCGTAGCAATGGTGCCTAAGGGAACTTCAATAATTACATCTTTACCATCGTGTCCCGTGCAGTTATTTTTGCTTCCGTTTTCTCCGTTTTCAGCAAAAACATTTTTATAATACCTCAAATGCAAAAGTGTCCAGAGGTTTTTATTACCTCTTAAAATAATGTGTCCGCCGCGTCCGCCATCGCCTCCATCCGGCCCTCCAAAAGCCGTAAGTTTATTCCGAAGAAAATGCCTGCTACCTGCTCCTCCATGACCGCTTCGGCAAAATATTTTTATAAGATCAATAAAATTCGATTTTTCCATCCTGTAAATTTCGTAAAGTTTTTTAGAAAGCTTTTTTGTAATGTTACAGGAAAAAACATGATTAAAATAATAACTTTTACAGGAATGTTTTTTTTATTTGCCTGTGCAGCCCATAAAAAAGCAACTGATAGTTTAGAATTTCCTCCTTGTCTGCAGGCAAAAATTGATTCAATGACCCTCGACCCAAATGAAGGATCGCCTCAATCCATTACACGTTATAGTTATCACGACAAAACGGTTTATTATATGAAAGCGCCATGTTGCGATAAATACAATATCGTATTTGACAGCGCTTGTAATATTTTAGGTTATCCTGATGGAGGGTTTACGGGCAAAGGAGATGGTAAAATGCCTGATTTTTTTAAAGAAGCAAAAGACGGGAAGGAGGTTTGGAGTTTGAATGTAAAGAAGTAGAAATTATATTTCTTTCTTTGTCTCATTCCACGTTTTATAAACAAAATCATCGCCTGCACTTTCACGAGGTACTTCCCGCAAAGGCTCACAAACCTTCCATTCTTTTTTCATGTCTTCAGTTAGTTGCTGGTAAACTTTTGTCCCTTCCGTTTTCCATTCAATCATTTCTTCTGATATTTCCCTGATAATTTTTGCTGGGTTACCAACTAATAAACTTCTCGCAGCAATATGCTGATCTGCTTTTACAAAACTGAGCGCACCTACAATACATTCATCTTCCAAAATCACGTTGTCCATAATAACAGCGTTCATTCCTATCATACAGTTTTTGCCGATGGTGGCACCGTGAATGATAGCACCATGGCCGATGTGCGAATTTTCTTTTAATAAAACCGTAACGCCAGGAAACATATGAATGGTACAATTTTCCTGTACGCTGCAT
>DAHXOZ010000203.1 GCA_027364635.1 bacterium | reverse complement strand
ACACACCGGATATCAAAAAGATTAAATGTAAACGTTGAATATTATTATCGCCTTAACGACAAAGGAAGTGCAGCTCACAATGTTATGTCTTTTGGAATTGATCTTGGAACAGGAGGCCATGTTTTTCAATTGCATTTCACCAATTCCATCGGCATGACCGAAAAGTCATTTATTTCAGAAACTACCAACCAGTGGGAAGATGGGAATATATTGTTCGGTTTCAATATTTCAAGGGTTTTTCAGTTAAAGAAAAAACACTATTAATTTATTAATGCAGTAATTAATTATTCAGATTTCTTATTTCGCTTTCTTTAAAAAAGGTTTTGCTTTTACAGTAAACAAAATCCCTCCGCTATTTAGTTTTACTTTTCCTGCTCCTATGCCTGTAAGCGGCAAATCGATATAAGGCTGTACTGCCAATGAAAAGCGTTTGTTTAGAAAATATTGATACCCTGCTGAAAGATTTAATATAGAAAAGAAATGTTCGTTTTGATTCTTAATTGTCCAGTCTTTATTGTACACCTGTCCTCCCGGCGTTTTGTAAACGTAATCATAACTTTCCTTTTTCATCAGGTAAGATGAAAGTCCTGCAGATACAAACCAATTATGTTTTCCTTTTTGATTAAAGCAATAATCAATGTTCAATGGAATATCAATAACGTTACAGTTGGCATTGATCTTTTCAAGATAGGTATAGTTACCACTACCCGGGTTATATTGTTCAGGAGTTGCAGAATAGATTTTTTTTGAAATAAAAATTCCGGTACGAACACCAAAATGTTTTGAAAAACTGTAACCTATGCCTATTCCGAAATCCAGTGTCATCTTACCTTCATTATTGCCAACCGCACTTACTCCAGGGCCTGCAGAAAAACTCAAACTAAAATCATTTGCAAAACTTTCCTGCTTTTTTACTTTTTGTTTTACAGGTTTCTGATTCGTTTTTGCATGTGCCGTTTCATCAGTTATTTGAAAAATATTTTTTTCTGAAGCTGGTTGTTTTGTCTCAGCTTTTGAAATATTTGATAGCTGATCATTCTTATCTGCAAAATCAGAATTTGACGAATTTGTCGGTTTACTGTCTCCTGTATTTTTACCGGTCTGTAATGCTCCGTTTTGTGCTCCATCCGGAGAAATACCCTTATCATCAATTTTATGTTGATTATTGCTTTTCACAAAATGATTCACCGCGTTTCCATTTTCATAAATAGCTGTTACCTTTTTCTTTTTAAAATCATTCCGGGTTGTTGCAATTGCTATTTTATTATTTTTCACAAGATTCAGTGAAGTTGCGGTCTTTTCATTACCCGTTTTTTCTTTTGCCGGATCGATAGTTACAGGAGTATTTACGGGATTCGATTGCAGTAAATTGATATCGCTGTTGTGATAGAAAAAGATAAAGAAAATAAAACCTGCAAGTATCAAAAGAAATGGAAGTAAAAAGAAAAGTCTTTTCCTGTCCTTCTTTTGGGGTAGGTTTTTATCGAGCAATTGCTCCATTTTCTGCCATGCGCTCTCATCAAAAGCTGGCTGAAAATTACCTGCTGCGTCTCTTAGTTTTTTATCGTTTTCATCATCCCACATTTTTTGCTATTTGTATTTTGTTTTCGTTTTTTAAAATTTGTTGTAATTGTTGTCGCGCTTTAAAAAGATTTGATTTGGAAGTACCCACTGAAATATCAAGTTGCTTCGCAATTTCGTCATGTGTAAAGCCGTCAATAATAAACAGATTTAGAACCGTTCTGTAAGCTGGTGAAAGTTGTTGTATCGCAGAGATGATCTCTTCATACGAAATACGGTCTAAAGCATTTTCTTCGTTTTGCGGAAGATAAATCACCGATGTTTCAAAATCCGTTGTAAAAGAATGCTTGTTATTTTTTCTGCAATGATCGATAGCAGTATAAATCATTATCTTCCTTATCCAGCCTTTAAATGAATTTACTTCATCAGCGTATAAAGGTTTGTAGTGATAGATTTCTTTAAATATTTTCAGGAAGCTATCATTGTAAATTTCAACAGCATCCTCGTTTCGCTTAGCATACCGCAAACAAACAGACATACCATAGCTGTAGAAAGAGTTATAGATCTTTTTCTGACTCTCTCTTTGGTTACGGGCACAACCCCTGATATGGATGTTCAATTCTTTTGCTGATAACAATAGTAAAAGTTTCTGGTTAGGAATCGTAATATCACGGATAAAGGTTGCCTCAACAGGTAATTTTTTGGGACGGTCTTAAAAATCACCCACTTTAATAATGGCTTAGTAAAATTAAAACCTTTATGCAGATATCGTTGCAATAAATTTAGGGGCTGCCATTAAGCGACAAATGCTATCCACTCGCGGTCTGCTGTTTTATATTTAATATTGAACCGATAAGATTAAAATACGCTTTAAAAGTTCTTTTACTGTTACTTCCTTTCAGTATGGTCTTCCAGGTCCACATCTTCTTCTTTTCCGCTCAAACTAGTGTGGCTGTATTTTAATATTCCCACAAAAAATACGCCTCCGATAATATTCCCCAAGGTTACCGGAACTAAAAAATTGATGTAATGAATGAATGATATATTTCCGTTAAACAAACCAACAGCCACTTCAATATTTCCAACAATAGAGTGAGCAAGACCTGCAAGACCGATACAAGTAGTGATAATCCAGATGATAATGATCTGGCTTACTGTTTCTCTTGCTGCGGCTACCAGCCATGCCAGCAAACCCATTAACCAGCCTGCCAGGGCCGCGCTTAATAATAAAGCCATCCATGAGTGGGCAATAAGGCCATTGCTGATTCTTGCCAAAGACCAACTCTGCAGAAAATGAAGTGAATTGGCAAAATAAGAAAGTATGAGCGCAAAAATTAATCCACCAACAATATTACTGAGATAAACAATTCCCCAAAGCCGTAATAATTTTTTAACGGGAGTTATTCCCTGTAAAACCGGCAGTATGGCGAGTGTAGTATGTTCTGTAAATAATTCTGATCTTCCCAAAACAACAAACATAAACCCCAACGGATACATATTGGCTACCAGGAATTGTACCACTGCATCCGGAAAAACACCATTAAAAAGAGTTAAAACTATTGCCATCATTAAAACAGAAAACCCGATATCAAGGCCGGCAGAAAGGCCGGACAACATCAAACCCAAAGGAGTCCGGTTTAACTGGGTTAAAGCTGCTTCTTCCGTATGCTTTAAAATAAGCTGCTGGCTTTTCTGAGGTTTTTGCTCCTCAGGTTCTTTGGTCTTTTTGGTGGCCATATCCTTATGTATAAAATGATTGTTTAAGCTGAAATGTTTTCTATAAAATATAAGCTTTTAACTTAGAATCGTAACCACACTTATATCATCATAATATCTATGCCAAAAAAATATTGGTGTAAACCATAGCAAAACATTTGGAATATGGGGCCAAAGAAAAAAAATGAAAAACCCGGGCAACACATTCGTGCGAATCGCTTTACGAAAAGCAATGCATGTTCTGGTTGATCCAAAAAAGAAGCGCCGGTTATTATTAGCAAGACGGTTGCATGTCAATTGTATAGTAAAGCAATCAATTACCGGGATTATTATTTTGTTATAAATCTTTCTTCAAAATCTCCCACACATTTTCTGCAACGATTTTATGCCCTTCGGCGGTAGGATGTATGCCATCGCGCTGGTTGAGTTTGGGATCACCGCCCACACCTTTTAGTAAAAACGGAACAAGGCCAATGTTTTTTTCTTTTGCCACTGCAGGATAAATTTCTTTAAACTTTGAAGTGTAAGCAGGACCCATATTTGGCGGAATCTGCATTCCCTCCAGTATGATCTTCGCATTGGGATATTTCGTTTTCACTTTATCAATTATAGATTGCAGATTCTTTTTGGTTCCTGTTAAAGGAATGCCACGAAGTCCATCGTTACCGCCCAATTCCAAAACAAAAATATCGATCGGTTGCTTTAATATCCAGTCGATGCGGCTGTTGCCATCAGCAGTGGTTTCGCCACTTACGCCCGCATTGATCACTTTATAATTCAATCCAAGCGAATCTATTTTATCCTGTATCAAAGCAGGATACGCTTCTGACGGATCAACGCCATAGCCCGCAGTAAGGCTGTTACCAAAAAACAGGATCGTTTTCTTTTTTACCGTAGGGGAAACCGTGCTATCTTTTGAAACTTGCTGGTTTTGAGTAGCTTTAGGCGTCTTATTATTATTGCAGGAAACAAAGGCTAACATTAAAAAGAACCATAAAATTCTTTTGATCATAGGGCCGGTAAAACGGGAAGTTGTAAACATTAAAACAGAATTAATTATTTTTATTAAATACTTTCATCCTCATCATTCATCTTTTGCAAAGATACCCTGATGAATTTTTTAATTGGTACCTGGAAAAAATAATCATAATGGAAACCATTCTTTCTCTTCAAAACGTAACCAAGAATTATAAAAGTGGAGGCAGCCTTTTAACGGTGCTCGACAATATCACCTTTTCAGTGGAGGCTGGTTCAACAATGTCGATAGTCGGCCCATCAGGAAGTGGAAAAACAACTTTGTTGGGTTTATCTGCAGGGCTTGACCAGCCTACTTCCGGAAGTGTTGAATTACAACAAAATCATTTGGAAAGTTTAAATGAAGACCAGCTTGCGGCAGTAAGAAACCGCTTTGTTGGTTTTATTTTTCAAAACTTTCAATTGTTGCCCACATTAACTGCCATTGAAAATGTCATGGTTCCTTTGGAACTCCGTGGCGAGAAAAAAGTGCGTGCAAGGGCGATGGAATTTTTGGATAAAGTGGGACTTGCAGAAAGAAGTCATCATTACCCCGCACAATTAAGTGGCGGCGAGCAACAAAGAGTTTCTATCGCCCGCGCTTTTTCCAACCGGCCTTCCATTTTATTTGCTGATGAACCAACCGGAAATCTTGATGCAGAAACCAGTGGAAAAATCGTTGACCTCATTTTCGAACTCAACCAGGAAGCAGGAACCACACTGGTTTTGGTAACTCACGATGATGAACTTGCTGCACGAACGCAGCGAATCATCCATTTAAAAGGCGGCAGAATTATATCGGATAATCCAACCAAAATAAACAGTAACATTTGATGCGTATAAAAATATAAGATGAACGAGAGCGGCACAGTAAACAAAGAAAATAACCGAAATCTTAATGCGCTTCATTTCAAATGGCTGTTGCAGATGGCCTGGCGCGACAGCCGCAGAAGCCGTTCGCGTCTTTTCCTTTTTATCTCTTCCATTATTCTCGGCATTGCAGCGCTGGTAGCCATTTATTCTCTCGGAAATAATTTGCGCGACGAAGTAAACAACCAGGCAGCTTCACTGCTTGGAGCCGATCTTGAGATCTCGGGAAACCAACCCCCGGCTCAACCAATTCAA
>DAHXOZ010000202.1 GCA_027364635.1 bacterium | reverse complement strand
AAAAAAACAACAAATCAATCAACAATCATCAATAGTGGTGTAAGTGAAATCAAGATCATTTTTGGAGGCCATTTTTATTTTTTATTGCTATACTAACTCCTTACAAGGTACGCAGATTAATTGCATTAGATATAATAAAACTTTAGCCTTCTCAGGTAATCCTTCTTTTTCTAATGAAGCTATTATACGCGGGAGAACTGCAAGCCGGTCACCTGCCTTATTGCAACAAAATTATTGAAAGACACAGTAAACAAACTTTTATTTGCTATTTATATTTTGTGTAAAAGCCATTTAGGTCAAGAGATATCGAAAAATAAAAAAAACTTCCGGTTTTTATCCCGGAAGGTTTGTAGAATGTCATTGTATTTACGCTTTGCTATTTTAAATAAATAGCATATGCACTCCTTCACCCTTACTATGTTTATAGAAATCACCTATGGTAATTATATCTTCTATTCCTTCATAAAAATCTTCCCTTTTATAGTGAAACATGTCTACTGCTAATTTACATGCCCACAATTTTACGCCTGAGGCGGTTAAGATTTCTAAAAACTCAGGTATTTCAGGCATGTCAACCTTTTCCATTTCTTTTTTCATCATAGAAGTAGCAAATGCTTCTACTCCGGGCAAACCACCAAGCATGGTCGGCATGTGCAAGGCAGGATTACCTACCGTAGCTGTATGCAGATGCTCCAGTTTCTTATTGTGAATTGCTTCCAATCCAAAAAATGTGAAAAATATTTCTGCCTCTATTCCTTCCATCCTTGCACCGTTAGCCATAACGAAAGCTGCATATACATTCTCTAATGTCGCTTTGGATAAGATGAACATCATCTTTTTAATTTCTCCATTAGTCTCTTTCATGATCTTGATTTTTATTTTGTTAAATACAACTTGCAGGTTTAGGAATACCACTAATTTTTGATGCAGTTTTTAACGGTGCATTTGGAAATAACTGGTAAAATTCTTTGATGTCTACTACGCCACTTTTTCCAATACGCCTGATACTTAATGCAGCTTGTTTCATGTGTTCCTCCTGCAGGTATTTTAATACTTCCCAATGCCTTGGAGTTAATTCTATACTGGCCTCTGTAGCCAGTTTTTCAGCTACCTCTTCATTCCATTGACTAAAATCGGTTAAGTAGCCTTCTTCGTTTACGGCAATTGAAAAACCGTTAATTATTGTTTCCATGGTTTTAAATTTTTATAGTTGATTGATGATTGTTGATTGATTTGTTGTTTTTTTATCGTAATGTTTTCCACTTTCAGACATGGTTGCAGAAACAAAAGGTATATGAGTTCCCTTCAGCAACATATTCCAGTAGATCCAGCGGAAGGCCAGTTTTCCCATATGGTTCATCCTGCTTTCTTTCAATAAACGCAATGGTCCTAAACCAGGGAATGGGAAGCTTCCTTCAACAGGTTCGTGTGTATAATTAAAATCTATGAGAAGGGCTTTGCTGTTGCCTGTCTCGATAAAACAATTCGCATGCCCGTCAAATTCTTCTTTCAATGGCTCTCCGTGAATAAAGCGAAGAATATTTTCGGTTAATATCTCTGCTTCAAAATGCGCAACAGAGCCGGCCTTGGAAGCAGGTAGATTACTGGCATCTCCTAAAACGAAAACATTATTATATTCTTTAGATTGAAGCGTGGCTTTATGAGTGGGAACATAATTTAAATCGTCGCCCATCCCTGATCTTTCCAGCAGTTCGTCACCTTTGTTGGTAGGTACAGTTACCAGCAGGTCAAAGGGAATAACTTTACCTCCATAATCCACAATTTCTTTATTTTCATTATCTACCCGTTCAATTGCAAAATCACTTTCAATATGGATATTCTTTTCTTCCAGTAAATGTTCGAGCGCCTGGGTGGCTTTTGGTTTTGTAAAAGCACCACTTAAGGGAGTTACGTAAGTTATCTCCACTTTATCGCGCATATTTTTATGTTTAAAAAAAGAATCGGCTAAAAAAGCAAATTCAAGCGGAGCAACGGGACACTTGATAGGCATTTCGGTAATATGAACAACCAGTTTGCCTCCTTCCCATTCTCTTAATTTATTACGCAAAGCCAATGAACCTTCAAAGGAGTAAAAATCAAATACAGATTTTTGCCATTCTGAACCTTTCATTCCTTCTGTTTCTTCCGGGGCAATTTTTGCACCGGTGGCTATAATCAATATATCATAAGGCAACTCTTTACCACCTGCCAGTTCAATTTTATTTTCAGTTGGCAATATTCGATTTATTTTATTTTTGATCAGTTCAACATCTTTTGGAATAAATTCTTCAATTGTTTTAACAATATCTTCCGGAGAATAAATATCAAATGGAAGAAAGAGGTATCCCGGCTGATAATGATGCGCTTCGCGTTCATCAATAATAGTTATCTGCCATTCAGGTTGTTTTAGATGATGATTTAAATGATTGGCCATCATGGTCCCTGCTGTTCCGGCTCCGAGTATCACTAAATTTTTCATGATTCTTATTTTTTATTTTCGAATTCAAAATTAAAGCGTAATGAAAAATTTTAATCTGATCAAAATCATTCATTAATATGACCTTAATGGGGTAGTTATGTAACAAAAGTTACATACTCTTAGCCTCTGTTAACCGTAACTCTATTTAGGGCGTTCTGCTAGTAAAAAATGCAGCGAACCAACTTTTATTTGGTATTTTTATTTAGGGTTAAAAACCTATACGATATCGGCCGGGCGCGTATGCTCTGTTGGCAAAAATGCCAGAATCTGCTTTACTGTATTCGAATAAAAATCAACCAGCTTTTGTAAAAAATTATAATCATTTTTAATCACAGCTATATGAAGGGAGAAACAAAATTGATCATTATTAAGATTATTCACACATTGGTTTGGATCTTTTTCAATTTTGTAATCTTCTACATGCTTTATGCTGTAATTTCTAATAAATTGGACATATGGCTTTGGATGGGCTACGGGTTATTTATTTTAGAAGGAATTGTTCTTCTTGTTTTTAAATTCTTTTGTCCTTTAACCATTATGGCACGCAAATATTCCAATTCGGCTAAAGAGAATTTTGATATTTATCTTCCAAACTGGCTGGCAAAATATAACAAGTTAATATATACTTCCATTTTAGGCGTTATCATAGGCATAACGATCTTCCAAATTCTCAAATAGTGAATCTAAAAACCAATTACTCAAATCCTTCCACTACCAGCATTTTGGTAGTTGCTGCGCGCTGTCGTATTGTTTTGGCTTTTGAATATCCTTCAGAACTCCACCATTCTTTTGCACGATCAACAGAAGGAAACTCAAGGATCACAAGTCTTTGCGGGTTCCAGTCGCCTTCAAGCGATTCTGTTTTGCCGCCGCGTACGATAAATTTTCCTTCATAAGCAGCAATGGTTGCGGGTGTTAATTTTTTATATTCATCATACAATTCCTGGTCGTGAATTGTTAATTCAACAATTACGTATGCTTTCATAATTAAGATTTTTAGAAATAATTTTCAATATTGTCTTCCGGTCAAATTTAGGAAGAACGTTGGACACAAATAATTAATGCCGAAATTAAAAAACCGCCGGATTGGTTCGTTTACTGCAGAATATTTTATCATAAGGTAAAAAATACTTTTTCAAAATTAATCTCCATGCAAGTGTACCTAAAATGTAAATTTTTGCACAAATCATTTCATAAGTAACATTTATAACACAACAGGCAGTGGAGATTTGTATTTTTACTTAAATCTGCAAATCAATAATCGTAAAGAAAAAGAGTGGACTTAAAAAAGATTTCTAACAAGATCAAAAAGAATTGGGGCAATATCCTGTTTTACACAGTGATACTTATTTTCATTTTTAGTCCGGGAGCCAAAGCGTGGCTGTTGCAGCGCATAATTTCCACCGGCTTTTTTAAAGCTGAAATAAAAAAAGAACAGCCCGCAAATATTGCCGCTCCTGCTTTTTCTTTTACTGATTCAAATGGAACGCTCGTTACTTCGGCAGAATTAAAAGGCAAAGTAGTTCTTATCAACTTTTGGGCTTCTTGGTGCCCGCCATGTCGCGCTGAAATGCCCTCATTAAATAAACTGTATCTTTCTCTCCGAAACGACAGCCATTTTGTTTTTTTATTTGTAAACGAAGATGAAGACATTAACAAAGGAATTAACTTTATCAAAGAAAATAACTTAGCTATTCCTTTCTATCAGCCAGGTGCGGTATCTCCCGAACTGTTTGGCGGGACGCTGCCAACAACGATTGTGTTGAATAAAGAAGGAAATATTGTTTTGAAACACGAAGGGATGGCCGATTATGATAATGAACAATTTATAAACCAGCTCAAACAATTGAAATAAAACACGATGAAAATCAACCAACTTTTTTTTACAGCCGCATTCGTATTCTTTACTACCAATGCTTTCTGCCAAACCTCTACTACTTTGTCAACTTATCACGGCGCTGACGCTACATTAAAATCCTACAAAGCGTTGTTTATTTTGGATGATGCTGATCCGAAAAAGATGCATATGATTTTGCACAACATAGAAAATTCGCTGGACGATCCACGGCTTGAAGGCAAACTAAAAGTGGAGTTGATTGCTTTTGGGCCCGGAGTAAAATTATATTTAAAAACCAGTCACATGGATACCCTGCTTTTACCGTTGGTTAAAAGAGGCGTTATTTTTGCCGAATGCGAAAACACGATGAAAATGGCAAAGCTTACTCCTGATCAATTGTGGCCATTTGTTTCTTATGTACCAAGCGGTAATGGCGAGATCATCATAAGAGAATCGCAGGGATGGGTAGGCATACATCCTTAGTAAACCAACCTGCCTACCGGACAGGCAGGCAAAAAAACCGATTTTTATTTTGCTTGCCGTATATCAAAAATGTATTCTATTTTTGGGAGTGAAGTAAGCTAATCTTAACATCACTTCACCTCCAAAAATTTAAAGGAATGAGAGAACCAAAACATGATAAGGAAAGGCTGGATTTTCAATTGGAAAGGTTTACTTTTTTTACAGATGGTGTTTGCGCCATTTGCATTACGTTATTGATCATTGATATCAAGGTTCCTGAACTTCAATTTCCCTCGGATAGACTTTTATGGCAATCACTTTCGCACATGTCCTTTCGTTTTTTGGGCTTTGTCATCAGCTTTGGAATTGTAGGTCATTACTGGTCAGTTCACCACCGTATATTCGGTTATGTAGTAAAATATACTACCGCCTTATTATGGCTTAACCTTGCTTATCTATTCACAATGGTATTACTTCCGTTCAGCGCAGGCTTTCTTGGGCAATACAGTTCTGATACCAACCTGAAACTCCCTTATGGTGTGTACACTTTTAACATGGTCCTTACAGGTTTTATGAATTGCTGGCTCTGGCTCTACGTAAGCAA
>DAHXOZ010000201.1 GCA_027364635.1 bacterium | reverse complement strand
CCCGGGAAAATTGGCCTCCCCTAAATCCCCTCCATGAGAGGGGACTTTTGAAGACTGTTCTTTATTTAAAGTAAGACTCATGATAAATTATTTTACTTACATCCATTTTAAAGCACCTTTTTTATGTGCGTATAAAAATCCGGTGAATAATATAAAAAAGAAAATAATAATTTCTATTAAGGCAAACCATCCAACGTGTTTCGCAACAACCGCCCATGGATAAAGGAAAACCAGCTCCACATCAAATATTAAAAAGATTAAGGCGAATAAATAATAACCTACATTCAATTGAATCCACGTTTGTCCTTTTGTCGGAATTCCACTTTCGTAAGGCTCTCCCTTTTGAGGATTGGTAGTGGATTTTGTAAGAATTTTAGCGATGAGTATGGCAATGGAAGAAAAAGCGAGCGCGGCTAAAATCAAAACAATCATTGATGTTGATCCCATAAGATAATTCTATTTTTTAGTATCAATCAGAGTGCAAAGTAGTGATGAATCTTTTTCAAATTCTTTTCTTCAACATGATTCAAATCTTCATGCGATATGATTTTCATCATGATGCAAAAACTTCAACCTTTTTTCGCTTCATAATCATTCTCTACATCCTTTTATCAGCAAGGGTTCCGGCAATACGAATCCTAAAATCATCAAATTTCCCCTTTCATTCAAGACCTCTTATCAATAAATTGCTTTGCTCAATTATGAAATAAATATAGTAACTATTTTGGTAGCTACATTTTCGCCAGGCTAAAAAAAGATGATAATTTGAATTCTCATCCTAAACCAAATTGCGCAGAACCGCCTGGGCACACCGTTGCCTTCGATCCTTTTTTTTGATTCAATCCAATTAATTTGAAGTTTCGTTTATAGTAAACAAACTTATAATCTTCTTTCTTATTTTACCTGTTGACAGACGATCAGCTAAAAGCAAAAACGACATGATCTAAATCATATCGCTCAATGAGTTGCATCACAAAATCAACTTCTCATTTATTATTCCTTTACATTTTATTTAAATAAATCACCCTTTAAAAATTATTAACTTATGGCTATCAAAATCACAGAAGAATGTATCAATTGCGGTGCCTGTGAACCTGAGTGTCCTAATAACGCTATTTATGAAGGTGGCGTTGAGTGGAGCATGGCAGATGGAACAACCGTAAAAGGAAGTTTTGTATTGATCGATGGTACGATGGTGGATGCCAACGACCGTATGCCTCCACTTTCTTCAGACATCTATTACATTACGCCCAACAAATGTACCGAGTGCCAGGGATTTCATGAAGAGCCTCAGTGCGCTTCTGTTTGCCCGGTTGATTGTTGTGTGCCTGACGAAGACCATGTAGAAACCGCCGAACAACTGCTGGCAAGAAAAGAATTATTGCACAGCTAATAATAATATATCTAAACCAACTATGAATATATCAAATGAACTGCCGGAAAAAGTTACAACGATAAGGCAGGTTGATAAGGTCGTTGTTCGTTTCTCCGGCGACTCAGGTGACGGAATGCAGCTTACCGGTATGCAGTTCACCGATACGGCTGCTTTGGCAGGAAATGATACCACCACTTTCCCGGATTATCCTTCTGAAATACGTGCCCCTGTTGGAACGGTTGCCGGTGTTTCAGGTTTCCAGGTTCACTTCGGTAGTACAGAAATATATACTGCCGGTGATAGTTTTGACGTGATAGTAGCGATGAATGCAGCGGCGCTGAAAGTGGATATGCCCAGGTTAAAAAAAGGAGGGATCATCATTGCCAATCTGCAGGGGTTTGATAAGAAAAACCTGGCGCTGGCAGAATATCCCGATGGAGTAAATCCTTTGGAAGATAGCTCACTTGAAAATTATATTGTCCATAAAGTAGATATTACAAAGCTTACCAAAGAATGCCTTGCCGGGAGCGGGCTTGGAATGAAAGAAATTGATCGTAGTAAAAATATGTTCGTTCTTGGGTTGCTTTTGTGGATGTTTGATAAAACCCTCGATAACACCATTCAATTTATACAAGACAAATTTTCGAAAAAACCTGAAATCGCAGATGCCAACATCAAAGTATTGAAGGCGGGTTTTAATTATGGTGAGAGTGCTGAAATATTCACCACGCAATTTAAAATAGCACCTGCCAGGCTTCCTTCAGGAACTTACAGGAATATAACCGGTAATCATGCAGCAGCAATAGGATTAGTTGCGGCTTCAGAAAAATCAGGATTGCCTTTATTCCTCGGCTCCTATCCGATTACGCCTGCTACAGATATTCTTCATGATCTTTCGAAATATAAAGGCAATGGTGTAAAAACTTTCCAGGCTGAAGATGAAATTGCGGCTATTTGTTCGTCCATTGGGGCTTCTTATACCGGAAGCCTTGCCGTTACTACTACATCAGGGCCGGGAATGTCTTTAAAGACAGAAGCATTGGGGCTTGCAGCTATGCTCGAGCTTCCGTTGGTGGTAATTGATGTACAGCGCGGAGGCCCTTCAACAGGCTTGCCTACAAAAACTGAACAATCAGATCTTCTAATGGCCATGCATGGCAGGCATGGTGAAGCACCTTTGCCGGTATTGGCAGCATCTTCTCCTTCCGATTGTTTTGAAACAGTTTACGAAGCGTGTAAAATTGCTGTGGAACACATGACTCCTGTGATCGTTTTAAGTGACGGATATATTGCCAATGGATCAGAGCCGTGGCGTTTTCCAAAAGACGAAGACCTTGCTTCAATCAAAGTGAATTTTTTAAAGGAAGCGAACGGAGAAAACGGAAAAGTGTTGCCCTATAAACGTGATGAAAATTTGGTAAGGCCCTGGATAAAAGCCGGAACAAAAAACCTGGAACACCGCATTGGCGGACTTGAAAAAGAAAACGATACAGGCAATGTTTCTTATGAAGCTAAGAATCATGAAAAAATGACAAAATTGCGTGCTGAAAAAGTAAAACGTATTCAAAGCTTTATTCCGCCTGCAAAAATTGATAACGGCAATGAAAGAGCAAAACTTTTGGTTTTGGGCTGGGGCTCTACTTACGGCGCTATCAAAACTGCCGTTAAAGAATCAATCGATGAAGGATTTGATGTTGCGCATATCCATCTTCGTTATATTAACCCTTTGCCTAAAAACCTGGGGTGGTTGTTATTTGGTTTTGAAAAGGTCTTAATTCCTGAGATGAACAGCGGACAGTTACTCCAGTTAATAAGAGCCGAATTTTTAATTCCTGCCACCGGTTTCTCAAAAGTGCAGGGGTTGCCTTTTACAACAGCCGAAATTAAAGAACGAATCATTAGAATGTCTTAAAGATCAAAAAATGGAAACGCTTAGTTTAGATACAAATGAAAAACTGAATCCCAAAGATTTTTCTTCAGGGATGGAGGTGAAATGGTGCCCCGGTTGTGGCGATTATTCTATCCTGAAACAAGTACAAACGATTTTCCCGGATCTGGGTATTGAAAAAGAAAAATTCGTTTTTATTTCAGGAATTGGATGTTCTTCCCGCTTTACGTATTACATGGATACTTACGGAATTCATAGTATTCACGGGCGCGCAGCAGCAATCGCTTCCGGGGTAAAAGCGGCCAATCCTGACCTGGATGTATGGATCGTATCCGGTGATGGCGATGCTTTTTCTATCGGCGGCAATCATTTTATTCACCTGATGCGAAAGAACTTTGATGTGAATTACCTGGTGTTCAATAACCAGATATACAGTCTTACCAAGGGCCAATATTCTCCTACATCAGAGCGTGGAAAGATCACTAAATCTTCTCCTTACGGTTCTATTGAGGAACCATTTAATCCTTCTGAACTAGCACTCGGAGCCAAAGCTTCATTTGTTTCGCGTACGCTTGACCGTGAGCCGAAACACATGCAAACTATGTTGAAACGCGCGCATGCGCATAAGGGAACTTCTTTTGTTGAAGTGTACCAGAACTGCCCTGTTTTTAATGACGGTACTTTCTTTCCTTTTTCTGATAAAGAAACCAAAAAGGAAGAAGCCTTATTTCTTGAAAACGGTAAGCCACTCATCTTTGGCAATAATGAGGATAAAGGCATCAGGTTGGATGGATTAAAGCCTGTGGTGGTTGATCTGAATAGCAACGGATTTTCAGCAAGTGATCTTTGGATACATGACGAAAATGACAAGACCAAGGCCAATCTTATTTCCCGCTTTTTTGACGCTGAATTTAACGATACTTTCCCGCGGCCATTTGGAGTTATATACGCAGAAGAACGGCCGGTGTATGAAGAAGATATGCAGCACCAGATAGAAGAGATCAAAACAAAAAAAGGAAAGATTTCTTTAAATAAAATTTTATCGGGCGATAAAACCTGGAACATCCTTTAACCTGGCTTTTCATTTCTTATCCCATTTTACGATCTCACATTTTCAGGAATTTTGTGATAACACAATTAATATTATGCTTCGATTATTTGCCAAATTATATTGGAAATTATCAGGCTGGAAAGTTGCCGGAGAATTTCCATATCATTTAAAAAAAATGGTGATCATCGTAGCGCCCCACACCAGTTGGAAAGATTTATTAATAGGTTTTGCGGTTCGAAATAAATTAAAAATAGAACATGCAAATTTTTTGGGGAAAAAGGAATTATTTAATGGCCCGTTTGGTGGGCTGTTTCGTGGATTAGGTGGTATTCCGGTAGATCGCTTAAGCAATAGTAAACACGGTATTGTTGAGCAGGCAGTTTCTTTGTTCAACGAGAATGAAATTTTTATTTTGGCTATTGCTCCGGAAGGCACACGTAAGCAGGTAAAAAAATTGCGCAGCGGATTTTATCAAATTGCAACAATGACAAATGTTCCGATCGTTCCTTTTGGGTTTGATTTTGAAAATAAACAAGTAATCATTGGCAAACCTTTTTTTGTAACAGGTAATGAAGAGATTGATCTTAAAAAGATCATTGCCTTTTTTTCAACGATAAAAGGTAAAAACCCGGCTTTCGATTTACATCATCTTAGAGTTGTGGAATAAATATCTGCAAAAAGTAAAACCAAGCCCATACTTCTTCATTTTCATTGCCATCAAATAAATCGTAGTTTTTCTTTTATAAATAATTCCTACTTTTAAATTAAAAATTTATAAAAGATTCTTCATGAAAAAGAAATTCTTCTTTTCTCTCCTTGCACTTATTTTTTTGAGTCTTGCTGTAAACGTGAATGCACAATCGGCTGCTTCAAAAAAAGAAAACGAAAACTGGTTTAAAAAAAAGGAATGGCTGGGTGGTTTACATTTGCAACCTCATTCATCAGTAGATGTACAGGAATTTGCGCGTCAATACCACGCCAATAAAAAATATTGGGATGAAACTTTTGCCTTCTTAAAAAATCACAATCTCTCCAAACTTGCTCTAAAACATTCCTGTCAAATCAACTTAAGACAATTAAATGCTTTTGACTTTGATCACGATTTTCTTGT
>DAHXOZ010000200.1 GCA_027364635.1 bacterium | reverse complement strand
AGCGGCATAGTAGATTACAGCGACAGGAAAACTTGCGTTCTTTTTGGCGATGCAGCGGGCGCTATTCTTTTAGAACCGAATGAAGAAGGATATGGAATACAGGATAGTTTATTAAAGACTGATGGCATTGGAAAAGAATATTTAAAAATGGTAGCCGGCGGTTCTGCAAAACCTGCTTCTGTAGAAACCGTAATGGCAAAAGAACATTACATTTTCCAGGAAGGGCCACAGGTTTTTAAATTTGCCGTAAAAGGAATGGCTGATGTTTCTTATGAATTATTGGAAAGAAATAAATTAACCGGGAACGATATTGCATGGCTCGTTCCCCACCAGGCCAATAAAAGAATAATTGATGCTACGGCGAGTCGCATGGGTTTGAGTATGGATAAGGTAATGATCAATATCCAGCGATATGGAAATACCACTTCTGCCACCATTCCATTGTGTTTATGGGAATGGGAAAATCAATTAAAAAAGGACGACCTGATTGTTCTTGCAGCATTTGGCGGCGGTTTTACCTGGGGCGCTACTTTGGTGAAGTGGGCATACAATACAGAATGAAGCTAAATTTTAGAATATTTTTTATTGTACTCCACAATAGGAACAATATTTGAGTCTCAAATAAAAAATATTCATTATGAATGCAAGAGAAAAACTCAACTCAATGGAAAAAATGATCCGCGAGTTAAATGATATAGTTAACAGCCAGGCTTCTTTATTGAAAAAGGTGGCTCAATTAGAAGCTGAAAATATCAACCTTGGGAATAATTTACTTGATCAAAAATTACCTGAGATACATTCAAATGCAGATGAAACCTTGAATACAGCTTCTCAACTTGTGGAAGAATTTACCGGGATAAAAAACAAGTTTATTAAAGATAATAAACTGGATGAAATGCCTCCTGTTTCACAGTAAAGCAACTAATTATTCAAATTTTCATTTTACTATTCAGATATATTTCTGAACAAAATGAGTAATAAAGAAAATCAAAAAATATTAAAAAAGAACGTTTAAAAATGAGTACATTAACGAATAAAGTAGCCTACATAACCGGCGGCAGCAAAGGCATTGGATATGGAATTGCCAAAGCATTACTGGATATTGGAATGAAAGTAGCCATTACCAGCCGCCATTTGGAAGAAGCGAAAAAGGCAGCCAAATTATTAACTAATGATAATTCAAAAATTTTGGCTTTGCAATCAGATGTTAGTTCAATGGAAAATGAAAAGAATTCAGTAAAAAAAGTAATTGATCAATTCGGACAACTGGATGTTTTGATCGCCAATGCGGGCGTTGGTCATTTCGCCCCGATAGATAGTTTGAGTGAAGAAGATTGGAAAAACACGATTGACACAAACCTTACTGGTGTTTTTAACAGTGTAAAAGCTTCAGTTGAAGAATTAAAAAAATCGAAGGGTTATATTATCACGATCGCAAGCCTTGCGGGCACCAACTTTTTCGAAAACGGAGCCGCTTATAATGCCAGCAAATTTGGCCTCGTTGGTTTTACACAAGCCATCATGCTGGATCTTAGAAAGTATGATATAAAAGTTACTACGATTATGCCCGGTTCGGTAGCAACTCATTTTAATGATCATACACCAAACGAAGCAGATTCCTGGAAAATACAGCCCGAAGATATTGGGCAAATGGTAGCTGATCTTTTAAAAATGCCGGCAAGAACATTGCCAAGCAAAATTGAAGTTCGGCCGTCAAAAACGTCAAAGTCCTAGAATAAAGATTACAGTAATTTGTTGATTTACTGCTAAACCTTCTAAACTTTTCTAAACTAGTCTAAACGTTTCATCTAAAACCCTCTAAACGCAATCACTCAAACAAACCTGCATTCAGCAATTGTAACGTTTTTTCTTTGTGTTCATGAGAAACCAGTATTGAAATATTATGCTGGCTTCCGCCGAAGCTTACCATACGAACCGGAATGTCTGTTAAGCTATTAAAAACTTTTGCCAAAAGATGTTCTGTTTTGGAAATATGGTATCCAACGATGGAAACAATGGTTTGATCTTTATCTATCTCAATGTTTCCAAACATTTCAAGCTCTTTAATAATCTGTTGCAAATTAGAGTCATTATCGATCGTGAGAGAAACCGCCACTTCAGAAGTGGTGATCATGTCGATGGAAGTTTCATATTTTTCAAATACTTCAAAAATCTTTCTTAAAAAGCCATAAGCCAGTAACATGCGGCTGCTTTTGATTTTTATCGCGGTAATCGAATCTTTTGCTGCAATGGCTTTTACCCCTTCCGAATCAGAATCTCTTTCTATTAAAGTGCCTGGCGCTTCAGGTTCCATCGTATTCAGCAATTTAACAGGAAAATTAAAATACTGAGCAGGCCAGATACTTGCCGGATGTAAAATTTTGGCTCCGAAATAGGCAAGCTCTGCCGCTTCTTCAAAACATAAATGTTTTATAGGCCGTGTGTTCTTTACAATTCGTGGATCATTGTTATGCATTCCGCTGATGTCGGTCCAGATTTCACAAACTGATGCATCAACGGCTGCCGCTATCAGCGAAGCACTGTAATCACTTCCCCCGCGCTTCAGGTTATCAATCTCTCCTTTTGCATTCCGACAGATATAACCCTGTGTTACAAAAATTTTTGTGCCTTTATTGGCCTCAAGTAATTTGGTGAGCTTTTCTCTTATTTGTGCTACCTGCGGTTCACTGTTATGATCAATACTCATAAACTCTAGTGCCGGTAGCCACACATGAGCGATCTCCTGTTCGTTTAAATATATGCTGAAAAGTTTGGTACTCAACAATTCGCCCTGCGCCAAAATATCTTTGTTTAATGCTTCGCTGTACGAAATTTTTAAAATGATATTTAAAAATTCAAAATGCTCAGCAAGTACGTCCTTTGCCTTTTGAAAAAAGGTTTGATCTTTTAACAGATCTACGATAAAGTTCTGATAATGATTTTCCAATGCATCAATTCTTGCTTTTGCTTCCCCACGATCCCCTTTGGATAAAGCATCGCTAATTTCTGTAAGCGCATTGGTGGTGCCGCTTAAAGCACTTAAAACAATTATTTTTGTTTCATCGTCTTTGGTAATCAGTTTTCTGATTTCGGCCATTCTTTCAGGCTTTCCAACGCTCGTGCCGCCAAACTTCATTATTTTCATAGCTGTACCTTCAGTTTTAAATTGATTTTTTTTGCAAATGTAATTAATAAGCTATTTCACATTTACAAATCCTATCAATTCTTCAATACTGTATACATCATCAATTGACAAAAAAGAAAGATATTTTTCGTCAATTATTTCAAATGCTTTTTTTTCTTCAGCAGAAAGGTTTTTAATAACTGGAAATTTGTCTAAAGGCACTATGAAAACCCGATCATTACTTAGATGAACGAACAAAATACTACTGTTAATAAATTCAATACTTTTTATGGCAGGATAAATTATGGTGTTATTCATTTTCTTACAGATTTAACAGGTTTCCCTGTGTAAAAAAGATTCAATTGTTTCAAAATAATTTCTTTGTTTTCTTCAATTAATTTTTCAATTTCCCTTAATTCAATTTCTGAAAAATCTCCTTTTTTATTTTCATCTAATTGAATGTTTGGTTCCCAGCCAGAATTTACAGGATCTTTTGTAACCAGCTAGATTATACGTTACATGAATATGCTTTCTGATTTCACCAATATCTACACTATAAATAAGAAAAATATATTTTGATAAGATAAGAATTTTCCCCATAACACTATTACATCTATTGATCAAATTTAAACTAATTTAGGGTAGCAAGAGAGTGAATTATATTTTGATGAAACCAAAGTCGGGTTTCAGCTTTAGTTAAATTTAAAAATGCTTTTTCTCAAAAAACGAAAAACCTGTATATGGTAATTATGAACGCAATTTTTTAATTTTTAATTATAGTTTTTACATTTTAGTTTTGCCCGTTGGAAAATAAATAAATAAAAGAATTAATGAATTAACGTAATGGGAAGAATATTTGAAGTAAGAAAGTCGACGATGTTTGCACGCTGGGATAAGATGGCGAAACAGTTTACACGCATTGGCAAAGAAATAGATATTGCCGTAAAACAAGGCGGTCCTGATCCGGATAATAACGCCGCCCTGCGAAGGTGCATCATTAATGCGAAGGCGGTAAATATGCCGAAAGACCGGGTTGATGCAGCCATCAAACGGGCGATGGGCAAGGATAAATCAGACTATCATGAAGAAATTTATGAAGGATATGCGCCGCACGGCGTAGCTATTTTAGTTGAAACAGCAACTGATAATCCTACGAGAACAGTTGCCAACGTGCGGATGCATTTTAATAAAAATAGCGGATCTCTTGGCACAAGTGGAAGCGTTGCTTTTATGTTCAATCATATGGGAGAATTTAAAATTAAAAATGAAAAACTGGATATTGAAGAACTTGAGCTGGAATTGATCGATTATGGTTTGGAAGAGATCGGTGAAGACAGCGAAGGAAATATTATTATCCGCACCCCTTTCGTTGAATTTGGTAACATGAGCAAGGCTTTGGAAGAAAAAAAGATAGAAGTAATTACCGCCGAACTCACCAGGATTCCGACAACAACCGTCGAACTTTCAGAAGGAGATGCGGAAGAAGTTCTAAAATTGGTAGATCATCTTGAGCAGGATGATGACGTGCAAAAAGTATATCACAATCTGAAATAAAGAAGTAAATTAAAAATTGATAATTTTTGGGGCTACTGTTTTTTATATTTATTAAAAATAATTGAGCCGCGTAATTTATACCTACAACTCATCTTCAGGCTTTTTATCAAAGGACATCAGGATCATTACTACAGCAAACGCCATAAAAAAGATACCGCTCCATCGGTTTACTTCGGGATGTGCAATGCTGGGGTTGGTAAAACTGTATATCAGCAATAAAATGCCCACAACCAGGAAAAAAACACCAATCACGAAACGGAGATCAAAGAATTTTTTCATTATTATGTTTTTAATAAAATATGATGTTTAAAATGATGGTAATGGTTGCTACGATTACAGTAAGCCAAACAGGATTTTTGTACCAAACACGGTTTTTATCCTGCTGACGTGGTGTAAGACTGTACACAAGCCCCACCAGTTGATTTTCAGGTTTTCTTTCAGTAAACAAACTGATTACATAAGTGATAATAAAGCAGACTGAGAAGGAAATCCATGCAATATTAAAAGCCTGGCTCGTTCCGGAATAAAACGTATGAAGATTAGCAATTGAACCGCCTTTCCCTTCAGCCATTGTTAATGAATACGTAAGCGCTGCGGCGGCGGTTCCGGATAATAAACCCCAGAATGCCCCGTTGGGAGTGGATTTCTTCCAGAACATGCCCAATAGAAAAGTTGCAAAAAGGGGCGCATTTACAAAGCTGAAAACCAACTGCAGTAAATCCATAATACTGTTGAATCCGCGCGCTACGTAAGCTGTAATGATTGATAACAAAATACCCAC